>CAXIAS010000001.1:0-113985 GCA_964022195.1 uncultured Roseobacteraceae bacterium
GCGGGATTGTGGTTCACGAGGCATCGGGATTTGGCGGCTTTGGTGCCGAGATTGCAGCCCGTCTTTCGGAGCGTTGCTTTGAATACCTCGAAGCTCCAATTCAGCGGGTCACTGGTTTGGATATTCCTTATCCGCCACCGCATCTTGAGCATAACCATTTGCCTTCAGTGCAACGTATCATTGATGCGCTTGCCAAAATATTCTGAGGAAAAAATCATGAGCAGAACAGAACACGTCTTTATGCTACCCGATTTGGGTGAGGGTCTTGCCTCAGGGGATTTGACCGAAATCCATGTTAAGATTGGCGACGAAGTCAAAGCGGACCAACTGGCACTCGTGGTTGATACCACAAAGGCGTCTGTTGAATTGCCAATGCCATTTGCAGGAAAAGTCGCCGAGATTCACGGCAAGATTGGCGATACCATTCTTGTTGGCGCGCCGTTGTTAACGGTGTTGACAGATGAAGCCCCGGTCCAAGATGCACCGCAAGTTCAACATCTCGTAGGCCAGAGCAGCGCTCCGGCAGACACGGGATTAATCCGCCGCCTGCCTCCTCGCAAACCTCAACAGCGCATTGCTGCATCTCCCATCGTGCGCCGGCTGGCTCGGGAACTCGGTGTTGATTTGATCCACGTCACTGGGACAGGCAAAGCCGGAGCGATTACCGCGGACGACGTGCGTTCCGCAACCCGAGCGGCGCATTAGGAGTAATTGAAATGGAATTCAAAGACCTATCAGATCTGTCTGGTCGCAGTGCGTGTGATTTGGGCGAGACACCTTGGCAAAAAATAACCACGGACCATGTGCAAGCATTTGCCGACCTGACCGGTGACCATCAGTGGATCCACCTTGATCCCGGAAGGGCCAAGGCCGAGGGTCCCTTTGAAGGTGCAATCGTTCACGGTGCATTCGTTATGGCACTGGCCCCTGTCATGGTGGGCGAATTGTTTCGCGTGTCAAAAACGTCGCATATGATCAACGCGGGGGTGGAAAAGGCCCGCCTGCGCCAGCACGTGCCAGTGGGCGCGCGAATACGTGGGCGCGCAACGCTGCTAGACGCCGAGCCATTTGCAGACGGCGTCTTGGCGAACATCGCATTGACCATCGATATCGAAGGGCAAAAGCGCCCGGCTTGCACACTTCAGCAGCGGATGATTGTTCATGCATAATCCGGCGGCGGTCTTATGCGAGAGAATAGGGGCCGTCGCAGTATTGCGATTAAACCAACCGGAAGCGGATAATGCCCTCGGCCGTGATGTGCTGACGGCGTTGCAGTATCATTTGAACGATATCGCCGCCGATAAGTCGGTGCGTGCGGCAGTGCTTACAGGCGCAGGCCCGAATTTTTCGCTAGGCGGGGACTTTGACGAATTCGCAGAGGCGCTTTCTGGCGACGATCGTTTCGGTCGCACCTATTGCGCATCACGCACGGCTGCCTTGGCAAGTGTCGTCGCCGGTTTGTATGAACTTCCCTTTCCAGTTATCGGTGCGATCAACGGCCAGGCTGCTGGCGCGGGCTTTTCGATCGCGCTTGCATGTGACCTGCGAATTGCAGAGAACCGGACGCGTTTCCACTTCGCCTATGGCACGCTTGGGGCCTCAACAGACGGCGGCATGTCGTGGTTATTGCCGCGGATCATTGGCCATGGCAAAGCATTGACCATGCTTTTGGAACAACCAATTATCCGTGCAGGCAAGGCGCTGGAATTGGGATTGGTAACCGAACTGGTTTCCGCAACAGAATTGGATCAACGTGCCATTGCGATAGCCGCATCACTGGCCAGCAACGCGCCGCATACGAACCAAGCGGCAAAGCGGTTGTTGCGCGGCGGCGAGTTCCGGTCGCTTCGGGATCACATGCGTGACGAACACGAAACATTTGCCGATGGGTTGATGTCAGCGAACATGCGCCGCGCGCTATTGGCGCGGGATCGCGGCGAAATACCGACGTTTGAATAGGATCGAAAACCGCAATGATACTTCGTCAGATACTCCCCAAAATGGTGCAGGTCGTTGAAACGCGGGTCGACCGCGGCAGTGATCTTTTTGCGGTTGAAGAAGCTGTCATTGCAAATGCGGTTCCCAAGCGACGTCGCGAATTTACGACCGTTCGGGCTTGCGCGCGTCAGGCGTTGCAGGGCCTCGGGGTTGACCCGGTGCCACTGGTGCCTGGGCCGGGTGGTGCGCCTGTTTGGCCGACGGGAATTGTAGGAAGCATGACCCATTGCTGGGGCTTTCGGGCCGCTGCAGTGGCCAAATCAACGCAAGTCGATGCCATCGGTATTGACGCCGAACCGAATACGCCATTGTCGCCAGAGGCTCTCGCCGCCATCGCGCTGCCACCCGAACTTGGGATGTTGAATGACATGGCACGTCGCTACTGCGGCATCGCGCTTGACCGGGTAGTATTCAGTGCCAAGGAGGCGGTCTACAAGGCATGGTATCCAACGCACGGTTATTACATCCCGCATGATCAAATCCAAATTGATCTTTGGGACAATGAATTCCGCGCAACACTGACAGATTCCACCGACAGACATATTTTTTGGGGAACCTGGGCCGCCGTGCGGGGCATCGTTTGCGCTACGGCCGTGACTGTGGTGCCAGTTGCAAGCCCACCTTTAGCGACATTCGATCAATCCTCTTTCTCACTTGGTGCCTCAAAGGCAAAGGAGCATCCAGATGCCTGAACGTCAAAAAGTAGCCTACCTTGGTGGTCTGGGTTCCTATTCTCACATCGGATGCCAGATGAAGTTTCCCGATGCCGAACAAGTATCATATTGCACATTCGCCGACGCTTTTAGCGCAGTGCAAACAGGTGAATGCGATATCGGGCTTGTACCGATCGAGAACTCAATCGCGGGGCGCGTGGCTGACGTGCATCAGCTTCTGCCCGGTTCAGGTTTGTTTATCGTGGGCGAGTTATTCGTCCCAATTAACCATTGTCTGTTAGGTAAGAAGGGCGCAACACTTGCCGATATTTTTGAAGTGCATAGCCATGTCCAAGCCCTTAGCCAATGTGGGGGGTTCCTGACCCGTCACGGACTAAAGACAATATCTGCACCAGACACATCGTCCGCCGCAGCGAAGGTCGCGGGCGAAGATAACCGCACATTTGCCGCGATCGCGCATCGGTCCGTGGCCGAAATTCATGATCTTTCGATTATCGCAGACGGGATTGAGGATTTTGAAAAGAACGTAACGCGCTTTGTCGTTCTATCGCGACAGCGAAGTGCCCGAATTGATTGTTTTGCTCAACCGATCACCACTATTTCTTTTGACTTAGGAGGAAGCCCCAGCAATTTGCACAATGCGCTGGGCGGGTTCGCAGACAATGAAATCAACGTCACTCGAATTGAAAGCTATATTTCACGTCAAACGCTTAACAGCTCTTCCTTTATGATCGATTTCGAAGGGTCAACTGATGACGTTCGGGTGCGCCGAATACTTGAACGACTGGGCAAAGTCGCCGACGAAATTCATCTGTTCGGAACCTATGAGAGCGCAAAACATGCGTTAGAAAAATCGCCATCGCTGCAATCACATTCTGTATGACGATCAAAGGTCATAGTTTGCGATTCATCAGTCGTTCAGCCGAAATTGCTTGAGGTCTGGAAAGTCCGCTCGGCAGTGCTTGCCGCAGAATGTAGCGATGGACAGCTGTGTCCCAAAGTCGTTCAAGCCGAGGCAGATAGTAGATTTTCCGGTGCTGGATTCGACAACGACACGAGAGACAGGGTTGCAGTTTCTGATCCAGCCGTCACCACGTGGCGATTTGAGCTGGTAGACCGGAAATCACCCAATGGCTGTTTTGAACGGAGTATCATCGCTCAAATAATCTGAAGAACCGACGCTCGTATCGTTCGGTGTCGGATCCGCAGCGTTCAGATCTGTAATGAATGAACCGTTTGCATAGGCATTGATCAGTTCAGATTTTACCCTTCGAGATGCACCAGTGAAGGGGTGCCAAAGGTTTCCTGAACCTTCCAAAACACAGATTCAGCCAAAGGCCGCAAAGAGCCTGGTGTGGCGATGATCCGAGCGTACAAAAGGCGTTGCCCAAGGCGAGATCAACTATTGTGCATAATCATTTTGGGGTTCGCGACCTTCCGGTGGCCGAACGCCCAAGACGATGACGTCTGGTGTCAAGTCGGCGTCAAATCCGCTCGCGGGGCAAAGCATCTACGCGCGTTGTCGCGTGTGGTGGGTTTGGGCCATCGCGCGGGATTGTTGTATCTGGTGCAGCGCACCGATTGCGACGCTGTGACGATTGCCGCTGACATTGATCCCGCTTACGCAGCCTCTGTCCACGCCGCCCAGAACGCAGGGGTGCGGTTCATGGCAATTGAATGTGAAATTTCCCCGTCTGGGGTTTCGCTGCGAAACCTCCTCCCATTTATGGTTCCACCGAAATAGGGGGGCTGGTTTTGGGCGGGGTGATCGCTTATGTCCCGAAATGCAACGTTAGACGAGGATGACGCAGGTGACCACGAACAAAGGCCGAGTGACCAAAGATGGAATTCGCATTTATGAGGCGGATGATTTTGCGGGTATGAATGTGGCGGGCCGTCTGGCGGCACAAATTCTGGATGATATTGCCGATCATGTGGTGCCAGGTCAGACAACGGCTGTGCTGGACGGGTTGATCACGCAATGGGTCGAAGACGCAGGCGCGACCTCGGCTACGATTGGCTACAAGGGGTATCAGCACGCCAGCTGTATTTCTGTGAACCACGTGGTTTGTCACGGCATTCCTGGCGACAAGAAACTCAAGGACGGCGACATCCTGAACATTGATGTCACAGTGATCGTGGACGGCTGGTTTGGCGACACAAGCCGCATGTATGTCGCAGGCAAACTGTCACGCAAAGCCGAGCGCCTGATCCAAGTCACCCACGACAGTCTGATGATGGGCATCGAGGCCGCAAAACCGGGCAATACGTTTGGTGATATCGGACACGCTATCCAGACCTATGCCGAGGCGCAGCGCATGTCGGTGGTTCGCGATTTTTGTGGTCATGGGCTGGGCCGTGTGTTCCACGCCCCGCCAAATGTGCTGCATTATGGGCGCGCGGGCACAGGGCCGGTTCTTGAGGAAGGCATGTTCTTTACCATCGAGCCGATGATTAATCTGGGCCGCCCTGAAACCAAGGTCCTAGCCGACGATTGGACCGCAGTGACCCGCGACAAATCCCTGACTGCACAGTTCGAGCATTCTGTCGGGATCACCGCCCAAGGGGCCGAGATTTTCACCCTGTCGCCTGCCGGCCGGTTTCATCCGACCTACGGCTGATATCGGGGGTTACCATGGGCTTAAGCCCATGGCGACGCAAGACGATGCGTCCTTGTGTTAAAGGCCAAGCAGGTTTTGCACCTGTGCCATCGTGTATGTCACTGGATGGCCTGTCGCGCGCAATTTGTCCGCATTGCTGGCTGCTGCGAACCCGATTGCGGGCATGCCTGCCGCGTCAGCGGCGCGGATGCCTGCGGTTGAATCGTCAATCATGATCGCTTGGGTCGGGGTCACGCCGTTGTCCCGACACGCCGCAAGCAGCATGTCAGGTGCAGGTTTCGGGGCGTGGTCTTCGCGCGAATAGATCCGCCCATGCAACCTGTCCCATAGCCCTGATGGTCCTAGGCTGACCTTCATTTTTGCCATCGGTCCGTTGCTGGCAACTGCGACAGCCACGCCTGCCGCATCCAGTGCATCGAGCAGGTCGGACACCCCGTCAAAGACCATCACGCCAGTGCGAAGCGCGGCAAAAACCGCGTCGTAGATTTCGTCCAGCCAGTTTTCGGGCAACTTGGCGCCGCGTCTGGCCGCTTCGGCACCAGCGCCTTCCATTGTGCCCCCGAGGAACAAATCGCGGACACCCGCCGGCGCGATCGGCAGGCCATGGGTTGAGAAATAGGTGGATAGAACGACCTCGGTGTGGGTCTCGGTATCGACAAGCACGCCATCGCAATCAAAAATGACCAATTGGGGGATCATGGGTCCGCCCTAAGGAACGTCACCCAAGTATCGCCGTAGCGGCGGTTGTCCAAGGTGGTAAACCCTGCGGGGGCCGGTTGTGCTGTGCTTTCTTCCCAGACGATCAACGCCTCGGGCGCGATCCAGCCGCCCGTTTGTGCCGAAGCGAGCGCCTTGATCCCCAATCCCTGCCCGTAGGGCGGGTCTAGGAAAACCAGATTGCATGCGGTTCCGGCTGCGGGCAATCGGGTTGCATTGGTGCGGATCAAGGTGGCGTCCTCGGCCCGCCGCAGCTTGGCCAGATTATCGCGGATCAGCTTGCCCGCGACCCGTCCGTCATCCACAAAGGTCACATGATCGGCACCGCGCGATAGCGCCTCTAACCCCAATGCGCCAGTGCCTGCAAACAGGTCCAGAACCCGTGCGTTTGTGATAGGGTCGTCAAACCTGCCGCCCAAAAGCACGTTGAACAGGCTTTCGCGGACGCGGTCGGTGGTGGGGCGCAAATGCGCGCCTGCGTCGCCTTTGCCCACGGCGGCCAGCGCCGTGCCGCGATGGGTGCCGCCGATGATCCTCATGGTTTTAGCAGGGCCTTCATATCCGTGTCAGGGTTGGTGATCTGCGCGGGCGAGGGGCTGCGCCCTGCCTCGATCAAACGCTTGCCGATCATATAGTTGCGCGGGTCGTTCATGGCGTCCACCGCCAGCAACGTGTCGCCTTGGTAATACCAGTGGGATTGCGCATCGCCAGTTTGGCGCAGATAGACCGCGTCATAGCCCGCGTTCAGCCCCGCGATCTGCAATTTGACGTCGTATTGGTCAGACCAGAACCAAGGTTTCGGCGTATAATGCGCGTCGCCGCCCGCCATGTTCTGGGCGGCGACCTCGGCCTGATCAATGGCGTTGCCGACGCTTTCAAGCCGGATCCGGGCACCCTTGAATGCCAGTGTCGCACAGTCGCCTGCCGCATAGATGTCGGGATCGGATGTGCGCGCATGGCTGTCGGTGACGATCCCGTTGTCCACTGTGATGCCCGCGCTTTCGGCCAGCGCGGTCGCGGGCAGGATACCGACGCCCACGATCGCGAAATCAAGGTCCAGCTGTGATCCGTCCGTAAGGATGGCACCGGTCACGTGATGTGTGCCCGTCAGCCGGTCCAGCCCCACACCTTCGCGGATGTCGACGCCGTGGTGGCTGTGTAATGTGCGGAAATAATCGGATGTTTCGGGGCAAGCGACCCGTTGCAGTATCCTGTCGGCCATCTCTACCAAAGTGACCTTTAGGCCCAGTTTGGCCGCGACTGCCGCAGCCTCTAGTCCGATGTAGCCGCCGCCGATGATCAACACCCGTTTGCCGGCGACAAAGGCGGGGGACATCGCATCCGCGTCGCGCAGGTCGCGCACGCTGAATACCCCGTCCAGCTGGCCACCAATCGCGGCGGGCAGGGTCCGCGGGTGGGATCCCGTCGTCAGGGCCAGTTTGTCATAATCTAACGTCGACCCGTCCGACAGCGTCACCGTCTTGGCCGCCGCATCAATGGCCACAGCCCGCGTGTCCAATCGCAGGGTAATGTCCTGATCGGCATAAAATTCCACTGGTCGCAGGAACAGCCGCTCTAGCGTCATGTCACCCAGCAGATAGCCTTTAGACAGCGGTGGGCGTTGATAGGGCGGGACGTCTTCGGCCCCGATCAGGGTGATGTCCCCGTCAAACCCTGCGCTGCGCAATTTGGCAACAAGCGATGCGCCCGCCTGACCTGCGCCGATAACGATGTGATGGCTCATGTGGATTGCCTCTGAATATCTGGTCACCTGCTACGCGTGACCCTATATGTGACGGGGCGACAGACGCAATTCCAATCAAGGACAAAACACATGACGATTACGACAGGCGATACAATCCCCGACGCAACCTTGCTGCGGATGGGGGCAGATGGTCCCGAGCAGGTGCAACTGGCATCGCTGACATCAGGGCGCAAGGTTGTCATTTTCGGACTACCAGGTGCGTTTACGGGCACCTGTTCTACGGCCCATGTGCCCAGCTTTATGCGCACGCTGGACGGGTTCAAAGCCAAGGGCGTGGATGAGGTGATTTGCCTGTCCGTGAACGACCCGTTCGTGATGGCCGCTTGGTCAAAGGATACGGGCGCAGGCGACGCAGGCATCACGATGCTGGGCGACGCACAGTCCGAATTCACCACTGCCGTTGGCATGGATTTCACAGCACCGCCCGTAGGCTTTGTCGCGCGGTCCAAACGGTATTCGATGCTGGTTAATAACGGCGTCGTCCAGATCCTGAACGAAGAAGGCAGCCCGGGCGAATGCGAAATTTCGGCAGGCGAGACCCTGCTGGCCGCGATCTAAGAAACCAAGGGCCGCTGCGACCGGCGGCGGCCCTTGGGCTTATTCTGTGCGATTGATGATGGTCTGGGTTGGAAACGGAATGTCGATCCCGCCTGCGTCCAACGCCTCTTTTACGGCGCGGGTTATGTCCGTGTGATAGGCAAAGTAATCGCCGCGATCGCACCAGACCCGCACCAGAAAATCAACAGAACTGCCACCAAGGGTTTGCACTTGGATGAACGGTTCGGGGTCTACATGGCTGCGCGGGTCGGCGGTGACGGTGTCACGGATGATCCGTTCTGCGTCTGCCAGATTGGCCCCGTATCCCACGCCGAATGTCCATTGTGCGCGGCGCGTGTCATAGGCCGAATAATTGGTGATGACATTGCCCCAGACCTGCGCGTTGGGGATAATGATCTGCACATTGTCGGCGCTTGCCAGCTCGGTGCAGTTTAGCGTGACGTCCTTGACCGTGCCCATCACCCCGCCGACATCCACAAAATCGCCCAGTTTGAAGGGCCGAAAGAAGATGATCATCACGCCCGCCGCCACGTTGGACAGCGTGCCTTGCAATGCCAAGCCGATCGCCAGACCTGCCGCACCGATCACCGCCACGAATGACGTCGTTTGCACACCGAATGTGTTCAGCACGAACAGAAATGCAAATCCGATAATCACATAGCGCAGGATGTTGCCCAAGAAATTGAACAGGGTCTGATCCAGCTGCGGGTAGGTTGTGCTAAGCCTGATGATCCGTCTGCGGGCCCAGCCTGCAATGGCGAACCCCGCGATCAGGATCGCGATGGCCGCAATGACGCTACCGACGATGCCTGCCAGAAATTCCAGCGTCAATAGGTCGGCTATGGTTTTGCCTTGCCACAGTTCGGTGTTCATAAAGTCCTGCACATCAGCCCCCTGCAATCGCGTCCATACGTTTGGCCAGTTTGACGTCCAGCTCGCTTAATCCGTCCGCATCATGCGTCGTCAGCGTGACATCGACTGTATTGTAGACATTGGACCATTCGGGGTGATGTTTCAGCTTTTCGGCCCAAATTGCGGATTGGGTCATAAACCCGAACGCTTGGATAAAGGTTCGGAATTTATACGTTTTATGGATCGCGTCGCGCCCGTCGACCATGGTCCAGCCCCCTGCGAGCAGCGGGTCGATCAATTCGGCGCGGGTCTGGGTGGATAGTTTTTCGGTCATTGCTGTTCCTCTGGGTCGGATTTTCTAAAAGGGCCGTAACTGGTCAGGACTTCGATCTCGTGGTCGACGGCGTCGCGCTCGGCGTCTAGGTATCGCGCTACGGCGTCTTTGAACCCGCTATCGCCAAACCAGTGCAACGAATGGGTCACGGTGGGCAGATATCCCCGCGCTAATTTGTGTTCGCCCTGTGCGCCTGCCTCGACGCGGGCCAGTCCATGGGCAATCGCATAGTCGATTGCGGTGTAGTAGCACAATTCGAAATGCAGGCAGTCGTGATGTTCGACGCAGCCCCAGTAGCGGCCAAACAGCGTGTCGCACCCGATAAAGTTCAACGCACCGGCAATGGGACGCCCGTCGCGCAGTGCCAGCACCAGCAGCACATCGTCGCGCATCGTGTCATGGACCAGATCAAAGAACGCGCGGGTCAGATAAGGCTGCCCCCATTTGCGGCTCCCTGTGTCTTGGTAAAACTCCCAAAACGCGTCCCAATGTTGCGGTTGGATCTGGTCGCCCGTCAGGGACATGATGCGCCCGCCAAACGCGGCAGCCCGCGCCCGTTCACGCCGGATCGATTTGCGTTTCCTGCTGGACAAGCTGGCGAGAAACCCGTCGAAATCTGTGTAGCCGTCGTTGACCCAGTGGAATTGCTGCCCGACACGGTGTAGCAGCCCCATCTGCGCGCCCGCCAGCGCCTCGGCCTCGGTGCAGAACGTGGCGTGGATCGACGACAGTTTGTTATCTGCCGCGATCTGCACGGCCCCTTGCATTAACGCGCCCATGCCTGCGGCCTCATGCCCGTCACGGGTCAGAAACCGGCGGCCGGTTGCTGGCGTGAATGGCACAGCGATTTGTAGTTTCGGGTAATATTGCCCGCCCGCCTGTTCATAGGCCTGCGCCCAATTGTGGTCGAATATATACTCGCCCTGACTGTGGCCCTTGGCAAACATAGGGGCCACGGCGATGATCTGTCCGTTCAGGCTGGCCGACAGGTAATGCGGTTGCCACCCCGACCGCCCACCGACCGATCCTGACACCTCGAGCGCGTGCAAGAACCGGTAGGTGGTGAACGGATCACCTCTGCCTGCGCAGGCATCCCAATCGTCGGCGCCTATGCCGGTGATGCTGGCGTGGGTGCTGATTTCAATCGCGGCGTCTGTCATAAGGGGTAATTTGGGCGGGTCTGGCAAAAGGTCAAGCGAGGTAGCCTTCAAAGGTGATGTTATCGGCCACCTTGCGGGCCTCGGCCTCGGCCTGTGCGGATTTGACGGTCCAGCACAGGATAGTCGCGCCCGCGTCGCGCAATTGGGTCACGCGCGGGGCGGATAGGTCGGCGACGTTGTGGCTGACGAAGCAGCACCCTGCAGTATCGTAGTCGGGTATCCCCGCAAGCCTGTCGCGCACTTTGGCGGGCACTGTTGGCCAATCGTTGGCTGCATAGGGATCAGTGACCAAGCCGCGCGGCACATCGGGCAACAGGTCGCGCATTTCGGCCACTGCATGTGGGTTGAATGACATGACCGCGACGGCACCAGTGTAATCATGCAGCACTGCGGCGGTGGCCGCCCCTAGCGGCCCGACATCGGGACCCATTTCGCCGTCTTGATCTTTGATCTCGATCAGCAAGGGGACTTGTCCGTCGATCTGCGCCAGCACCTGTTTCAGGGTTGGAATGCCGTCCCCGTCATGGCGCAACGGTATCTGCGCCAATTCGGTGGCACGATACTGGGCGATGGGCCCTGTGCCCTGCGCCAGACGGTCCAGATTGTAGTCGTGAAACACCATCGGCACGCCGTCGCGCGACAGCTGCAGATCGATTTCGATCCCGTAGCCAGCAGCGATCGCAGCGGCGATGGCCTTGGGGCTGTTTTCGGCCCGCCCGTTTGTCACATCGTGCAAGGCGCGATGCGCAATCGGGCGGCTTAGAAAGACAGGATCGAGGTTCATTTGATTGTAAAGATTGCTTCGATCTCGACTGCAACACCCAGCGGCAGGCTGGCTGCGCTGACGGCGGAACGCGCATGGCGGCCCTGTTCACCCAAAGCTTCGACCATGAAATCGGACGCGCCGTTGATCACCTTGGGCTGATCGGTGAAATCGGCGGTCGAGTTCACAAATCCCACCAGCTTGATCACGCGATCGAGGCGGTCGATGTCGCCACCGCAGGCGGCTTTGAGCTGCGCAAGCAGGCTAACCGCACAGGATCGCGCGGCGGCGGCCCCGTCTTCGACCGTTAGGTCGGCGCCCAGTTTTCCGGTGATCAGGCCGGCGTCGTTGTTGGAAATCTGGCCGGACACATAAACCATGTTGCCGTCCACGACGAATGGCACATAGTTGGCCGCAGGTGCGGGGGCGTCGGGCAGGGTGACGCCAAGGGTGGCGAGTTTGTCTTCGATACGGCTCATGTCAGGGTCCTTTGCTATGTTCGGCGCGACGCTAACGGCCATCGCGGTTGCTTGCAATGGCCCTAGTTTTCGCGGAACGCCTTGGCAAAATAATCGGCCAGCGGTTTCAGAAGATAGGTCATCGGACTGCGGTCAGCTGTCCGCACGAAGGCCTCGACAGGCATACCGGGGATCAGGATCGTGCCGTCGGGCAGCCTGTCGATTTCACCGTCGTTCAACTGCAGCTCGGCGCGGTAAAATGATTGTCCGTTCGCGTCGTTGGTAAAGGCGTCTGCCGAGACTTGGGTCACTGTTCCGAACAATTCGGGCGTGCGCCGTTGATCAAATGCAGAAAACCGCAGTGTGGCCTCTTGGCCCAGATTGATCTGGTCGATGTCGGTGGGTTGCACTTGGGCTGCGATAACCAGTGGCCGGTCTTGGGGGACAAGGAACATCACCGGATCGGCCGCGCGGATGACAGATCGGCGTGCAAACACCTGAAGCCCGTAGACAATCCCCGACACAGGCGCGCGAATGTCCAAACGGTCTAGCTGCTGGCGCAGGGTCCGGCGGCGTTCAAAGAATTCCAATTCGTTATATTCCAGATCGCGCAGGCGGGTGATAGCGTCTTCGCGGCGGGTGGTGGTCAGCCCGAGGATCTGGATATCGATCTCGGTCATGCGCTGGCTGGCTTGGGCTGAGGCGGCGGTAAGCTCGCCATTGCGGCCCAACAGTTCGGCTTGGGAGCGCTGCAGCGCCAAAACGCGGCTGGCCTGCGCCAATCCCCGATCCAGCAGCGATTGCTGGTCTTCCAGTTCCTCCGCAATCAGCGAAGCTTGGGTGGTTAGCGCCTCTTGCTGGGCGGCAATGCCTGTCAGCTGGCTGCCGATCTGGGCGCGTTGCTGGGTCAGCTGGTCGGTGGCTTGGGCGATGCTTGCCAGTCGCGCCTGAAACAGGCGGGTCTGGCCGTCCATCAACGCCTGACCATCCCCGTCCGACAAAATTGCGTCAAAGCTGATTGTATCGCTGCCGTCACGCTCGGCCTCGAGCCGGCCACGGCGGGCGACGAGTTCGAACAGCTGACCCTCGACGATGGCCAGTTCGGATTGCAGGACCGAGGCGTCGAGCCGGATCAGCAGGTCACCTTCGGCGACCAAATCGCCTTCGTCCACGGCGATTGTATCGACGACGCCGCCGTCGGGGTGCTGGATCACTTGGCGATTGCGGTCGACCTCGATCTGGCCAGAGGCGATGACAGCACCGGTGATCTGTGCCTTGACGGCCCATGTGCCAAAACCGCCGACCAGCGCCAACAGGGCGAGCAGGCCCAATGTCATCGGCCCGCGTGCTGACCAGCGCTTTTCTGGGGTTTGTTCGGTCATGATACACCCGCCGGCTTGCCGCCGCTTCTGATTTCTTCGTGGTTCTTGACCATTTCCTTGAGCACCGCATCCTTGGGGCCGAATTTGGTCAACTGGCCGCGGTCGATGACCATCAGTTTGTCGCATTCGCGGATTGCGTCGGGGCGGTGCGCCATCACAAAGGTGATGCCGCCTGCCGATTTGTGGGCGCGGATCGCTTGGTTCAGGGCCATGCCGCCGGTGTTATCAAGGTTCGAATTCGGCTCGTCCAGAACCAGCACAACAGGCGCGTCATACATCGCACGGGCAAGTCCGATGCGTTGGATTTGACCGCCGGACAGGCGGCCGCCGCTGGCGCTGACGCGGGTGTCGTAGCCATCCGGCAGCTCAAGGATCATGGTGTGGGCTGCGGCCTTTTTCGCGGCCTCGATCACTTTGGCGTCGTTTGGCTGCATCGACATTCGGGCGATGTTTTCCTTGATCGTGCCGTCAAACAGCTGCACCCGCTGCGGCAAATAGCCGATGTGCTGGCCTAGAACGTCGGGATCGTATTGATCCAGCGCCGCGCCATCGAGCCGGATTTTGCCGCCAGCAGGTTGCCAGACGCCGGTCAGTGCCCGCGCCAAGGTGGATTTTCCCGCGCCCGAGGTGCCGATCACGCCGATTGCCTCGCCGGGTTCAATTTTGAAACTAACCATGCGCAGGGCGGCTTGCTGTTCGCCCGGCGGCAGCACGGTGACCTTGTCGGCGGTCAGGTGCGCGGTGGGTCTGGGCAGGTCGGTGCGTGCTGTGTCGGCGGGCACATGGCCCAGTAGAACGGACAGGTTTTGCCAGCCTTCTCGTCCGCGTTGGAACACGGCCCATTGGTTGACGATCTGTTCGACCGGCGCGAGGCCACGACCCAGCAGGATAGACCCAGCAATCATCGCGCCCGGCGTCAGTTGGTTTTGCAACACCAGATAAGCGCCTAGGCCCAGCATCGCCGATTGCAGGAACAGGCGGAACGCTTTGGTCAGGGATGAAAACGATCCGGCCTTGTCGGCGGCGGAAATAGTGGCATCCAGCGAAGCCCCGCGCGCCATTTGCCAGCGATCAAACGCCGCGCCGCGCATGCCCAAGGAATGGACCATCTCGCTCTCGGAACGGATTTGCGCGCCCAGAGATTCGGAGGCAAAAGATGTCGCATTCGCCTTTTGTAGTGGTTCGCGTGTGGTGAACTGGTTGATCAAGGCCACGATGATCAGCACCACAGCCCCCACCAGCGCAAGCACCCCCATCAAGGGGTGGAAAACAAATATCCCCAGAAAAAACAGCGGTACGAACGGCAGATCAAACACTGCCATCAGCGCAGGCGAGGTAATGAGGCGTTGCACGCTTTCCAGATCGCGCAGGCCTGTCGCCGCCTCGCGGGGTGCGCGGTTCAGGGTTGTCGCCTTGAGGACAGCAGCAAAAACGCGACGATCCATGCGGGCCTGAAACCGGGCGCCGATCCGGCCCATCACGCGTCCGCGCACGAAATCCAGAAGGCCCATGCAGGTGTATAAGAAAGCGACCAGAACCGATAATGCGATCAGGGTTTCAAGGCTGCGGCTGCCCAGCACGCGGTCATAGACATTGAGCATATACAAAGGGCCAGTCAGCATCAGCAAATTGACGAAGGCGCTAAACAGCGCCACCATCCAATACAGGGTCATGCTCTGGCGGCGTGCCGTCAGCAATTCTGCCCGTCCTTGGCTAATTGGTTCGTCTGACATTTGCCCGTCGCTGCCTTTGCCGCCCAGTTTCGGCCACGCTACCTAAAAACCATGCAGATGTTAACGGCAGATGTGTGCAGATCGCGTTTTTGCCGCATTCCCGTGGTAACGTGGCCGTAGCGCCCCATATAGGACCCAACAATACCGGAGACTGACTGATGAAAAAGCTGGCAATTGTGATGGCCATTGTGCCGACCTTGGCTGTCGCAACCCCTTATGACGGGGTTTATAAGCAAACCGCGAATGCGGAATGTTCGTTGGTTGGCGTCGATGGCGGTGCGTTAGAAATCCGCGGTGGTATATTTTTCGGGGTCGAGAGCCAGTGTCGCATGACCCGCCCCGTCAATGTCGTCAACATGAACGCGACCCTATACACAATGGAATGTTCCGGCGAGGGGCAGGTCTGGACCGAGAGGGCCATGATCATGCAGGACGCAGAAACCGACGGCATCATTATGGTTTGGAACGGTTATGCGTTCCGATATGACAAATGTGCCGCCGATGCGGATCAGTGACCGGCAGGTTTGATGAACCTGTCGTTGCGTAGATCGTCAAACGCCTGCTGCAGTTCCTGACGCGTGTTCATCACGATCGGGCCGTGCCATGCGACAGGTTCCTGAATAGGCGTGCCCGCGACCAGTAGAAACCGGATACCTTTGGGGCCGGCTTGCACGCAAATCTCATCCCCTGTGCCGAATTGCACCAGCGTCCGGTTGCCCGAAAGATCGCGGATGTTCAGTTCTTCTCCCATAACTTCTTTTTCCAATAGCACGCCGCGCGGATCGGAGGCGTCGGCGAATTTGCCCGCGCCGTCGAATACATAGGCAAATGTGTTCCGGTAGGTGTCGACCTTGAACCGTTTGCGCAGGCCCGCAGGCACAAAGATGTCCAGATACAGCGGATCGGCGGCGATGCCGTCGACTGGCCCGCGTTTGCCCCAGAATTCACCGGTGATGACTTTGACGCGGGTGCCGTCGTCGTCGATCACCTCGGGGATATGTGTGCCCTCGACATCCTGATACCGTGGTGCCGTCATCTTGAGGCTGCCAGGCAAGTTTGCCCATAGCTGGAACCCGTGCATCTGGCCGTTTGCGTTTCCCTTGGGCATTTCTTGATGCATAATGCCGGACCCTGCGGTCATCCATTGCACATCGCCCGCGCCCAGAGTGCCCACATTGCCGAGGCTGTCGCCATGTTCGACAGTGCCGTTCAGCACATAGGTAATCGTCTCGATCCCGCGGTGCGGGTGCCACGGAAAACCGCCCGCATATCCTGTGGGGTCTTCGTTGCGAAAGTCATCGAACAACAAAAACGGATCATGGGTTTGTGGTTTGTGAAACCCGAACGCGCGGTGCAGGTTGACGCCCGCCCCCTCGACGGTTGGTTGGGCTAAACTGGTGGAAATGGCGGGTCGCAGTGACATGTTCGGGCTCTTTGCACATTCTGTTATTGGTTTCAGATATAGCGCAGAACCACGGCTGAATAGCCGCCGATTGCGCACAAGTCTTGGCGCGATTTTGCACAATCAGGGTCGATGCAAAAATGACTCGGTTTGATTTGCGGGGAAAACCAACCGCTTAAAACCCGTTGTGTTAGGGGAATTGTGGGGTAGGTAAAATCGCAGAACCGCACTGACAAAAGAGCAGGCGGTTGATTTTGTAACTGAAGGGGACACCCATGCTAAAAGAATTCAAAGACTTTATCGCCAAAGGCAACGTCATGGATATGGCCGTTGGTATCATCATCGGTGCGGCGTTCACGGCGATCGTTGGTAGCCTTGTGGCTGACATGATCAACCCGCTGATCGGCCTGTTTATGGGCGGCGTCGACTTTGCTAGCCTGTCTGCATCCGTGGGCGAAGCAACATTCACCTATGGTAACTTCATCATGGCGATCATCAACTTCCTGATCATCGCGTTTGTTGTGTTTATGCTGGTTCGTCAGGTGAACAAGATGAAGAAGGCAGAAGAAGCTGCACCAGCACCAGAGGCGCCAAAGGGCCCAACTCAGGAAGAGCTGCTGGCTGACATTCTGGCTGCTTTGAAGAAGTAATTTTCACATCAGTGAAATGGAAAAGGCCCGCGAAATTCGCGGGCCTTTTTTGGTTTTTCGGGGTCGTTTTAGATGGCCAGTGCGGCTTCTCCGCTGATGTGATCAAGGCCTAGCGCCTCGCCAACAGCCGCATATGTCAATTTGCCCGCGTGAACATTCAGACCGTTCAACAGGTGTTTGTCGTCGGCACAGGCCTGTTTCCAACCCTTGTTTGCCAGCGCCATCATGAACGGCAGTGTCGCGTTGCCCAATGCGATCGTCGACGTCCGCGCAACTGCGCCCGGCATGTTGGCCACGCAGTAGTGCATGATGCCGTCAACTTCGTAGACAGGGTCTTGGTGGGTTGTTGCTTTGGACGTCTCAAAGCAGCCGCCTTGGTCGATGGCCACGTCAACAAGTGCCGCACCCGGTTTCAGGTCGGCCAGTTGCGCACGGCTGATCAGTTTTGGTGCAGCTGCACCCGGGATCAGGACCGCGCCGATGATCATGTCAGCGGCAAGCGCCAGTTCGGCTGTGTTACCTGCATTGGCGTAGGCGTTTTTGAACTGACCGCCGAACACGTCGTCAAGATAGCGCAGGCGCGGCAGGGACCGGTCCAGAACAGTGACATCAGCGCCCATGCCTGCGGCAATCTTGGCTGCGTGGGTGCCGACGACACCGCCACCGATCACCAGAACGCGCGCAGGGCCAACGCCGGGCACGCCGCCCATCAGAACACCACGGCCGCCGTTCGCCTTTTGCAGGGTCCACGCGCCGACCTGTGGTGCCAAACGGCCCGCGACTTCGGACATTGGCGCAAGCAAGGGTAGGCCACCACGATCGTCGGTGACTGTTTCGTAAGCGATGCAGGTTGCGCCGCTTGCGATCAGGTCGTTTGTCTGGTCGGGATCGGGGGCGAGGTGCAAGTATGTGAACAGGATCTGCCCTTCGCGCAGCAGTTTGCGCTCAATGGCTTGGGGTTCTTTGACCTTGACGATCATGTCGGTGGTGTCGAATACCTCTTTGGCTGTGCCAACGATTTTGGCGCCAATGGCTGTATAGTCTTCGTCAGTGAAACCGGCACCAGCACCGGCCCCTGTTTCGATGGTCACCTGATGACCGGCATTGATGGCTTCGATAGCCGCATTAGGAGTAACGCCAACGCGAAACTCTTGTGGTTTGATCTCTTTTGGGCATCCGATATGCATTTTGGGGCTCCTCCCGTTTTGATGCGGGTAGGCTAGGGCAAGCCTGATGCGAAGGGTTGGGCAATGTCCTTGGCTGCTAGCGATAAATGTGGCAGTATTCCGCGTGATTGGGTCAATTCATCGAAGGATTTTGCGCCAAATGGAAACCGATAGCATAGACCGCCGAATCCTGTCGGTGCTGCAAAAGTCCGGTCGGATGTCGAACTCCGAGCTGTCCGAGGTCGTCAATCTGTCCCAATCGGCCTGCCATCGTCGGGTGCAGCGACTGGAAAAGGCTGGGATCATTCGCGACTATGTGGCCTTGTTGGATCCACGCAAAGTCAACCGCCCCACAACAGTCTTTGTCGAAATCACTTTGTCAGGTCAGGCAGATGAAGTTCTGGATGCGTTCGAAAAAGCAGTGGCACGGGTGCCGGATGTTCTGGAATGCCATCTGATGGCGGGCACGGCGGATTACCTGCTAAAAGTGGTGGCGGGCGACACCGAGGATTTTGCCCGCATTCACCGCCGATACCTTGCGACATTGCCTGGCGTGGCGCAGATGCAATCGTCGTTTGCCTTGCGCACAGTGCGCCAGACCACAGCCTTGCCGGTCTGACGCGGGCGTTACCATGGGCTAAAACCCATGGTGACACATTACAATGGTTGCGCGATTAATTCTGGCCTTGGGCCGCGGCCAGTGCCTCGTCGAGGATCCGGCAGGTGGCGGCTTCGTCGCCATCGGCAACGGCCTGATCCAGATCAGTCTGCATTTTCAGCACCACGTCTTGCGCTTTGGCGGGATCAACGGCCAAGAGTTGTTGAATAGCATCGAGCAAAGGCAATTGCCGCGCCTCGACATCCTCTGGCGAACAGGCCAAGGCAGCCGTGCCAGAGAGCGCCAGAATTGCCGAAAGTGTAAATGATCTAAGCATCGTGTGTCCTCGTTGTTCGGCGTGGTGCCGACGTGTTTCACCTATGACATATCATGCGGGCGCAAAAATGCCCGCAGCAATTGTAGCCGAATATCCAACATGGCGAGGGATTGCTCAACCGGAACCGGTCAATGCCGCGCAGAAAATGCCAAGGCGACCGACAAAAGCTTTTGCGCAAGTCGGCCGGTCCGCGTTAGGCAGAGACATGTCAAACCCGTTATATACCCATTTGCTAGCGCCGCACCGTTCCAGCGATGCACCCTTTCTAACCCTGCCTGCGGGTGAAACTGTCAGCTATGCGCAATTTCACCAACGATGCGGGCAATTCGCCCAAGTCTTGATTGACATGGGGGCCAAGCCCGGGGACCGGATTGCGGCTCAGGTCCACAAGTCGGCGGATGTGCTGGCGTTATATGGCGGCTGTGTCATGGCGGGGCTGGTGTTCTTGCCGCTGAACCCCGCCTATACGGTGGCCGAGCTGGACTATTTCGTCGCAAACTCTGGCGCGCGGGTGCTGGTGTGCGACCCGGCCAACGCGGCGGGGTTGGCGGACATGGCGGCGCGTAACAAGGCGATGCTCGTCACCATGAGCACAGATCGCACAGGCACCCTGTGCGATCTGGCCCAAGGCTGCACACCATTGGCGACCGTAGAGGCCCGCAAGCCGGATGATCTAGCGGCGATCCTATATACATCAGGCACGACGGGCCGGCCCAAAGGGGCGATGCTGTCGCAGCGCAACTTGCTATCGAATGCGCAGGCGCTCACCGGATTGTGGCAGTTCACAAAAGATGACCACCTGATCCACGCGCTGCCTGTGTTTCACACCCACGGGCTGTTTGTGGCGACCAACATCACGCTGCTGACGGGCGGATCAATGGCGTTTATGCCAAGATTCGATCTAGATGCTGTCATCGCCGCATTGCCGCACGCCACGACGATGATGGGAGTGCCGACGTTCTATACCCGTCTTCTGGCTGATGCGCGGCTCACCAAGAGTGCGACGTCGAACATGCGGCTGTTCATTTCTGGCTCTGCGCCATTGCTTGCCGACACCCATCGCCAGTTCACCGACCGCACGGGGCACCGCATTCTTGAACGTTATGGCATGACCGAAACCAACATGAGCACCTCGAACCCTTATGATGGTGAAAGACGTCCGGGGACTGTTGGTTTGCCCTTGCCCGACGTCGAGGCCAAGGTTTGTGACGCCACCGGCCAAGAGCTGCCGCGCGGTGAAGTCGGCACCCTAGAGGTGCGCGGCGACAACGTGTTCCAAGGATACTGGCAGATGCCAGACAAGACCGCCGCCGAGCTGCGCGCCGACGGGTTCTTCATTACCGGCGATTTGGCTGTGATGGCGCAGGACGGCTATGTCACAATCGTAGGGCGCGGCAAGGATTTGATCATCGCGGGCGGGCTGAACATCTATCCAAAAGAGGTAGAAGAAGTGATCGACGCCCATCCCGACGTCGTGGAAAGCGCGGTCGTCGGCGTCCCGCACCCGGATCTAGGCGAGGCGGCAGTTGCCGTTGTGGTGCCCAAGGGCGGTGCTCAATTGGGGCCTGACATGTTGCAGCCGTCCTTGGACGCGGCGCTCGCAAGATTCAAACATCCGCGCAAAGTCATCATGATCGACGCCCTGCCGCGCAACACGATGGGTAAAGTGCAAAAAGCGGCCCTGCGCGACACCTACAAGGACTGTTTCGCGACGTGATCGATTGACTGCTTGCCAGCGCAGAATGGGAATGGTTAACGGAATGTGACCCGACCAAAGGACCCCAAGATGCGCAACGGCCTGATCATTCTGGCATTGGCCTATACTTTGTCGCATTTCTTTCGTGCGTTTCTGCCGGTTGTTGCGGTCCCCTTGGCCGCTGACATCGGGGCGGGGGCGGATGATCTGGCGCTCGCGTCCAGCGTCTGGTTCCTGACCTTTGCTGCGATGCAAATCCCTGTCGGAGAAGCGCTGGACCGGATCGGGCCACGGCTGACGGCCGCGGTGGTGTTTGGCCTTGGCGGGGCAGGTGGCGCAATTGCCTTTGGGTTGGCCCAAACGCCGACCCATATCGTTTGGGCGATGGGGTTGATCGGGATCGGCTGTTCGCCTGTTTTGATGGCCGCCTACTATATCATCGCGCGCGGGTTTCCGGCGGCGGCCTTTGCCACATTGGCGGGGGTCATGATCGGGGTCGGATCGATCGGCAACGTCGGCGGGTCGGCCCCGCTGGCGTGGGCGGTCGAGGCATTCGGCTGGCGGCCGAGCATGATCGGTTTGGGAGCGGCGTGTCTGGTGATTGCCATCGGTATGTTGGCCTTGATCCGCGATCCGGATCGGGTCGCAGGCGCACGGCGCGGATCGGTTCTGGACCTGCTACGGATGCCGGTTCTATGGCCGATTTTTGCGATGATGTTCGTCAATTACGCCCCCGCCGCAGGCATTCGCGGATTATGGGCAGGTCCGTATCTGGCGGATGTTGCGGGTGCGGATGTGGCAACCATCGGCTGGGTCACCTTGGTCATGGGCGTGGCAATGATCACGTCCAGCGTGGCCTTTGGTCCGATTGAACAGGCGCTGGGCTCCCGTAAATACGTGGTTATCGCTGGAAATTCATTGGGGTTGATCGGTCTGGTCGCCCTTTGGATGATCCCTAGCGCGAGCCTGCTGTTCATCACCGTCATGTTTGCGTTAATCGGGATCGGCGGGTCCACGTTCGCCGTGCTGGTCGCCCATGGCCGCGCCTATTTTCCCGATCATCTGACAGGCCGGGGCGTCACGTTGATGAACCTATTTGGAATCGGTGGGGTCGGCGTAATGCAGTTTGTGACGGGACGGGTATTTGCGGCGTCACAAGCATTGCCCGCCGACATCGCATACGGCCGTATCTTTGGGGTTTTCGCGGTTTTGGTGATCACGGGCTTGGGCATCTATGCCACGTCGCGCGACAGCCGCGCGTAAGCCCCCTTTCCCTTGGGGCTAAGGCGCGGTAAGACGCGCAGGTTCTAATCAAGGAAGCAACAAATGGGTTACAATATCGTCGTCGTAGGCGCCACAGGCAACGTGGGCCACGAAATGCTGAACATCCTCGCGGAACGTGGGTTCCCGATCGAGAAAATCGCCGTTTTGGCCAGCCGTAAATCGCTGGGCACGGAAGTGAGCTTTGGCGACAAAACCCTAAAGACCGAAGACCTTGATACGTTTGATTTTACGGGTTGGGATATGGCCCTGTTCGCTGTCGGTTCCGACGCGACCAAGAAATACGCGCCCGTTGCGGCCAAGGCTGGTTGTGTGGTGATCGATAACTCTTCGCTGTATCGCTACGACCCCGACATTCCGTTGATCGTGCCCGAGGTGAACCCAGAGGCCGTGCACGGGTATTCTAAGAAAAACATCATCGCCAATCCGAACTGCTCGACAGCTCAGATGGTTGTCGCCCTGAAACCATTGCACGACCGCGCGAAAATCAAACGTGTTGTCGTCAGCACATATCAGTCTGTGTCGGGTTCCGGTAAGGCCGCGATTGATAGCCTGTGGGATGAGACCAAAGCGATCTACAATCCGACGTCGACAGTCAGCCAGCACTACACCAAGCAGATCGCCTTCAACGTGATCCCGCATATCGACGTGTTCATGGACAGCGGCGACACCAAAGAAGAATGGAAGATGGTCGCCGAAACCAAAAAGATCGTTGATCCCGCGATCAAGGTCACCGCGACTTGTGTGCGCGTGCCAGTCTTTGTGGGCCACTCTGAATCCGTCAACATCGAGTTTGAAGATTTTCTGGACGAAGACGAAGCCCGCGAAATCCTGCGCGAGGCCCCCGGTCTGATGGTCATCGATAAACGCGAAGACGGCGGCTATGTCACGCCGATCGAATGCGTTGGCGACTTTGCCACGTTCATCAGCCGCGTCCGTCAGGACGTAACTGTCGAGAACGGCATCAACCTATGGTGCGTGTCCGACAATCTGCGTAAAGGTGCCGCCCTTAACGCCGTGCAAATCGCCGAGCTTTTGGGCCGCGAGTGCTTGAAAAAAGGCTAGATTTGCCCACCTGAGAATTTGAAATGCCCCTCCGAACCGGTGGGGCATTTCCGCTTTTAGATACCTGCGGCCCGCGGTGTCAGGAACACAAAAAGCTGGCTTGTTGGTTTAGATTGCGCGAATTTCCGCCCTGCGCACCAAAGGCATCCCACCATTCACCGTCCGAGCGCCAAATACGGAAATCACGCCCGCTAGGACATGTGATTTTATATGCGGTCTTACCTGACGCGCTCGTTCCGCTTTCGGTGATGGACATTGCCCGCGCCTCGACGGGCTGCGGTGTCGTCGCGGATGGTGCCGCTTGAGTTTGCAGTTGCACTGGTTCTTGGGTTGTCACGGTCCCTGCGTTACGTGCAGCGTCCTGCAACGTCGACAGCCCCCATGCCGCGACCGACAGAACGAGCCCGCCGCCACCAGTCGAAGTTGGTTCGTGATAACGCATGCCGGTGTCGGCAACTATTTCTTCGCCTGTGCTGCAATAGGCGCTCGGCTGGTAGAACTGTCGGTCATCATACGCTGCCCGCTTAATGCGGGACGTCATCCGTGACCGGAGGCTTCTGATTGTGATGTTTCGGCTTCGGCGTTCTTGCATGTATTTGGCGGGATCTTCGAAATATCGGTCCATGGTTTGCGCGCCAAGATACTCGCCGCTTTTGATCTGATACACACCGTATCGCCCGCCAAGCTGACCATAGGCCTCGGTCAGTCGTTTCAATTCATTTATTGCGGCCGTCTTGCTGGTGGTCACGATATAAACCTTGCGGCAGGTGCCCGGCGTCAAAAACGGGTTGGTGATTTCGGCTTCTTTGGCGATAGCGGTCTCTTGGGGGGCGTCGCTTTGGTGGGGTGGTTTCACAGTCTGTTGTTCTGGCCCGCACGCGACCAAGGCGGCAAAGGACAGGCTAAGAAAGGTCTGATTGAGGTTCATTTTATGTGCCTTAGAAGACTAATTTGGAGACTATATCCAAAGTTAGCCAAGATACGGAGGCAAGCAATAGACAACTCTTTATCACGGCAGGTGGGTTGCGTGCGGAATTTTCGTTTGAAACCGCTAAAGTAGCGACACTGCCAAGAGGGTCAGGCTAAGAATGAGCCCAGCGATTGGAAATAGTAGGGGCACGTCGAAATGGCTGGTCTGGCGGTCTTGGCCTTGTGATTTGATCGCGATCAGCGATGCGTTTACCAAAACAAACACCACCAGCACAATTTGCGACGTCCAAGACGCCAAGCTGCCGATGGGAAACAGCGACGCAAGCACAATAATTGCCAGCGTCACAAATCCGGTCGCGACGGTCGGCGTGCGCGTGCGGGGCGACAGTCGCGCAAATGCCGCGGGCAGGTTTCCGCGGGCTGCGATCCCGTAGAAAATGCGCGACGACATAATAATCTGGATCAGCACGCCGTTTACCGTTGCGACAATTGCCAAGGCTGAAAACCCTGATTGGACCACGACTGGCGCGTCCGCGAACACCAGCGCCAATGGCTCGCCCGAGGTTGCGAGTTCATCGAGCGGCACGGACATCAAGACGGCAAGACAGGTCGCGACGTATAGGACTGTGGCAACGACCAAAGTGATCAGGATTGCCCGGGGCAAGGTGCGCCGCGGGTCTTTGACCTCTTCTGCGACGTTGACCATATCTTCGAACCCGACAAAGGCAAAGAATGCCAGAACCGTGGCCCCGATGATCCCGTTCCAATCGCTCCAAGCGGCAGTGGGCATCATGTCGGACAGGGCAAGGCCAGAGGTGTCCGCAGTGCTGAACCCCCAATAGATCACGGTCATCAAACCCAGAAGTTCGAGAACGGTCACAACCGCGGCAGTGGTCACGGATTGGGTGATCCCCCACCATGCCAAAATGCCCATCAACAGGACAATCGGAACCACGCCAGCTGTGTCGGGCACAGCGATCAGCCCTGCCAGATAACCCGACGCACCAACCGCGATTGCGGCCGCCGATACCATGCCCGAGAATGCAACCAACATGCCGACGCCTGTTGCAAGCATCGGCCGCCCGAACCCTTTTTCGACATAGACCGCTTCGCCCGCGCTAATCGGATACCGCGTCGACAACTCCGTATAGGACAGCGCCGTGAACCCCACGACAATCGCGGCCGCCAAGAATGACAGCCAGGCAAACGGCCCCGCTAGGGCCGCCGCTTCGCCGATCAGGACATAAATGCCCGCGCCGACAGTAACCCCAAGTCCGTAGAGCGTCAGCAGCGGGGTGTTCAGGCTTCGCTTGAGAGTGGTCGTGCCAGATGTCATTTGATCCACTCGTAAATGGGGGTCCGGATAGATAGGTTACTGAACTGGTGTGAAATCGACTTGTGCTGGATCATAGACCTCTAGACCACCGGTCCCGATGTCGTTCCACAGCCCGTGCAAGGACAGGGTCTCGGCCTCGACCGCGTCTTTGACAAAAGGGAAGGTCATCAGGTTTTCAAGCGATACAAGCACCGCCTCTTTTTCCAGCCGCGCCTTGCGTTCTTCGTCTGTGCCTTCGGGCAAGCGATCAAATCCGGGGCGCAGAATGTCCATCCAACGACCGACAAAGCTATCTTTTTCTTCCAGTTCCGGCGCATTGCCCGAACACATTTGGTAGCATCCGTCAACGCCGCCGCAGCCCGAATGCCCCAAGACGACCAAGTGCGACACCTTCAGCGCGGTCACGGCATATTCAATCGCAGCCGAGGTGCCGTGATGTTCGCCGTCGGGGCTATAGGACGGAACCAGATTGGCAATGTTGCGGTGGATGAAAAACTCGCCTTGATCCGCGCCAAAAATTGCGGTGACATGCACGCGGCTGTCGCAACAAGAGATCACCATCGCCCGAGGACGTTGGCCTTCGTCGGCAAGGCGGCGATACCATCCTTTGTGGTCCTCAAAGGTCGTGGCCTTCCAGCCATGGAACCGTTGGATCAAATACTTGGGTAGGGGGCGGGCATATTTCATCTGGGCAGTATCCTTACTGATTAGCATCAAGGTTATTTCTCATTTTCACGAAATCAGAAAAACTTCAATTGAACACTTCAAGGTTCTGACAAGGAACTGCCGATACAAGGGGTGTATGAAATATGATATCCAACTCCATGCAGTCCCGCACACTCCTGTCACGCCATCCGTCGGTGTTTTGTCCTATCCGTCTGAACGTGCATTGGACCCAGAACCGTTTTCAGCAATTGTCGCAGAAAAAGGCCCGATCGAAGCCGAGGAAATCGTCTGCCGTGTCTTAGAAGACATCGCGTTGCGGTTGGATGTATTGCAAATGGTTGTGGCCGATCACCAGTTCGAACCGGTCAGCAAACAGGCCCGACGCATTGAACAGGTGGCCCTTGGGCTGGGTCTGTTGGATGTTCAGAACATCGCCGCCAACACAGCGCAGGCGGCAACCCAGATGGATGGCGTCGCGGTTCATGCACTTGTCGCGCGGCTTGAGCGGGCTTTTGACGCTGCCGTGACCGAAGTCTGGGCACAGCGGGCGCCGATTTTCTAGGCGGGTTGCGGACAGGCGTGATGTGGTTAGGTTGATGGGGAAATATTCCCAAACCTAGGACCACAGATGCCATATTCTTTCTCGACCGAATCTGATGACGCGGTAGATCTGCATGTTGTTACAGACGGTGATCTGTCAGCATTACCGGATGGTGCGCAGGTCTGGGCAGAACACAACGGCTTTACGGGGGCTGCGGGTCAAACTCTTGTCATTCCTGCATCGGATGGCGGGGTTGCGGCTGTTGCCGTCGGACATGGCCGCACCAACACCCGCGCCCGTCTCCGGTTCCCGACAGCAGGGGCTGCCCGCAAATTGCCGCGAGCGACCTATCGGTTGGTGACTGACTTGCCCGTCAAGGAGGCCGAAGAGTTCGCACTGGGCTGGTTGATGGAAACCTACCGCTTTGATCGCTATGTCAAAGATGCAAAGCCTGCTGCCGGGCTGATTGCACCCAAGGGCATTGACGCCAGCCGCATCGAAATTATCGCCACAGGCGAAGCGCTGACCCGTGACCTCATTAACACACCCGCCTCTGACATGGGGCCGGACGAGCTTGAGACCGCGAGCCGTGATCTGGCGCAACAACATGGCGCCAAGATTTCGGTGATCAATGGCGACGCGCTTTTGGACCAGAACCTGCCGATGATCCACACGGTCGGGCGCGCCTCGAACCGCGCGCCACGCTTGATTGACTTTTCGTGGGGCGACAGCGGCCCGAAACTGACCCTCGTGGGTAAAGGCGTGTGTTTTGATACCGGCGGTCTGAACATCAAACCCGGCGGCAGCATGGGGCTGATGAAAAAAGACATGGGCGGGTCGGCCACGGTGTTGGGTCTGGCGCATATGATCATGGGGTTGGGCCTAAAGCTGCAGTTGCGGGTGTTAATCCCCGCTGTGGAAAACAGCATCGACGGCAACGCCTTCCGGCCCCAAGACATCCTGACCAGCCGCAAGGGTCTAACGGTCGAAATCAACAACACCGATGCCGAAGGCCGGTTGGTGCTGGCGGACGCGCTGGCGCTCGCGGATGAAGAGGACACCGACCTGATCGTGTCCATGGCCACATTGACAGGTGCTGCCCGCGTGGCAGTTGGACCTGATCTGTCACCGTTCTATACCGACCACGACGCGGATGCGCAGGCCTTGTCGGACGCTGCGGCGCGTGTGGCCGATCCTGTCTGGCGGATGCCGTTTCATGCCCCCTACGAGGCGATGATCGAACCCGGTATTGCGGATCTGGACAACGCGCCCAAGGGCGGCTTTGCCGGGTCAATCACAGCGGCATTGTTCCTGCGCCGCTTTGTTGACAGCCGCTATATGCATTTCGACATTTACGGCTGGAACCCGACTGCGGCCCCCGCCCGCCCCAAGGGTGGCGTTGGCATGGGTGCGCGCGCGTTGCTGGACGCCCTGCCTAAGATGTTGGACCTATGACCGATACGCGTCTGACGCCTGCCAACGGACGGGTTGCCGCCAGCCATTTGCGCGGGCAGGTCGAGGCCGCCGCTTTTGTTGATCCGACCCCGATGCAGGTGGCCGTTCCGGTGGCCGATTTGTTGGGTCAATCAGACGGCTCGCGGGAACGACAGCTGCTGCTGGGGGCGGCAATAGACGTCTACGAATGGCGCGACGGGTTTGCCTATGTCCAAGGACCCGACGGCTATACAGGCTATGTCGCAGCGGCAGATATGGCGCCAGCTGGCCCACCTGCCAGCCCCGTGACACACCGCGTAGCATCCATGGCCACACACGCCTATGAGGCCGAGGATTTCAAATCTCCCGAACGTGCCCATCTGCCGTTTGGCTGCCGCGTGCAGGTCTTGGACGAGCGGCGAAAGTTCTATGAGACACACATCGGGTTCATTCCCAAGAAGCACTTGCGCGCG
Source organism: uncultured Roseobacteraceae bacterium (assembly GCA_964022195.1). Classification (GTDB taxonomy): domain Bacteria; phylum Pseudomonadota; class Alphaproteobacteria; order Rhodobacterales; family Rhodobacteraceae; genus Yoonia. The sequence goes on from CAXIAS010000001.1 coordinate 28,591, forward strand.
CTGGATCGGCCCTTTGGTGATCCTGCGACAGTGGCGCAGATGCATTTCGGCGTGCCGTATCTTTGGGGCGGGAATTCGACGTTGGGGCTGGATTGTTCTGGTTTAGTGTCGGCGGCCTTAGGGGCGTGCGACATTGCCTGCCTCGGGGATGCCGATTTGCAGGAAGCCGCGCTGGGCACCGATCTGGACCCCGATGCTCCGTTGCAGCGTGGGGATCTGTTGTTCTGGCGTGGACATGTGGGGATGATGGTCGACGCGCAGACACTGATCCACGCCAATGCCCACCATATGGCCGTTGCCTACGAGCCTGTGGAACAGGCGATTTTGCGGATTGAAGCGCAAGGCGACGGGCCTGTGACCAGTCGCAAGCGGTTATAATCAAGCCTAGTCGATTGCGCGGATCAGTTTGCGTTCCAGATCACGTAGAACGGCCCGCAAATCATCGCCCCGTTTCAGGATACGCCCGTCCATTCCGATCAGGGAATACTGGCCTTGTCGCAGGCGCAGTTTGGGTCGCTTTTCGATTCGGTAGACCGGATGCTCTGCCGTGCGTTGAAAGATCGAGAAAACCGCCACATCGCGTAGGCACGAAATGCCGTAGTCCCGCCATTCCCCAGCGGCCACCATGCGCCCGTATAGCCCCATGATCACGGCCAATTCGGTCCGGTGCAACGCCACCTGTGGCGGCGCGTTGGGGTGCAGGGGGATAGGTGTTAGCGCGGTCATGTTATCAGATTTGCGCTGAACGCCCGCAAAAGCAAGGGCTAGCCGCAGGAAATCCGGTCGATCCGCCCTGAAGCGTTGATATTGATATTCATCCGATCGGGCCGGTAGTCTTGGGTCACCATCATGCCGTGCCGGATCACGCGGACCTGACCCATAATCAAAATACGTTCAAGCACAGACGCGTCTTGGCCACGCAGGGTGTGATACCGCTGTGCGCCGCAGGTGTCCTGTGTGCCGACCGACAGGCTGTCGCCAATCGGTTGCGGTTTGGGCGTATGCATTTCGGTGCAGGCAGCGAGGGCCATCAAAACAATTAACTTTTTCATAAGGTCAATTTTGGGCTTCCTGCGAGCGCTTGGCAAGCAACTTTGTCGCCCCTCGCCACGACCCGCCGCAAACGGCAGGTTGAAACAGTTGCCGATTTGGTGAAACCTGTCATCAAACATTAGGAGAGCCTGACAAATGATGAGAACACGCGCCGCGGTGGCCGTTGCCGCCGGAAAACCGCTCGAAGTGATGGACGTGAACCTTGAGGGTCCACGCGCCGGTGAAGTCCTGATCGAGGTCAAGGCCACAGGCCTGTGCCATACGGATGAATTCACCCGCTCTGGCGACGACCCCGAGGGCATTTTTCCCGCGATCCTAGGCCATGAAGGCGCCGGCGTCGTGATCGAAGTTGGCGAGGGTGTCACCAGCCTTGAAGTCGGGGACCACGTGATCCCGCTATACACGCCGGAATGTCGCGAGTGCGAATATTGCCTGAACCCGAAAACCAACCTGTGTCAGGCGATCCGTAGCACCCAAGGTGCGGGCATGTTGCCAGATGGGTCCACCCGTTTTTCGATGCTCGATGGCACGCCGATCCACCATTACATGGGCTGTTCCACATTTGCCAACCACACGGTTGTGCCTGAAATCGCGCTGGCCAAGGTCCGCAAGGACGCGCCGTTCGACAAGATCTGCTACATCGGCTGCGGTGTCACGACAGGTATCGGCGCGGTGATCAATACGGCCAAGGTCGAGATCGGAAGCCGCGCGATTGTGTTCGGTTTGGGTGGTATCGGTCTGAATGTGATCCAAGGCCTGCGCCTTGCGGGGGCCGACCAGATTGTTGGCGTTGATCTGAATGACAGCAAGGTCGAGATGGGCACCCACTTTGGCATGACCGACTTTGTGAACCCGTCAAAGGTAGACGGTGATCTGGTGGCCCATCTGGTCGAATTGACCGGCGGCGGCGCCGATTACACATTCGACGCCACGGGCAATGTCAGCGTTATGCGCACAGCGCTTGAGGCCGCGCACAAGGGCTGGGGCGAAAGCATCATCATTGGTGTGGCCCCAGCAGGTGCCGAAATCTCGACCCGTCCGTTCCAACTGGTCACCGGTCGCAGCTGGCGCGGCACCGCGTTCGGCGGGGCCTCGGGTCGCACAGACGTGCCAAAAATCGTCGATTGGTACATGGATGGCAAGATCGAGATTGATCCCATGATCACTCACAAGCTGACCTTGGACGAAATCAATCACGGCTTTGACCTGATGCACGAGGGTAAATCTATTCGCGCTGTTGTCGAATTCTAAGCCTGTCCTGTTTGACAGACCAAAGCCCGGCCAATTGGTCGGGCTTTTTCTTTTTAGGCGCGATCCTTGGGCATGATCCAAATGCGCAGGGTTCCAATGGTTTCAAACCCTGCTCGGATAGCATTTTCGATGTCAGGCCCACTTTCATATCCGACAATCGGCAGGGTCGGGTAAAGCGCGCCGACAGCCTTTGCCGCCGCCGCAAAGGCGTCCGACCCAAAGACATTCGACACCCCGACGCAGTCAGGCGACAGGTTTGCGATACATCCGGCAACAATCTGGTCACCATCCCAATTGGCAAGGAAAGCGACTGACGCATCACCCAGCATGTCCGGCGGAAACATGCGCACATCCGTCGGCGAGCCACCGCGTTTCCATGCTGCTTCCCAACAGTCCAAACCGGCAGCAGACGACACCACTTTCCACGTTGGTTGTGCGCTTTGCGGGGCGCGCCATATCCACTGTGCATCAAACAAGGTCTCGAACCCGCGTCCGGTCAGATCGAGCGTGGAAAACCCGTCCTTTAGTCCCACAACCGCCTCTGCGCGCTGGGCCAAGGCGTCCACTTCAGCCAAGATGGCCTCTGGGTCGTCGGGGGACAGGACCGTCATTTGTGAATAGTAAGGCGGTGGCTGATCCACTGCCACGAAAGCATTGTCCGAGCGACGAAACCGCAACCCGTGGCCCCGAAACACCACCTGATACAGGTCGGCATTGTTTGCAGCGGCCAAGGTAACACGGGGATCGGGGTCTGGTGCCATCGCCCAAAGGTGCCGCAGGTTGGGCAAAAAATCCAGCCCTTGCCAAACCTCCGCAATTCACTACCTTAGAATCATTCTAATATTTGAGGTGTGCCATGATCCCCGGATTTGCCAATCGTCGCCGGTTTTCCGACCTGACCGAGCAAGAAGTGCTGGCGCTTGCCATTTCCTCAGAAGAGGACGACGCGCGCATTTATCGCAGCTACGCCGAACATTTGCGGGCCGAATTTCCAGCTAGCGCGGCAGTCTTTGACGGTATGGCCGCAGAAGAAGACGGGCATCGCCGCCTGCTGATTGATCTGCATATCAAGCGGTTCGGCGAGGTGATCCCCTTGATCCGGCGCGAACATGTGTCGGGCTATTATGCCCGCCGCCCTGTGTGGCTGATCGAGAACCTCGGGCTGGACCGCATCCGCGAGGAAGCCTCGGGGATGGAGCGCGACGCAGAACGGTTCTATCGCGCCGCAGCCGAGCGAACCAGGGACGCGGATACCCGCAAATTGTTGGGGGATCTGGCCGCAGCCGAAGCAGGCCATTCCGAGGCCGCATTGGAGCTAGAGGCGCAGCATCTGACCGGTGATGCACGGTCGGACGAAGAAACCGAGGCGCACCGTCAGTTCATTTTGACATGGGTCCAGCCCGGACTGGCTGGTCTGATGGACGGGTCTGTGTCGACACTTGCGCCGATCTTTGCTGTGGCGTTTGCCACGCAGGACACGTGGACCACGTTCCTTGTGGGTCTGGCCGCATCAGTGGGTGCCGGTATTTCAATGGGCTTTACAGAGGCCGCGTCGGATGATGGTCAGATTTCGGGCCGTGGATCACCGGTCAAACGGGGCTTTGCATCCGGTATCATGACAATGGTCGGCGGGTTGGGGCATGCTTTGCCTTATCTGATCACGGATTTTTGGACAGCCACCACTGTCGCCATAATCGTCGTGTTTATCGAGCTTTGGGCGATTGCATGGATTCAGAACAAATACATGCAAACACCGTTCTTGCGGGCTGCATTCCAAGTTGTTGTCGGCGGCGCGCTGGTCTTTGCCGCGGGCGCGATCATCGGATCAGGATAGCAGGCGCACCATTGTGGTTGAGGATTTGAACCCGAATACCCATGACAATGGTCCCAGATGGTCGGTCTTGACGGGCCTGAACCCTTGGCGTTCATAAAGCGCGCGCGCCCTTGGGTTGGTGTTGATCACGTCCAGCCGGACCTCGGCGTAGCCGCGCGTTCGGGCCTGTTCGCAGATCGCATCCAGCAAGGCGGTGCCAACACCTTGGCCACGCGCGGCGGGGGCTACGAAAATGCCATCCATCAAAAAACGATCGTTTTCAACGTCGCGTTCCAGCAGCGACAGCAGCGCAACGCGCCACATCGCCCCGAATGTTCCGTAAATCGCGACCATGTCACCAAACCCGCCACCAACTAGGGCGCCTTGGTGGGTTTTGAACCCTGCGACACCCAACAGCCTCCCCTCGCTGTCCACCGCGGAAATCCCGTGTGTCCCGTCCAGCACTCGGGTGATATAGCGCATAGCTTTGGGCGTTGGCCCCAAGACCTGCCCAAGCTTGGCCCCGAATGCCCCCCAATAGAGGTCCGCCGCCTGATCCCGATGCGCGTCTGAAATGCCGCCGTGGATGATCATAGGCCAAAGCTTGCGTAAGGATAAAACCGGACGGTGTCGCCGTTTTTGACGGACATCGCCCGGTCGGGCAATTCGACCAGTCCGCCAGCCCAAGATAGGCCCGACACGCGACCCGACCCTTCGGATGTAAAGGCGTGAACCTGTCCGTCGACCAGCTTGGCACGCAGATATTCGCGGCGCCCTTCTTTCTTGGATTTGTCAAAGGCTGCGGGCAGGGGGATCGGCTGTGGCACAACCCAGCCGCCGCCCGCCATAGCGCACAGCATCGGGCGGGCAAAGATCAGGGCGCAGACCATCGCCGCAACCGGATTTCCCGGCAAGCCCAGCACCGGCGTGCCGGCCCATAGCCCCATCGCCAACGGTCGACCGGGTTTCATAGCAATCCGCCATAGCGCAAAACTGCCGGTGTCTTGTAACAGCGCGGACATGTGGTCCTCGTCTCCTGCCGATGCGCCACCCGAGGTCAGGATCACATCACAACGGTTTGCGGCGTCGGTCAGAATGTCGCCCAAGGCCGCGCGGTTATCGGGTGCGCGCCCAAGATCAACCAACTTGTGCCCCCAGCGCCGGATCGCCGCGGCCAGCATCGGCCTGTTGGCATCATATATCTGATCGGCGCGCGCGGCCTGGCCTGCTTGGGCCAGCTCATCCCCCGTCGACAGGATCCCGACCCGCAGGCGTTTGTGAACTGTCACGTGACCCACGCCCGCCGCGGCCAGCATTCCGATATCGGCGGCGGACATTTGGTGCCCCGCATGCAAGATTATCTGACCGGCGGTCATATCCTCGCCCGCGCGACGTGCGTTTGCCCCTGCCTTTAGAGGGCCATGAAACCGCAGCGTGTTGCCTTCGATTGCGATGTCTTCTTGCAAGACGATGGTATCAACGCCACTGGGCAGCGCGGCACCGGTTAGCACCCGAATAGCGTGCCCATCAGGGACGCGGCCATCGAAGGGCGCACCTGCCGCTGACCGGCCGTCAAGCAGCGGCATCTCGGTCAGGCCCGCCATCGCAGGGCCTGCAAACCCATATCCGTCCACGGCCGAATTGGGCGTCGGCGGGTGGCTGCGCAAGGCAGTGACATCAGCGGCCAGTATCCGCCCGTCAGCCCGCGTGATCGCAATTTTCTTGGTGCCTGTCACAACACCAATATTTGCGCGCAAATGTGTCAAGGCATCCTCAACAGGGGTCCAATAGGCCCCTTGCGGCATGGCAAAACAATCGTTGGTCAGCGGTGGTGGCGGGTTGGTCATGGGGCGACTTTCGCAGGCGGAACGCCTAATATCCAGCCCTCTTGTGCGGCGATTTCGGGCGCAGACTGTGCCGCTGCCATCTGGTCAGGCGCAAGCGATGCGAAATGCCGCGCGGTGCTCGCGACTTGGTGGGCATCCTTGATCATGCCGGTCGGGGTGGGGCCGGTGACAAGGCTGGGCCAAACCTCGGCCAGGGTGACCAAAGCATCGGCGGTTTGAAAGGGCCAGACCGACAGATACGGGGCAAAGCGCTGTTGCAGGCGATGCAACACGGGCAGGCCCATCATGATTTGCCCGCCGACTGATCCGGCCCCTGACATTTGCCAGCAGGTGAACGCCCCCTTGGCGATATGTTCAACGGCCCGCATTTGGGCAAACGGGGCGGCCGAACTGTCGCGCCCCTTGCGCGGCAGATGTGCGATGTCGCGTTGCAATCCGTTGCCCCAGAACGGTCCGATCCCCGGCAGGCCGGCGTTGATTTGCCCTGCGATGTCAAATCGGTTGTTTGATTTGGGCGTGTCCATGATGTGCTCGGCAAACCAGCCCCAAAGGTCCAGCGGGTCCGAGCTGCCGCATAGCGCGGGCGCAAAACCTGCAGGGTATCCAAATGGAAAATCGAAGCCGACCAGCATGCGCGACCCCGATCGCACCGCGCGCTCAATCGTGTCGACCAACCATATCTCGGCCAGCTGTCGGTTGCGGAAATAGATCGGGTTGTCACAGGATACACAGGCCCAGATGGCGTCGGCCTTGGGTGTTGGTCCGCGATCGTTGCCGCCGGACCAGTCCACAATCACAACCTTGTCAAAGGTCACAGACCTACCTGACGGGCGATGAAATCCGCGATCGTTTCGGTGTCGTCAAGGTCGATGACGGGCTGCTGTGTCTGGACGGTGCAATTCGCAGCGACGGCCAGAATTGTGGGATCATCTGGCGCCAACAGCTGGGTGCCCGCCTCAGCGCGGTGGGTTTCAATCTTGGGGTGCGGGCTGGATTTGTAGCCCTCGATCAGGATCAGGTCGACGGGATCCATCCGGCCTAACAGGTCGTCCAGTGTCGGTTCCGTCGCGCCGCGCAATTCCGACATTAGCGCCCAGCGCGTCCCCGAGGACAATAGCACCTGAGAGGCGCCTGCGACACGGTGGCGGTGACTGTCTTTGCCTTGGTGGTCGACATCGAAACGGTGGTGGGCGTGTTTTAATGTCGAAATCGAATGGCCGCGGTTCGTGAACTCGGTCACCAGTCGTTCCATCAGGCCGGTTTTACCTGTGTTTTTGTATCCGGCAATTCCAAATATTTTCATAGCATCCCCTCGGCCTGTGTCAGGTCGTCTGCGGTGTTGATGTTGAAAAAGGCAGCGTCATCGGGAAATTCAGCCGAGGCAGCGTCATGTTTTCGGGTCCAGATCACAACCTTGCGTAACCCGTCGTTCAGCGCCGTGCGCAAATCGTCCCGCAAGGCCACGGGCCATAGGCCAAAAGTGGGTTGCCGACCGCCGGGCGACGCCGCCAGCGCCAGACCGTTCGGGCTGCGTTCCGCGGCCAGTTGCAGCTGCGGCACCAGATCACAGGGTAAAAACGGCGTGTCTGCTGCAGCCGTGACAATGTGGTCAGCCCCTTGGGTCGCCGCCCAATCCAGTCCGGCCAAGACGCCTGCCAGCGGCCCCGCGTATCCTTTGATGCTATCGCCAAGAACCGGCAGGCCCAGATCATCAAATCGCGCAGCGCTGCCATTGGCATTCAGGGCCAGTCCGGCGGTTTGCGGCTCGAGCCTGTCGATCACATGTGAAAATAGACTATAGCCACCCAATAACAGCCGACCTTTGTCGCCGCCGCCCATCCGTGTGGCCAGCCCTCCGGCAAGGATGATCCCGAGCGGCTGTTTCATAGGATGGCGACCTTATCCAAGTGTGTCGTGGTTGGTGGTCGGGTCATTTTGCACCTTTGCGAGAGGATTTATGTGGCTCGTCGCGGATTTGTGTAGGATCGGCATCGCGGATCAGACGGTGTTCCCCCGACAGGCAAACAAAGCGTTGGCCGCGCATGCGCCCGATCAGGGTCAGCCCGACTTGGTTGGCGATTTCAACACCCCATGCGGTAAAGCCCGACCGAGAGGCCAGCGTCGGGATTCCCATCAGGGCGCATTTGATCACCATTTCCGATGTCAGCCGTCCGGTCGTATAGAGGGTCTTGTCAGCCTGCGTCGCGCCGTTCAGGCGCATCCAGCCTGCGATTTTGTCAACGGCGTTATGCCGGCCCACGTCCTCCATATAGACGAGTGGGGTTGCGCCCTGACACAAAACGGTCCCGTGGATCGCGCCCGCTTGCAAGTATAACGACGGGGTGGTGTTGATCTGCGCGGCCAAAGCATACAGATCCGAGGTCTTGACCGGAGTGTCAGGCAGTTGTACGTCCGACAACCCTTCCATCATGTCACCGAACACGGTGCCGACAGCGCAACCGCTGGTGCGGGTTTTACGTTTCAGCTTGTCCTCATAGGTCGTTTGGCTGGCGGTTCGCACGACGACGGTGTCGAGTTCTTGGTCAAAGTCGATGCCTGTCACAGTTTCCGCGTCATCCAGCATGCCCTGATTTCGCAAAAACCCAAGCGCAAGGTATTCAGGGTAGTCGCCGATAGTCATGGCCGTCACAATTTCTTGTGCATTCAGGAAAATCGTCAGCGGCCGTTCCATCACCACAGCCAGATCGACCGGCGCGCCGGTGTGGTCGGTGCCTGACACGTGACGGGTCAATGCAACGTCGCTGGACAGCGGCGCGATCAGATAGGGCGGGTGGGTCGCGTCTTGGGGCATTTGTCATTCCTGATCCAGCCAGCTAAGTCTGTCGCCAGCACGCCCAAACCTAGGTCAAAGTCATGTCCACCGCCACAATCAAATCCGCCTACAAGCAGGGTATCTCTGACGGGTTGCCATTTGTGTTTATGGTCGCCCCTTTTGCGGTTTTGTTCGGGGTCGTCGCAGTCGAGGCAGGGTTGTCGTTGGCGCAGACCATGGGGTTCACCGTTTTGGTCATTGCAGGTGCGTCACAATTTGCCGCGTTGCAATTGATGGTCGAGAATGCTGCGATTGGATTTGTCCTGTTGGCCGCGCTGGCGGTCAATTTGCGGATGGCAATGTATTCTGCGGCATTGGTTCCCTATCTGGGGGCTGCGCCCCTGTGGCAAAGGGTCGTGGTCGGGTATCTGAATTTTGACCAGACCTATATGATGTCCGTCGCAAAATACGAAGATGCGCCAGATATGTCGGTGCCTGACCGTGTGCGGTATTTCCTAGGGGTGGCCACGCCGATTGCGCCGTTGTGGGGCTGCACCACATTGATCGGAGCGCTGATCGGCAAGGCGATTCCGGATGCGTTGGCGATTGATTTCATTTTGCCCATCGCGTTTTTGTCGATGGTGGCCCCGATGCTGAAATCAATGGCCCATGTGGCCGCGGCATTGGTGTCTGTGGTTGTGGCGCTGGCGCTGGCAGGGCTGCCTTCGGGGGCAGGTTTGCTGATTGCGGCTGTCTGCGCGATGGTCACTGGCGCCGGGGTAGAGGTCTGGATCGAAAGGCGCGTCGCATGACATATTCAACGGCAGAAATTTGGCTGATCATTGCTCTGATGGCGGTCGGCACCTTTGTGATCCGGTTTTCGTTTCTGGGGCTCATTGGCGACAGGCCGATGCCCCCGTTCGTATTGCGCCTGCTGCGCTACACCCCTGTGGCCGTTATCCCCGGCATGGTAGCGCCGCTGGTTCTGTGGCCCCAAGCCACAGGAGGGCAACCCGATCTATTGCGGCTGTTGGCGGCAATGGCGGCATTGGTCGTGGCATGGCGTAGCCGCAAGGTTGTCTGGGGCATGGTCGCAGGCGCGGCAGTGTTCTACGCGGGCCTAGGTATCAGCGGGCTGCTTTGATCCGGTCGTGCATAGAAGCCAGAGCCTGCGATTTATCATCCGCATCATCTTCGCGATATACGGTCAGGCGCGCGTCGGACCGTACTCTAAGCTGTTTATGCAAATTGCCGGGGAACGGTGTCGGGAAGACGTCGGTAAAGCCGGGTAATTGACGCAAAATGTTAGATGTCGACCGCGTGCAGCTACCTTGGGCCACCGGACCGTTGTTTTGGACCAGTTGCAATGCTTGTTCGGCAACAGCCGCGGGCACCAGAAATTCCAACCCCTCGACAAAATACGTCTCACGCGCGTGATAGCTAAGGTAGAATGCCTCAACGCGCGGGTTCATACCAAACAGGACATCGTTGCGTTCCGGGATCGACGGGTGACGAAACGATCCACCGGGATCAAACATGACGCGCTGGCTGGCATTCACCAGCAAAGACGTGTGGGCACCGTAACCGGACCCCGAATTTAGCATCGTATATAATGTTATTGATCGTGGGTCGCTGCCTGGCGCATAGGCCGCACGAACTTGATCGTCAGGGGCCCAGACCGCCTTGCCGCTGCACGCGGCCAAAGCAAGGGGGGCGCCGACCAAAAAGGATCGGCGTAGCACTGGTTAGGCGCCGACCAGAGCGAGGAAAATCAAGAAAACGATGATTGCAATCGTGGATTTGGTCACCATCGAGACAAAGCCGTCAAATGTCTTTTCCTGAACTTCGATGTCCATTTCGCCGTGCTTGTGGTCAGCCATCGCTGTGATCCTTTGATCTGTTCGTATTCGTTGCCCTGTCGCATAGCTGATTCAGTCGCGACTGTCACGCCCATGGTTGCGCGTTATGTCGTCGCAGCTGTGTCGCGCTCTAGCTCTTGTGCCAAACGGAACCCGATCCGGTTGGGTTCAACCTGATCAACCTGTTTGGGGCTGGCTACCAGCATAACATTCAATTGACTGACGTGCTGGATCAGTTGCGTTTTGGCCCCCAATTCGTTTGTGCCGAAATAGGTGATAATATCTGGGTCAAAATAGCCCAAGCCTTCGATTTTTATGACGCCCGCGCCGCCGCCAGCAAAGCCGAGGCCAACCTCGTGATCGTTGTCCAAAGTTTCTTCGAATTTCTGGATATACATGATGATCCGCTCATAGGCCCATTGTGCGGGGCTTTTGCGCCCTGCCGGTTCCTTAAGGGCCTTGGGCAGGTCAGAGGTATCCGTGCCGCGACCGTCTTTGGTGTGGACCTCGTGCATCGTAGGCAGGATTGCGTTCTCCATCGCATCCGCGGATGTTTCGATTGTCGATTGCGCTGTTGTTTTGGTCATAGGGGCACCGCCGTTGTGTCTTTGATTTCTTCCATAACGAAACTTGCCGAGATATCCGAGACAGAAATGCGTGATGTCAGCCGTTTGTAGAACGCATCATAGGCGGCGACATCCGCGACCCGCACGCGTAGCACGTAATCCAGATCCCCGGTCATGCGATAGGCACCGACCACCTCGGGCATTGCGCTCAGGGCTGCCTGAAACTTTTTCAGCCAAGCCGCGTCATGGGCGTTCGTCTTGATCAGCACCATCGCCATCAATCCGCACCCTACGGCGGCGGCGTCAACCAATGCCACGCGACCGGTTACTATCCCTGCCGTTTCCATCTGCTTGATACGACGCCAGCAAGCGTTTCGGGACAGGGCGACTGTTTCGCTGATCCGGTCCACAGGGGCTGTTGCATCCTGTTGAAGTATTCTTAGGATTTTTCTGTCAATATCATCAAGATTGTAGGTCATAGTGGGATAGTATCCCAAGAATTACGGAATTCGCAATGTTCTTTGGGACGTAATGCTCCCTGCGTGAGGGTAATCTAACCGTCTACGGTTTTATCAAAGGATGCTTCGATGCCAAACGCCACCCAGTCCACAAACAACAGTAACCTGTTCAAGACCCTGTTCGTGGATCACCCCGCGTCTGTCGACGAAACCTATTTTGGACATATGCGGTTCGCGCTGGGCTTTGGGTTCTGGCTGGGCGTTGCGGCGCTTGCTGCGTTCGCCCATGCGTTGATACCGGCGGTCTGCGAAACCACGGCGAGCCGGATACTCAAACGGTTACACGCCAAAATCGAGACCCGTCATTAATGTGCCGGATCGCCGCCTATTGCGGGCCTGCGATCCCGCTTGAAAATATTCTGGTCAAGCCACGACATTCTTTGTTGCGACAAAGCCAAAAGGCGACCGAGGCCAAGTTAGAGGTGAATGGCGACGGTTTCGGCGTCGCATGGTATGATGACCAAGGGCAATCGGGGGTTTACCGTGACGTGCTGCCCGCTTGGGCGGATGACAATCTGGTTACATTGTCGCGGATGATCCGGTCGCCGGTATTCGTGGGCCATGTTCGCGCTTCGACGTTTGGGGAAACAACGCGCAGCAATTGCCACCCGTTTCAGTTTGAGAACTGGGTATTTTGCCACAACGGCCAAATCCCGCATTTCCCGCAAATTCGACGCAGCCTAGAGGCCAGCCTGCCTGACGTGTTGTATGATGCCCGACGTGGCACTACGGATTCCGAGATGCTGTTCTTGCTCTTGTTGGCCAATGGGCTGACTGTAGATGTGGATTCGGCGATGGACCGGACAATCCGCCAGCTGGGCGTTGGGGAGCAAGGCCCAAACAAGATCACCTGCACCTTTAGTGACGGGACTTCGCTATACGGGTATCGTCATTCAACATCGGGCGAGGCACCAACGCTATATGCGTCCAAGCGGTTGGACAACGGTGGCAGGGCCTTTGCGTCGGAGCCGTTGTGCGGTGTTGCGGACAATTGGACCGCGATCCCTGAAAATACAGTTGCGCGGCTTGACTTGCCGCGCCATCAGCAGGCCGCCTAAACGGCTTGCCACCTGTAGGCGCCATCTGCGTCCAACCAGCGTTTGGCCCGCCCTGCCTGTTGTAAATGGTTAAGGTGGGCTATCGTCTCGACCAGTGCTAACCCGTATTCGCCGCGTCCGATGCTGCGTTTGAACAGCGGGGCAAAGCAGTCGCCGCCGCGCTGTGGCACGGCCAGATGCGACACTAACCGTTCCAATGCACCGTCGTGATTTTCGATCATTTGGCGCAATCGCAACGGCAGGCCGGTGAACGGCAGTTTGTGTCCGCCCAGCACCAGCTGATCATCACGGGCGAAGTCTTGGAAATAGGAGCAGCTGTTGATCCATTCGGCGACAGGATTGGCCTCGGGTTCGGCGGCATAAACGCCCAGATTGGCACTGATCGAGGGCAAAAGCTGATCGCCACCGATTACCAGATTGTCGTCGCGACTGAAAAACACCGCGTGTTCCGGTGCATGACCATCGCCGGTATGGACGTCCCATACCCGCCCGCCAATTTCGATCACGTCTCCGGCTTTTATCCGCGTATATCCGACGGGAATTGGATACACACAATCCGCAAAATTAAACGGACGTTCGGCCTTGCGCAGGTCGTATTCCTGCGGGTCCATGCCGCTGCGAATGTAGTAGGCCAGGGTTTCGGGGGTCGGGCGCTCTTGGACATCCAGCGTCAGCATACGGGCCATTAACCAGGCTGTCCGGGTCGTCGTCAGGTTTGCGCCTTGATCCATGAACCACCCCGCCAACCCGATGTGATCTGGGTGATAATGGGTCCCGATCACGCGCGACACGGGCTTGCCGCCCAATGGTCCTGCCAGCAACTGGTCCCAAATCCGCCGCGTCTTGCCTGTGTCAAAGCCGGTGTCGACAATGGTCCAGCCATCGCCTTCGTCAAAGGCGTAAACGTTCACGTGGTCCAGCGCCATCGGCAACGGCAGGCGCAGCCACAGCACGCCGGGTGCGACCTCGACCGCTGAACCCGCTGCGGGCGGGGTTTCAAACGGATAGCGAATGCCGCGGGACACGCTATTCATCAAACGGCCAAATCGTCAGCGGTGATCGCCATCAGGTCGCTGGCCCCTTCGCGCACATGGGCGAGCAGCCCTATGTGTTCAGGCAGCAATCGTTTGATATAAAATCGCGCCAGTCGCTGGTGGCTGTCGTCGCCCGCACGCGCAGCGGACAGATGTGCATGCGCCCCCAACACGCGGGCAAAGGCCCGAAGATATGGCACAGCACCGGCAAAGCGGTCGGTCAGGTCTTGGTCCACCAGCCATTCGGTCGTCTCGCGCAGGCTGGCTGCGGCGTTCCAGACGTCTTGGGCCAGATCGGCATGTCCCGACTTGGCCGCATCTGCGCCTGCCTCGACCTCGTCCAGCAGGGCAAAGGCGGCCTCGCCCTTGTCCATCATCTTGCGCGCGACGAGGTCCATGGCTTGGATGCCGTTGGTGCCCTCGTAGATCGCGGTGACGCGCACGTCACGGGCGTATTGGGCGGCTCCGGTCTCTTCGATAAAGCCCATTCCGCCGTGGACCTGCACCCCTTGGTTCGCCACCTCGATGCCCGTATCGGTGCCAAAGGCCTTGTTAATCGGGGTCAGCAGGGCCGCGCGCTTGGACCATGCGTCGCTACCAGTTGCGGTCGACATGTCGATGGCAACGGCGTTCATTAGCGCGATCGATCGTGCCGCAAAAATGTCGGCCTTCATGCTTGCAAGCATCCGGCGCACGTCCGCATGTTCGATGATTGTGCCTGATCCGCCTGCTTTGCCTTGTTTGCGATCCATCGCATAGGCAAGCGCATGTTGATAGGCGCCCTCAGCGGCGCCGATGCCTTGCACCCCGACCCCCAGACGGGCGTTGTTCATCATCGTAAACATCGCGGCCATGCCGCCATGTTCGGGCCCAACCAGCCAGCCGGTTGCCCCGTCGTAGTCCATAACAGCTGTGGGCGATCCGTGCAGACCCATTTTATGTTCCAAACTGACCACCCGCAGGTTGTTTTGCTGGCCCGGATTGCCATCTGCATCGGGGATGAATTTCGGCACCATGAAAAGGCTGATACCTTTGGTGCCCGCAACCCCGTCAGGCAGCCGTGCCAGCACAAGGTGACAGACGTTTTGCGTGAAATCATTGTCCGCCCAGCTGATAAAAATCTTTTGGCCGCTGATTTTGTAGCTGCCTTCCCCGTTTGGTTCGGCTTTGGACCGCAAAGCACCCACGTCCGATCCCGCCTGCGGTTCGGTCAGGTTCATCGTGCCGCACCATTCGCCCGAGATCATCTTGGGGATATACAGGTCCTTGATCGCGTCTGACGCGTGGTGTTCCAGTGCCTCGATCTGGCCTTGGGTCATCAAAGGGTTCAGTTGCAGGGACAGACACGCGGCTGACATCATGTCATTGACCGTTGTGGTCAGGGTCATCGGCAGACCCATGCCACCTACATCTGCGCTGGCTGACATGCCAATCCAACCGCCGTCGGCGATGGCCCGATAGCCATCGGCAAACCCTGGCGATGTGCGTACGACCCCGTTTTCTAGCTGTGCCGGTTCTGTGTCGCCATTGCGATTGAGCGGATAAAGCACCTCTTCGCACATTCTTGCGGCTTCGGTCATGATAGCGTCGGCCATATCGGGTGTCGCTTCGGCGAACATGTCGGTTGCGCTGACTTGTGCAAACCCTACCACGTTTTCAAGCATGAATTTAAAGTCCGAAACAGGGGCTTGATATGGCATTGTGTTCTCCGATCAAAATGCGGGCGGCTTGGCAAACTGGGCCCGTGCAAGTATGCGCTATGTTTATGCCATTAGGGTAGCCGTCCGAAAAGGGCGCACAATAGGAACGCGGCGTCATGACCCAGTTGGAAACGCAGGTTTTAGGAACCGGCGCTGCGGCGTTGGCCGATGCGGCGCAGCTATTGGGGCAGGGTCGCCTTGTCAGTTTCCCCACGGAAACGGTGTATGGATTAGGGGCGGATGCCACAAATGACCGAGCCGTTGCCTCTATTTATCAGGCCAAGGGCCGACCCAGTTTCAACCCGCTAATTATCCATCTTGCGGATTCGACGCAGGTTTCGCGATATTGCCGGATGACCGAAACCGCTGCCCGATTGGCCGATGCCTTTTGGCCTGGTGCGCTGACGCTGGTGCTGCCGTTGCAGCCCGCGGCAGGTATATCCAAGCTCGTGACAGCAGGTTTGGACACTGTTGCGGTCCGCGTGCCGGATCATCACGTTGCGACGGCAATCTTGCGCGGCATTGATGGTCCTGTCGCTGCCCCGTCAGCCAATCCATCGGGGCGGGTCAGCCCGACGACTGCCGCCCATGTTCTGGGCGGGCTGGGTGGGCGGATCGATGCTGTCGTCGATGGCGGGGTCTGCGCCGTGGGACTGGAATCAACAATCGTCGACTGTTCGGGCGCGCAACCGATGCTGCTAAGGGCAGGCGGGATCCCGACAGAGGCAATCGAAGCCTGTCTGGGTGGCCCGCTGGGAACCGCGCCTGTGAAAGAAACCCCCAATGCCCCGGGACAGCTGACATCGCACTACGCGCCACTGGGTTCCATGCGCTTGAGCGCATGGCCGCCGTTGCCACATGAAACGTCGTTGGGGTTCGGAGACGTTGATGCGGACCTGAACCTGTCGCCATCCGGTGACCTGACCGAAGCTGCCGCAAATCTGTTTGCCTTGCTGCACGAGTTGGACAGGCGCGGTGCGAAACATATTGCTGTCGCGCCTATTCCCGACCATGGTTTGGGTGCAGCAATCAACGACAGACTTCGCAGGGCCGCCGCACCCCGCGACTAGGGGGCAAAATGGCGCATGGATATGATAGTGGACGGCTGAACCTGCCGTTTGTGGGCATCGCAACATTCGGGAAATACGATTACCAACCTGACTGGTCCGGGATCGACGCTGACGTGGCGGTTGTCGGCGCCCCGTTTGATTTCGGGACACAGTGGCGACCCGGTGCGCGGTTCGGCCCGCGCAGCATTCGCGAGGCATCGACCCTATTCGCCTTTGGTCATGCTGGTGCTTACGACCATGAGGATGACGTGACCTATCTGGGCGCAGACACCCGTATCGTCGATATCGGCGACGCAGATATTGTGCACACCGACACCGAGGCCAGCCACGCGCGGATCGAAGATGCCGTTCGCGCGATTCGCGCCAGTGGCGCGTTGCCGGTTGTCCTTGGGGGCGATCATTCTATCAACATCCCTTGTGTGCGGGCGTTTGACGATCATGGCCCGATCCATATCTTGCAAATCGACGCCCATCTGGACTTTGTTGATGAACGCCACGGTGTTCGATACGGGCATGGCAACCCGATGCGCCGCGCTGCCGAACAGGACCATGTCACCGGCCTGTCGCAATTTGGCATTCGCAACGTGTCCTCAACGGCCAAAGACGGCTATGAAGACGCCCGTGCAATGGGGTCTGACATCCTGTCTGTCCGGCAAATCAGGGCTTTGGGCGTTGACGCCGTGGTCGACCGTATCCCGGCTAATGCCGATATCTATCTGACAATTGATATTGATGGGTTCGATCCCTCCATTGCTCCGGGCACAGGCACGCCCAGCCACGGTGGTTTCTTATACTACGAGGTGCTGGAAATCATCGCGGCTGTGGCCAAACGCCAACGCATCGTGGGCATCGATCTGGTCGAAGTCGCGCCTGACTACGATCCGACTGACGGCACAGCGATTTTGGCGGCGCAGTTACTGCTTAATGTCATCGGGCGCATATTGCATCACCGATCACCCACCTGAGCAGTCCTGACAGAGGCGAGCTCAAGGGCAAGGGAAGACAGTGGCTATGCGTTCTGGCGTTCGATGTAGTTGCGCAGCTCTTCGGCCTCTTGCCGTGCTTCGCGCAGACCATCCATTGCAGCGCGCAATTCGGCCTCGGTTTGGGACAGCTGATTGGTAATCTCGGCTTCGCGTTGCTGTAGATATGTGATCGCCTGATCGCGTGTTTCTTCGGCCTCGTGCAAGGCTTGGGCCATCTTGTCCAACTCGCCAATCTCGGCTTTGGTCACGCGGGTAAAGCGATTGACCAGCCAGCTGGCGAACCAACCCAATGCAAAGGCAACAAACAGGATAATCGCGGTGGCGATGATAAATTCGGTTCTGTTCAACGGTCTGTCCTGTTCACTATTCGCTGTCGGTCGTGGGCGCCTCTAGCGCCTCAAGCCCGGTGGGTTCTTCGGGTGTAGTTTCCGGCAAGATCAGCGAAAACTCAATCCGGCGATTGGCCTCTCGGCCTGCCTCGGATTCGTTGGTTGCGATCGGATCCGCCTCGCCAAAGCCTTTCGCTTCAAAGCTGCTGACAGGCACGCGACGCAGGCGCAGCGCGTCCAGAACCGCCGAGGCACGTTGCTGGCTAAGTTGTTGGTTCATCACCTCGCGGCCCTGACTGTCGGTGTATCCGGCAATCAGGATTTTCAAATCGGGGCATTTCTTGAGGACATCTGCGATGTCATCAACAACCGGCTGGGTGTCGGCTGTTATGGACGCAGAGCCGGGATCAAAGGTGATTTTGCGTTCCTCGGTCAGGGCGCTGATCTGGGTGATACATTCCTCGGGCGAGGGCAGCCCTGCAATCGGATCGAGTTGCTTGACGTATGTCACATCAATCTGGAAATCAGACGCTTGCCCCAACTTGCCAAGCAGCAATCCGGTGATTTCGGCTTGTGCGTTTTCCGATCCGGTGTTGCCCCTGACGGTGATCAAGTCGGGTTCAACAACAACAGATCCGTTGGACAGGTTCGACAAGGCTTCGATGCCAGCCAGAACGCGGACCGACCAGCCTGTGGGCAGATTGTCGACGACACGTGTGCCCATGGTGACCTTGGATTGGCCGAACCGCGCACGGGCGTAGTTTTCTGCCGTGACATTGACCAATTCGTCAGGAACGCGTCCGCGCAGCTGCACTTCTCCCTCGGGGCTACGCGTCGCGGTGAATTGCGGCGGGCCCTCTGCCGAAGGGTCAGGCGTCGCGGGCAGCTCGGCCGCGAGGGCAAAGACATCGGGCAGGGCATTTTCCAGCTCGCCGACAACGGTGTCAAATGTGGCTTGGGCGGTGCCTTGTAATGCCACCAACGTGATATCGGTGTCGGACACGGTCACTGTCCCGCCGCCCAATCGGCCCACTGCATTGATTGACTGGGCAACAGTCGCGCCCCATGTGCGCGATGGAACCCCAAGTGCTTGGACGCAGGGGCTATTGCCGGAATAGCCTGCGGTTTGCGCCGCGTCGATGATAGCGCGCTCGGCCTCGGGCGTGTCGGCGGCGCAGGCGTCAAACCTTGCGCCGTCTTCGGACAAAGAGAACCGTGTGATGTAAGGCGACACGACAGGGCGCGGCGCACTGATCTGAACTGCCAGTTTGACCCCTTGCGGCATATTACGCGCGAGCTCGGCTTCCAAGCGTGCCTTTTCGGCTGCGCTATCGGAGATGGCGTTGATCGACACATGTTCGGCCCCGACCGAAATCTTGGATCGTGGTAGCAGGTCCAGCGCACGCATACTGTAATTCAGGGCCTCACGCCACGTAGCTGGCACGGGGTAATCGGCGGTTTCCAACAGGTCGGTGACGGTCTGGCCTTTTGCGATTTCGGCGATGCGATCGTTCAATCGCTCTCGATCGCTGTCGGCTGGGATTAGCCCGATCAGGGAAACACCGCTGTCGTTGCGCAAGATTTCGATCTTGAAATCCGGCGCAATCAGGCTGTCTGCTTCGGCAACGGACATGTTGTCGATGACGCGGCTTGCGTCAACAATTCGCCCTGCTGTCGAAATGGCACGAAACCGTGTCGCCTCGGTTGGTGCTTGGCCTTCTAGGATGACTTGCAGGCCGTCGCCCAGCACCGATGCCCATTCATACCCTCGATCTACCAGGGTTTCACGCACAGCGACAACGGAACGGGTTTCGACCACAGATACCGCGGCACGCGCCCCTATAACAGCGATCAGTGCCGCAAACACAAAGACACCAAGGCGAAGGAAAACAGCTGAAAGACGCATCAAAGACCGGTTTGTTATTCGATTACTGATAGTCAATAGGGCGCAAACCCCAAAGGATCAATCAAAGGAAGTACGCGACGGCGAAAAACGGCAAGGGAATGAGCCCCGCGTCACGGTTTGAGCGGAACAATCGCAGCAACGAGGCGCCATCCTTGGGGTCAAATCGGGTCATTTGCCAACTTAGGTGCCATCCCATGGCCCATGGCCCTGCGATCGCAACGACCAGCGACAGGATGGATCGTTCGTGGCAAGCCAGCACAACCGCGGCGCCCATGGCGAAAACGGTGCCCGCCTGAAAAACCCGTAGCCAGTGCGGTGTGTTTTCACCGAACAACCGTGCCGTGGATTTGACGCCGATCAGCGCGTCGTCTTCGGCGTCTTGGTGTGCATAGATTGTGTCGTAGAACAGCGTCCAGCATATTCCGCCTAAGTATAGGGCGAATGCCGCCGGATGCAGCGCCCCGCTATGGCCAGCCCAAAGCAACAAGGCACCCCAGTTGAATGCAATGCCCAGAAAAAACTGCGGCCACCACGTGAACCGCTTGGCAAAAGGGTAGATTAGCACAGGCAGGGCGGCCAGAAATCCCAGCCAGATTGCCAATGCAGGCATTGTCAGCAAGATCACCAATGACAGCAGCGTTTGCGATAGCATCCAGATCAACGCAGCCCGCACACCCACAGCCCCCGAGGGGATCGGGCGCAGGCGTGTGCGTTCGACTTGGCCGTCAATGTTGCGATCGGTGATGTCGTTCCATGTGCATCCGGCCCCGCGCATCAGCAAGGCACCAATACCGGATCCGGCTATCAACCAAATGTCGAACAATCGGGCGTCCGACCCGTGCAAGGCGGCCAGTGCAATTGCCCACAAGCCGGGAATAAACAAAAGCCATGTTCCGATCGGCCGATCCGCCCGCGATAGTCGCAAAAACGGGCGCGTAGGGGCGGGGGCCATGGTATCAACCCAATTTCCGGCACTATCTGCAACGGCTTGCTCTGGCATCTGGTCTGGGTCGGACATATGTTCGCTTTCATGGCTAACAAAACGCGACTTTATGTAGATCATCCACTGGCCCAAGGGCAACCGGTCCCTTTGACGCGCGAGCAAGCCCATTATCTGTTCGGCGTCATGCGGCTGACCGAAGGGGATGTGCTGTCCGCAATCAATGGCGTTGACGGGGAATGGGATGTCGAAATTGCCAGCGCGGGCAAGAAGGGTGGCATTCTGACCTGTCAGGCGCAAACCGCGCCACTGCAAATGCCCCCTGATGTCTGGCTGGTCTTTGCTCCGATCCGCAAAGAGCGCACAGCATTCATCGTCGAAAAAGCAACCGAGCTGGGTGTCGCACGCATTGTGCCGATGCAGACCGATTACACAAACAACGCGGATCGGTTGCGGATCGACAAACTGCGCGCTCATGCGCTTGAGGCGACCGAGCAATGCGGCGGAACCTATGTGCCCCCCGTTGATGATTTGCAAAAAATGTCAAAGCTGCTGGATGGTTGGGATCCTGCCCGCAAAATTATGTTCTGCGACGAGACCATGATCGGCAAAGCCAGCGTGCTGTCGGCTGGCACGACGGGCCCTTGGGCTATCTTTATCGGTCCCGAAGGCGGGTTTTCCCCTGCAGAAGCGGACCGCCTAAGGGCGATGGATTGCGCCCGTCCTGTTAGCCTAGGGCCGCGCATTCTACGCGCCGATACAGCGGCAGTGGCGGCACTGACCATATGGCAACAAACGCTGGGGGACTGGACATGAAACGCGCAACGCAATCGGATATGCCCGCGTTAACCTCTTATTTGGCCGAACACGCCGAGCTAAACATGTTTACGCTATCGAACCTGAATAACCACGGGCTTGACGGGGACCACCCGCGCGGCACGCGTTTATGGATGAATAACGGGCCGCTGCGCGACGTGTTGGCGGTGACCCAAGAAGGCATGGTAATGCCATTCTTGCCGGATGGCGGCAATGCTGCGGCAGCGACTGTTCTGGGTGATTTGGGCGGGCTAATCGGGATGATTGGACCGGCAAGCCATGTCCGCGCGCTTCAATCAGCTGCGGGGCTGACCGACGCGCCTGCGACGATGGACGAAGACGAGCCGCAATTTTTGTTGCAACTGGACGAGCTGATCATTCCCGACGGCATTGGCGAACTGATCCCCTTTGCGCAAGCGCCAGAGGCGACCGTTCGGGATTGGATGGCGGATTATCAGCGAAATGCGCTGCACACGCCTGCGGATCAGGTCGCGGGCTACGTGAAACGGGACTATGAGGAGCGGATCAAGCGCGGCAGCCATATGGTTCTGGTTGATGGGAATACTTGTCTGGCTGCGACAGGGTTCAACGCACAAATGCCTGACATCGTGCAAATCGGTGGCGTCTATACGCCGCCCGAATTGCGCGGGCGTGGGCATGCCCGTCGTGCGGTGGCGCTGCATCTGGAACTGGCGCGCAGGCAAGGCATCGGTCGCGCAACATTGTTTTCGGCCTCCGACATGGCCGAGCGTGCCTATCGCGCAATCGGATTCGAGCAGATTGGGGACTGGACGTTGCTGTTGTTTGACGGACCGCAGGTGGCCCATGTCTAGCTTTATGCGACCAGAGGCGCGCGCCACACTGTGGCGTTGGCGCGAAGTTATCGTGGGACTGGCCCTGCTGGCGTTTGGCCTATGGTGGGTCATAGGTGGTTTTGGTGTCGTGCGCGGCATCGGGTTTGTGATTTGCGCCGTGGCGATTGCCTTGATCCTAGCGGGCGCGCAGCGCAGCAGGTTCCGCCAGACAGGCACGGGTCCGGGCGTTGTGCAGGTGACCGAACGCAGGCTTGCCTACTTTGGGCCGCTCACCGGCGGGACAATGGATATCGAGGACGTCACCCGCCTAGAGCTGGAACCAAAGGCGCGGCCTGCGGCGCATTGGATCGTGTCGGGGATGGGCGGGAAACGCTTGGAAATTCCCGTCAACGCGACAGGGGCGGATGATCTATTCGACCTGTTTGGTGCCTTGCCAAACCTGAACACTGAATCAATGCTAACCGTGCTATCACGCACACCTGATGCGCGGGTGCTGGTTTGGGAACGGACACCCGACTTGTTGCATTGACACTTCCCGCACAACGCGGCACCGATGAATTCTGATTTGCTGACACGAACGGAGCACCCCAATGTCAATTCCACAATCCGGCGGCGGCCCGATCGAGCGGCACGAACAACTGGCAGAGTTGCTGGAAAAGGGCTGCAAGCCCAAATCCGATTGGCGTATCGGCACCGAGCACGAGAAATTCGGCTATTGCCAAGACACCCATCAGCCACTGCCCTACGAAGGCGAACGGTCGATCCAAGCCGTCCTAGAGGGATTGCGGGACAGGTTCCAATGGGCACCTGTGACCGAGGGCGGCAAGCTGATCGGTTTGGAAAAAGACGGCGCCAACGTCAGCCTTGAGCCCGGCGGCGCGCTGGAACTGTCCGGTGCCCCTGTCGAGACGATCCACCAGACCTGCGATGAGGTGAACAACCACCTGCGCGAGGTAAAATCCGTCAGTGACGAAATTGGCGTCAAATTCATCGGCCTTGGCGCGGCCCCTGAATGGGGTCACGAAGAAATGCCGCTGATGCCCAAGGGGCGTTACCAGCTGATGAACAACTACATGGAACAGGTCGGCACCATGGGCACAGCCATGATGCGCCGGACCTGCACCGTGCAAGTGAACCTAGATTTCGGGTCCGAGGCCGACATGGTCAAAAAATTGCGCGTGGCTTTGGCCCTGCAACCTGTCGCCACCGCGTTGTTCGCCAATTCCCCGTTTTTCGAGGGCCGCGTGAACGGTCACAAGAGCTGGCGGGCGCATATCTGGCAGAACCTCGATGACGACCGCACGGGCATGTTGCCGTTTGTGTTCGAGGACGGTTTCGGATTCGAGGCATGGGTGCAATACGTGTTGGATGTGCCGATGTATTTTGTCTATCGCGACGGCAAATACATCAACGCGCTGGGCATGTCGTTCCGCGATTTCCTAAAGGGCGAGCTGCCTGCGTTGCCAGGTGAAAAACCGATGTTGTCTGACTGGGCTGACCATCTGACGACTGTTTTCCCAGAGGCGCGGATCAAACAATTCATGGAAATGCGCGGCGCGGATGGTGGTCCTTGGCGGCGATTGTGCGCCTTGCCTGCGTTCTGGGTCGGGCTGATGTATGACCAGACGGCCTTGGATGCGGCGTGGGACTTGTGCAAAAACTGGACTGCAGAACAACGTGACGCGCTGCGGGTGCAGGCATCAGTCCATGGGCTTCAGGCGCAGGTCGACGGGATCAACATGCATGACTTGGCCCGCGAAGTTGTGGCGATTTCCGAGGCGGGTCTAAAAGCGCGCGGCCGAGAAGGCGCAGGCGGCATGGTCCCTGACGAGACCCATTTCCTGAACGCCCTAAAAGAAAGCCTTGAGACAGGCAAAACCCCCGCAGACGAGCTGCTAGACCGGTATAACGGCGACTGGGGCGGGGATTTGTCCAAGATCTACGGCGAATATTCCTACTGACGTGCCATAATCCTGCCCCGATTGTTTCCGATAAGGAAACATTAGGAGGGGTATGACATGCCGTTTTTTCTAAGCCCGCGTTTTGCGATGCTCTTGCTTGTGGCCTTGCCTTTGGCTGGCGGAGCCGCTGTACATCCGCATGGGGCCAGCGCATTTTTGTTGGGCGCGTGGGCTGGCGTTTTGATTGTTGTGCCGCCGATCATGATCTTGTTGTGGGCGCTGGGTTTACGCACGATCGGGCAGGTTTTGCGCCCGCTCGTTCGTTTGCCGATCCTGATCGGCCTGACGGTCGCGTTTTTGTATCTGACCGGTACGGACATCGGTCTTGGCGGTCAATTGCTGGGTGGCGGGGCGTTGCTAATGTGGGCAAAACAGGGCCGCAGATTGGCGCTGGTTTAGACCGATTTCTTGCCGATCCTGCTTTCAGTGCCAGCGCGTAGACGGCTGATATTTTGTCCGTGTCGAACGTAAATCAACACCGCCATGACGAGCAGTAAAACCGAACACTGTCCGGAGCCCAAGAAAACTGCGGCCACCGGTGCCCAACCTGCGGCCAGCAGCGATGCCAACGACGAATACCTCGAAATGGCTGCGGTCAACAACCAGATGACCCCCGCGGCCAAGAACACGGGTGGGGCAAGGGCCAGCAACAGCCCAAAATAGGTCGCAACGCCTTTACCACCCTTGAAATTCAACCAAACAGGAAAGCAGTGGCCAATAATCGCCGCCAGACCGGCCAATTGGGCCGCGTCTTCGCCCGCAAACTGACGGGCCAACAGGACGATCACAGCACCTTTGGCCGCATCAAACAGCAGCGTCAGGGCGGCGGCGGTTTTGTTACCGGTGCGCAAAACATTGGTCGCGCCGATATTTCCCGATCCGATATCGCGCAGATTCCCCAGTCCCATCACCCGCGCCAGAATGATGCCGAACGGGATAGAGCCCAGAACATAGCCTGCGGTGGCCCAAACGATCAAAAATAGGGATGATGTCTCGAGTTCCGGCATTAGCAGTCACCTCCGACCAGATTGCCCGCGACCCAAGTGCCAAGGACGACACCTTGCATCATGGCCCCGTCGAATGGCGTGTTCTTGGATTTCGAGTGCAATTTGGCGCGATCCAGTTTGAACGAAGCGTCAGGGTCGAACCAGACCAGATCGGCAGGGTGCCCCTGGCGCAATCGCCCTGTTTTCAGGCCCAAGATACGCGACGGGTTTAGTGACATGGCGGCAAAGAGTTGCGGCAGGGTCAACATCTCGGCGTGGTACAGGCGCAAGGCGGCGGGCAGCATCGTTTCCAATCCCACGGCCCCGCTCGCGGCTTCTTCATATGGAAGGCGCTTGCTTTCCTCATCCTGCGGCGTGTGCATCGAACAGATCACGTCGATCAGCCCCTCGGCTACGGCTTGGACCACAGCGATCCGGTCGTCTTCGGACCGTAGGGGCGGTTTGAGTTTAAAGAAAGTGCGATAATCCGCCACGTCCAGTTCGTTCAGGGTCAAATGGTGAATGCCGACACCTGCGGTGATTTGTAGGCCATTGCGTTTGGCACGTTCCAATGCGGGCAGGGCGCGAGCGGTGGTGATCTGATCGGCATGATATCGGGCGCCGGTCATTTCCAGCAAGCTGATGTCGCGATCCAGCCCCATGCGTTCGGCCATCGGTGACACAGCAGGCAGGCCGCGCAGGGATGCGAATTTGCCCGAAGTAACAGAAGCCCCGTCTGACAGGATCGGTTCCTGGACATGGGCAATCACCAACGCGCCCAATGATTTTGCGTAGGTCAACGCACGCGAAAAAACCTTGGGGTTGCTGACAACGCGATCGGCGTCGGAAAAAGCCACCGCGCCTGCATCGGACAGAAATCCGATCTCGGTCATCTCGCGCCCCTCGCGGCCTTTGGTCAGGGCCGCCATTGGCAAGACACGCACAGGCGCGTCTGTCGCCGCGCGTCGGGCGACGAATTCCAATGTCTCGGGGGTGTCGATTGCGGGCGAAGTGTCAGGGCGCGTCACGATCGTCGTGATCCCCCCAGCGGCAGCAGCGCGGCCCGCCGACCGGAACGATTCTTTGTGCCGCTCGCCGGGTTCGGACACTTTGACGCCGATATCGACGATGCCAGGGGCCAGACATTTGCCAGCGCAGTTGACGACAGTCGCACCTGCCGCGTCGGGCTTGGCGTCCTCATAGACTTCGACGATCATCCCGTCACGAACCCGTAGCGCGCCAAGGCTGTCGGTCTGCGTCACCGGATCAATCAGGCGGGCGTTTGTGAATAGAGTCTCAGTCATTTTCATCCCGCAATCCATACCATGGCACCGACCAGCGCGAACAACACCAGCAGCGCAATTGTTGCAATTCGCCCGGACATAGCCGCATCGGACGGTTTCTTTTTGGCTTTGCCGCCGGTCAGGTGACCTCGGGCTGTGGTTGTGTGGATCGGGCGCGGCGCCTTTAGGTCGTGTGCCTCGCGCAATGTGGCCACCAGCCGCACATCGGCGGGCAGGTCGATGGTTTGCGCCTGACCGCCAAAAGCTGCGGACATGGCCAGAATAGCTGTTCCCATCAAGCCGCGCAGCTCTTCGGCGTCGGCACCAGACACGGGCATGTCATAGCCGTTACGGATCAAATCGGGCAGCGTCATGTCGGTCAACATACCGGGGCTGATCGGATCGACATAGTCGGTGTTTACCAATACGGGGCCGAATATCGCCTGCATCGCGGCGTCGGTTTTGTCGTCCAACCCCTCTGGTGCCGGACGGTTTAATTCCAATACATATAACGCGCCATGGTCGTTGGCGGGAATATTTAGCATGCAGTTTCCCCCTGTGCCCGCGCGGTGCGAAGGTTTTGCGCCAGCAAGTCCATCGCGGCCATGCGTACGGCGACGCCCATCTCAACCTGTGTTTGGATTACGCTGCGGTTGATGTCGTCGGCAATGGTGCCGTCGATTTCAACGCCGCGGTTCATCGGGCCGGGGTGCATGACAATTGCGTCATCCTTGGCGTGGGCCAGTTTATCTGCGTCCAGACCGTAGCGATGATAATACTCGCGCTCGGACGGGATAAAGCCGCCGTCCATGCGTTCTTTTTGCAGCCTTAGCATCATAACGACATCGACGTCCCGCAGGCCTTCTTCCATGTCGTGGAACACCTCGCAGCCGAATTCGCTGATCTGCGACGGCATCAAGGTCGGAGGGCCGATCAGGCGGATGCGGTTTTCCATCTTGCCGAGCAACATGATGTTGGACCGCGCTACGCGGCTGTGGGCAACGTCACCGCAAATCGCCACCGACAGGCGGTGCAACCGGCCCTTGGCGCGGCGGATCGTCAGTGCATCCAGCAGGGCTTGGGTCGGGTGTTCATGCTTGCCGTCACCTGCATTTAGGACCGCGCCGTTTACCTTTTGGGCAAGCAGATCGACCGCACCGGAATTGGGGTGACGCACCACCAGCAAATCCGGGTGCATCGCGTTCAGGGTCAGGGCCGTGTCGATAAGGGTCTCGCCCTTTTTGATCGACGAGGCCTGCATCGCCATATTCATCACATCCGCGCCCAACCGTTTGCCGGCCAACTCAAAACTGGCCTGCGTGCGGGTTGAATTTTCAAAGAACATGTTGATCTGGGTCATACCTGCCAAGACGTCTTTGGAATGCTGCCCTTTGCGGTTCAGTTCGGCGTATTGATCAGCCAAATCCAAAAGGGTTGTGATCTCATCAGGGGCCAGATGTTCGATGCCCAGAAGGTGCCTTGCGCGGAATGTCATCGTTTCTCCTGTCCACAACCTCTTGGGCTTATAGAAACTGCGCGGGGCTGGGGCAAGCACCACTTACGCATAGGGTCAAACTGGGCTAGGGTGCTGGTATGGATTCTATGGATACATATTGGGCGGATCGTTCGGCGCTGGAATGGCAGGTCGAATTAGGCGCAGACGAGGCGATCGGTGATACGCCCGTCAACCGGTATGAAATTCCTGAAAAGCTGGCCAAACCAGCCGCATCCGCTGTCAGCCCCGCCATGACCCCGCCGGAACCCGCCGAACCGGTCAAGGTTGATGCTATCGCAGTTGCCCGCGAATTGGCCCAATCAGCTGCCGATCTGGATGCTCTGCGGACGGCGCTAGACGCCTTTGACATGTGTGAACCCAAGCGCGCGGCTCGCAACACTGTTTTTGCTCAGGGTGATCCGGCCGCCCGTGTCTTGATCGTCGGCGAAGCACCGGATCGCGATGTCGATCGCGCAGGCACGCCGTTTGCAGGGGCGGCACAGCAGTTGTTGGGCCGGATGTTTGATGCCATCGGCATGGGCCAAGACGTCGAGGATCCGACCGCGCGTATCTATACGATCGCACCGATCCCGTGGCGATCGCCTGCACAGCCCCAACCCCACGAACTGGACATGATGAAACCGTTCTTGGAACGGCACATCACCCTGGCCAATCCTGATATTGTTCTGGTGATGGGCAACACCGCCTGTCAAATGCTGCTGGGTCGGGCTGGCGTTTCGCGCCTGCGCGGCAACTGGACCGAGGCGCTGGGCCGCCCTGTGCTGCCAATGTTGCACCCTGTGGCCCTCATTCAGAACCCGAGCGCCAAGCGCGATGCTTGGGCGGATTTGTTGGCCCTAAAGGCCAAACTAAAAGGATCATCATGAGCCGTATTGACGACAGCCTAGATTTCATTCCAGTACATATTGCGGTGTTGACTGTCAGCGACAGCCGCGACCTGTCTCAGGACCGGTCGGGTGATGTGCTTGTGGATCGGATTTCCGAGGCAGGCCATATCTTGACCGATCGCAAAATCATCAAGGACGAGCGCGACCAGATTGCCGACCAACTGCGTGCATGGTGTGCGGACGACGGGATCGACGTGATCATCTCGACGGGTGGCACCGGCCTGACGGGCCGCGATGTGACGGTCGAGGCGCACCGCGATGTCTACGAGAAAGAAATCGACGCCTTTGGCACCGTTTTTACAATTGTCAGCATGAAAAAGATAGGCACCAGCGCGGTTCAAAGCCGTGCAACCGGCGGGGTGGCCAGTGGCACCTATCTGTTTGCACTGCCAGGCAGCCCCGGTGCGTGCAAGGACGCGTGGGATGAAATCCTAAAGCTACAGCTGGATTTCCGTCACAAGCCCTGCAATTTCATAGAAATGATGCCGCGACTGGATGAACATCTGCGTCGCAAATGATCACGACGGTGCGCGGCAACCGATGATGTCAATCGCTTGGCGCTCGGACAGCAGCGTGATCCGCACCGCAGATCTGTCCAATGCAAACCCCGACCCGTTTACATGAACCAAATCTGCGCTGGCGGTTAGCGTGGCGCCTTGACGGCTGGTTGTCGGTTCGGACACCCAAACGGCGGGGTCGCCGGTTTCGATGATCACCGCATTCGCCGCCGCGGATTTTGGCAACACCATCTGGGTGGTAACACGCAGTCCTTTTGGCGTTGGGTCGACCTTGCAGGTCACATCAGAGATGCCCGCCTCAGACGCGGTTGCGGGCCTGTCGACAAGTGCCGCAACAATCGCCGGATCACGGGTGTTTGACGCAGGCAGGCTTTGATCAAAATCCAAGGTCACGGGCACGCAAATCTCGTCGCAGACGCCGATGTCCAATGTTCCAGACAGGCGCATCGCGCCGTCACTGGCGGGAAAAATCTCGATCGGGATCGTCACCGAGCCGGAATACCCGATTGAGCGGGCCGAGCCTTCGTAGAATACTTCTGGCACAGGCCAGTGGAATGCCGCGCCCTTGATGTTTTGCGATCCGACCCAGCTGACTTGCGGTGGAATTCCCGCGTCACCGGGCGCACGCCAATAGGTTTTCCAGCCGTCGGCCATATCAATCTGCAGTCCAACCATCTGGCTGCCACTTGCGGTGGTCCAACCGGACAAAACCGTTAGCTGCGTTTCGTGGTCCGAAGGACCGGCTGCGACGGGCGGGGCCAGCAAAATGGCAAGGGCTATGATCAGTCTCATGGCGCCATACATAGCCATGTCGGATGAAATGGAAAATCACATCGCCGCGACGCATTATGACCATCGGGTTGCGTCGGGGCCGTAACAGGGGCAAAATTAACCAATGGAGAACACGTCACTTAACCTTGCTGGCAAACTATTGATTGCCATGCCTGACATGGGCGATCCGCGCTTTGACCACAGTGTGATCTATATTTGCGACCACACCCAAGACGGCACGATGGGTTTGATCATTAATAAACCCCGTCCCAAGCTGCGGTATGTCAAACTGCTGCAAGAGTTGGGAATCGAGGTTGATGGTATCGTGCGCGACAAGCTGGTTCACTTTGGTGGTCCGGTCGAGCGGATGCGCGGATTCGTTCTGCATTCGTCAGAATACCAATCCGAAACCGGCACGATGTCTGTCGATGGTGGGCTGTCGATGTCGGCGACCATGGATGTGCTGGTTGATATCGCCAGCGGATCGGGGCCACATCAGGCGATTCTGGCGCTGGGATATGCGGGCTGGGGCCCTGATCAATTAGAGGGCGAGATCGGTCAAAACAGCTGGCTGACTTGTGATGCGACTGACGATGTCGTGTTTAACACTGACAATGACGACAAATGGGAAATGGCCCTGAAAACATTGGGCGTCAGCCCGATGCTACTGTCGTCGGCCGCAGGTCACGCCTAGTCGGCCGCAGTGGCCGCAAGGGCGGTCACGATCGCAATCGCGCTGTCACTGGCCCAATCTGCATCGCCTTGTAGGCGGGCGATTTCTTGGCCCTGAGGGCTGATAATCAACGTCACAGGCAGGCCCAGCACCCCCATCGCCCGTGAAAACGATTGGCGTGGGTCGGCATGTAATGGCAGGTTATCGACACCGATTTCATCAAAAAACGCTTCTATCGCGGGGCGTGGGTTGCGGCCTGTTGCCACGGTGACGACTTGGGCGTTTGTGTCGACCAGCGCGTCTTGCAGGGCGGAAAGGCTAGGCATTTCTTTGCGGCACGGCGCGCACCACGTGGCCCAAAAGTTCAACACGGTGTAGCCATTACCCAAATCGGCGAGGGTTATTTCGCCCCCGTCCTGGTGCGTAAACGGGACATCGGTTCCATCGATCGGTTCGGCGTGAAACGTCAGTTTGCGCATATCGCCCTCGCGCAGAGCCTCAAACGCGGTCCCGTCTGCCACGACAGGATTTGCAAGCCAGCCAAGGGCCGTATACAGCAGAACCAATCCCAATTTGCGCATGAAAGCACCTTTCAATATGACCAAAACCGCCAATACCATGTGGGGTGGCCGTTTCGCCGCCGGACCCGATGCAATCATGGAAGCCATCAATGCTTCGATCGGGTTTGATCAACGAATGGCCGCACAAGACATCGCGGGCTCGCGGGCCCATGCCGCCATGTTGGCAGCCTGCGGTATCATCTCAGATACCGATGCCGAGGCGATTGGGGAAGGGCTGCTCACGGTCTTGTCAGAGATTGAAGCCGGCGATTTCCCGTTTTCGACCGCATTGGAAGACATCCACATGAATGTCGAGGCGCGTTTGCGCGATTTGATCGGGGAACCAGCGGGGCGGTTGCACACGGCACGATCGCGCAATGATCAGGTCGCGGTCGATTTTCGCCTATGGGTGCGCGATCAATGCGATGCAGCTGACAGCGCGCTTGCGGCGTTGATGCAGGCCCTTGTTGGTCAGGCCGAGGCGGGCGCGGATTGGGTTATGCCGGGGTTCACCCATTTGCAGGTCGCCCAGCCCGTCACATGGGGCCACCACATGTTGGCCTATGTCGAAATGTTCGCCCGCGATCGGTCCCGTTTTGCCGATGCGCGCGCGCGGATGAACACATCGCCCTTGGGCGCTGCTGCGTTGGCGGGCACTTCGTTTCCGATCGACAGGCATATGACCGCCGAGGCGTTGGGCTTTGATCGTCCAATGTCGAACTCACTGGATGCGGTCAGCGATCGCGACTTTGCGTTGGAATTTTTGGCAACCGCCAGCATATGCGCCATGCACATGAGCCGACTGGCCGAAGAATTGGTGATCTGGTCTTCGGCCCAGTTCCGGTTCGTCAAAATGTCAGACAAATGGTCGACAGGGTCGTCGATCATGCCGCAAAAACGCAACCCTGACGCGGCTGAACTGATCCGTGCCAAGATCGGGCGGATTTTCGGCGCAAACGTAGCACTGATGACCGTGATGAAGGGGTTGCCGCTGACCTATTCCAAGGACATGCAAGAAGACAAGGAACAGGTGTTCGACGCCGCTGATAACTTGATGCTTGCCTTGGCCGCGATGACGGGGATGGTGGCAGATATGCAAGCCAACGTCGAAAGCCTAAAGGCCGCCGCGGCCACCGGTTTTTCAACCGCAACCGATCTGGCCGACTGGCTGGTTCGAACCTTGAACATGCCGTTCCGAGATGCCCACCATGTCACCGGCAGCCTAGTCGCGTTGGCAGAAGACAACGGTTGCGACCTGCCCGATTTGACTTTGGTGCAGATGCAATCAGTTTGTAAGGACATCGACCAAAGCGTGTTTGACGTTTTGGGCGTGGCAAATTCGGTGGCGTCCCGTGTCAGTTTCGGTGGCACGGCACCTAGCGAAGTCCGCAAACGGATTGCTGACTGGAAAGGGATGTCTTGATGATCAAACTTGCTATGGCGTTGGGCCTATGTGCCCTGTTGGCCGCGTGTGGAGCCGAGGGCGATCCGCTGCGACCTAAGGCGCGGGTCGGTCTGGGGGTCGGGACGAATGGCGCCTCTAGTTCCATCGGGCTTGGGATCGAGAATTCGAACCTGTCGCTTGGTTTGTCCCTGTGATGCGCTGGGCATTTCTGGTGCTTGCGATCTGGGGCGCGATCCATCCGATGTATTACTTTGTCCAGTGGTTCGGTGAGAATGGCTGGTCGCTTATGGGCATGGTAGATGCGTGGCACGCCAACGCCGCGTCGTCAGGGCTGGTCTGGGATTTGACGATCGCGGCGATCGCATTGACCGTATGGATTCTGCTCGAGGCACGGACACGTCGGGATGTCTTGTCGCTCGTGGCAATCCCGGCGACGTTTTGCATCGGCGTCAGTTGCGGCTTGCCACTATACCTGTTTTTGCGCGCACGGCGCTAGGCCAGCGGCAAAAGCAAAAGGCGACATTATTGAGGGTTGGGGCCACGGCACGATCTGCTATGTCGGTGTGACCAAAGACTAAGAGGGCGAGAATGGATCATTTTGTTTATTCAGGCGGAGAACTGTTCGCCGAGGACGTGCCTTTGGCGCAAATCGCCCAAGAAGTAGGCACCCCGTTCTACGCCTATTCCACAGCGACGCTGACCCGCCATTTCAACCTGTTTGACGAGGCATTGGACGGTTTGCCGCATCTCGTCTGTTTCGCGATGAAGTCGCTGTCGAACCAAGCCGTTCTAAAGGTTTTGGCACA
Source organism: uncultured Roseobacteraceae bacterium (assembly GCA_964022195.1). Classification (GTDB taxonomy): domain Bacteria; phylum Pseudomonadota; class Alphaproteobacteria; order Rhodobacterales; family Rhodobacteraceae; genus Yoonia. The sequence goes on from CAXIAS010000001.1 coordinate 62,291, forward strand.
AGCAGGGGCTGGCATGGATGTCGTGTCTGGCGGCGAATACGCCCGCGCGATCGCTGCGGGTGTTCCCGGCGACCGGATCGTTTTCTCGGGCGTAGGCAAAACCGTGGACGAGATGCGCATGGCCCTGACCGGAGGTATCCGCCAGTTCAACGTCGAAAGCGAACCCGAGATAGAGGCTTTGTCCGCCGTTGCGACCAAGCTGGGGGTCGAGGCCCCGATCACCATCCGTGTGAACCCTGATGTCGACGCCAAAACCCACGCCAAAATCGCCACAGGAAAATCCGAAAACAAATTCGGCATCCCGATCAGCCGCGCGCGCGAGGTCTACGCGATGGCGGCGAACCTTTCCAACCTCAAGATTGTCGGAATTGATGTGCATATCGGGTCGCAACTGACCGACCTTGCCCCGTTCGAGGCCGCATATACAAAAGTTGCAGAACTGGTCGAGGTTCTGCGCGCGGACGGACATCAGATTGACAGGCTGGACTTGGGCGGCGGTCTAGGTATCCCTTATGCGCGGTCGAACGACGCGCCACCCTTGCCAACCGATTACGGCGCGATGATCAAGCGCACAGTCGGCCATCTGGGTTGCGAGGTCGAAATCGAACCGGGCCGCCTGATTTCCGGAAATGCGGGCGTTTTGGTGTCCGAAGTCATCTACGTCAAAGACGGCGAAGACCGTCAATTTCTGATCGTCGACGCGGCGATGAACGATCTGATCCGCCCCGCCATGTATGAGGCCCATCACGACATCGTTCCATTGATCGAGGCCGCCCCAGGCATCGAACCTGCGCGCTATGACATCGTCGGCCCTATCTGCGAAAGCGGTGACACCTTTGCCAAGGGCCGCGATATGGCCCCGCTCAAGGCGGGCGACCGCGTGGCATTCCGGTCCGCGGGGGCTTATAGTGCTGTCATGTCGTCTGAATACAACTCGCGCCCGTTGATCCCCGAAGTGCTTGTGCATGGTGATCAATTTGCAGTTATTCGCGCACGCCCTACCTATGAAGAGATGATCGCGCGCGATACCATTCCAGAATGGCTGACCGATTAGGGTTAGCCCCCGACCTGACCGGAGAGGCCCGCTGCCCCGCATAACCGACCAGATGCCGCACCTTCGGCGCCCTGTTCTTTTGACCCGCCTTGGCATGATGTCCGAGCGGGCCGTGCGGACGTTTTGGCCGTTGTGGACTGTGCTGTTCTTTATTGCCGCACTTCTATTGTTCGGATGGCATCAATTCCTATCGGGTGAATTTCTCTGGGGCGCGGCTGTTGTCGCGGGGCTGGCGATTGGCGTTACCACAATTTTTGGCGCGCGCCGGTATGTCCATCCGACCGAGGCCGAGGCCCTCGCGCGGGTGGACGCCGCGCTGCCGGATCAACCGATTGCGGCGATACAGGACGCCCTAGCCATCGGTCAGGGTGACCCTGCCTCCGAAGCAGTCTGGAACGCCCATGTCGCCCGCATGACCGATCGCAGCCACGCCGCTACGGCAGTTGAACCAAATCTTCGCGTGGCCAGTCGCGACCCGTTCGGCCTGCGATACATGGCGCTGTTGTTTTTCGTCTGCGGAGCCTTGTTCGGGTCATTTTGGAAAATTGGATCGCCCGAGATTGGCAGCAAAGATGGTGACCGGATACTGGCCGCCGGACCGGTTTGGGAAGGCTGGATCGAACCCCGCACCTATACCGGAAAGCCCGCGATTTACCTCAACGATGTGCCCGAAGGGCGCCTGATCGTCCCCATGGGCAGCAAGCTGACCATGCGTCTATATGGCGATGTTGGCGACCTGATCGTGCGCGAGACGGTCTCGGGCCGGACCATGGACGCAGACGCGGGATCTGCGCGACAACAAACCTTTGTGGTCACACGCACGGGTGAATTGATGGTCGAGGGTGTGAATGGCCGTAAATGGTCTGTCTTGGCAATTCCAGACGAGGCACCTTTGGTGGAACTGTCCGGCCCGATTGAAGCAGATGCCATGGGCGAGTTGTCGCAACCGTTTTTGGCGATGGATGACTACGGGGTCGAAAGCGGCACTGCGACCCTGTCGCTGGATTTTTCAGCAGTCGACCGCAGGCACGGGCTGGCAGTGGTCCCAGATTTGACCCCTGATCTGGTTCTGGATTTGCCGATGCCATTCACCGGAGACCGCCGCGATTTTGACAGTTTTCTGGTCGAAGACCTGTCCGAACACCCGCTTGCAAACCTGCCCGTGACCCTGACATTGCAGGTCACCGATGCGGCCGGACAAGCCGCAAGCAGCCCCGCCGAGCCGATGATCTTGCCGGGTCGGCGGTTTTTCCAACCCTTTGCCCGCGCGATTATCGAACAACGGCGCGATTTGATGTGGTCCAAGGCCAACCGTGGCCGTGTGGCGCAGATCATGCGCGCCATGTCCCATCGCCCCGAAGGGCTATTTTCAAACGAAACCACCTATCTGCGTATGCGGGCAATCATTCGAACGCTAGAGGGGGCGAAATCCGACGGGCTGACGGACACCGTGCGCCAAGAGCTGGTGGCCGCGATGTGGGACCTTGCGATCCAGTTAGAGGACGGGACTCTCGCCGACGCGCGCGAGCGGTTGCGCCGAGCGCAGGAACGGCTGGCCGAGGCGATGCGAAATGGTGCCTCCGAGGCCGAGATTGCCGAGCTGATGAACGAACTGCGCGAGGCGACGGACGACTATATGCAAATGCTAGCCGATCAGATGGAGCCGTCAGACGGCACTGATCGGGCAGACAATTCGCAAGATAGTCAAGAAATCGGCCAAGATGAAATTCAGGCTCTGATGGACCGCATCCAAGAGCTGATGGAAGAGGGCCGGATGGCCGAAGCGGCCGAGCTGATGGCGCAATTAAACGAACTGCTGGAAAATCTGCGAATGACCCAAGGCGACGGGACTGGCGATGGTCCGCGCACACCGGGCCAGCAATCGATGGAAGACCTTGCCGAAACGCTGGAAGATCAAGAACAGCTGTCGGATGACGCATTTCGCGAGCTGCAGGACCGCGCGAACCGCCAGCAGCAAGACGGCCAACAAGGCCAACAACCGCAAGGCGAACAGTCGAACGATCAGCAACCGGGCCAGCAGGGCCAGCAGCAACAGCCGGGACAGGATGGACAACAGGGGCAAGGACAAGGTGTCGGAAATGACAGCCAGTCGGGCCGCCAAGACGACCGTGGGGCGGGCGGCGAAGGTGAACAACCTTCGCTGGCCGAGCGACAAGACGCGTTGCGCAACGAGCTGGAACGGTTGCGCGACAATCTACCCGATCTGGATGGCGACGCAGGCGAGGTCGCGCGCGGCGCGCTGGAACAGGCCGAGGGCGCTATGGATCAGGCCGAGCGCGCCCTACGTAACGGAGATCTGGCCGAAGCAATAGACCGGCAGGCCGAAGCGATGAATGCGCTGCGTAACGGGATGCGGTCTTTGAACCAAGCATTGGCACAAAACCGCGACACTGAGCCGGGCCAAGGCAATGAACGCGGCGAGGCAACCGGACGGGTCGAGCCGACCCAGCGTGACCCTTTGGGCCGCGAGCTGGGCAATACCGGCCAATTCGGCACCGATCAGGAATTGCTAGGAGGCGAGGACATCTATCGCCGTGCCGAAGAAATACTAGACGAAATCCGACGACGGTCCGCCGAGCAAGACCGCCCTGAAATCGAACGGGATTATTTGCGCCGGTTGCTGGATCAATTCTAGGACGTTCAACTAGGTCGAGATTGCGGCCAAAAGCCCTTGCAGTTTTACATCAACCCATAGCCGTAGAACATCGACCCAATCGACATAGGATTGCAGTGCAGAGGCCGTGGCTGGCACCGCTTGGGCAATGCGCGGGGCCAAGATGTAGATCAGCAATGCAAATACCAGCAGGCCAATCGTCGCCAAGAACCCACGACGGAAGCCGCTGGACGGTTTCTTTTCGACGTCTGTGGTGTCTGCCGACGTATCTTCGTCACGCTCGGAATTGGGGCGCAGGCTGGAATTGATTTCTTCGATGTCGGGTAACAATTCGCGACGTGTGGCGGCAGCGGCCATTGTCGCGGCTTCTTCGCCTTTTAAGGTGGCGATCCGGCGCTCGGCCTCGGCCTTTTGCGGGTCAGGCGCGGGTTCGGGGTCTTGGCTAAGATCCAGATCCGGCTGGACCTCAATCGTTGCCTGCGCTTCCAGTTTGCGGGCTTCGGCCTCTCTTGCGGCTTCTTCGCGCAAGATATCGGCGATTGCGGGGTCCAGTTCCTGGCGCTGTGGCGCAGAGGGTTCCGGCTCGGCGGCTGGTGGTGCAGGGGGCGATGGCTCGGCCATGTCCTCTGACACCCATGTGTCAGCGACATCGTCGGTCTGCGGGTCTGTGATCGCGGGCTGAACATCAGCAAATGCGTCTTCGATTGACGACGCACCGGGTTTTTCCAGCCATGTATGGCCGCAACTCGAGCATTGGACGTCCCGACCTTCGTCTGGAATTACGTCTTCGGCCACCTCGTATTGCGCACCGCAATTTGGACAAATCAGCCGCATTTTATTAATTCCTTGGTCCTTGCCGGTTGGGTATAGTCGGTCTTTGATGACCATTATTTATCAATAGGTAAAAGAAACGCCAAGGAAATGCGACTGTTGCAGTGGGCGAAACATTGTAACCTGTTGCAGATTTGGGCAAAACAGGCTCAGACGACCACACATAAGGAGCCGCAAGGTGATCGAACTCGATAACGTTGCCTACAATTATGGCGGGGCCGAACTGTTCTCGGGCGTCAACCTGACGCTGGGGGCGGGGTCGTTTCATTTTCTGACCGGACCGTCAGGGGCAGGCAAGACGACGTTGCTGAAATTATGCTATGGTGCGTTGCTGGCGACAAGCGGTCAGGTGCGCCTGTTCGACGACGACGCCCGCGGACTGGACCGCGACGCTGTCGCGATGGTGCGGCGTCGGATCGGTGTTGTGCATCAGGATTGCCAATTCCTCGATCACCTCAGTCTGGCCGAAAACATAGCATTGCCACTGACAGTATCAGGCCGAGAGGCAGAGGCCGATGGCAATCTGGCGGACCTGATGGCGTGGGTTGGCTTGGCCCATCAAGCCGAGCAACGCCCACCAGAGTTATCGGGCGGGGAACGCCAACGCGCAGCCCTCGCGCGGGCCGTGATCATGTCACCGGATGTCATAATCGCGGATGAACCCACGGGGAACGTGGATTGGGAAATGTCGCAACGTCTGTTGTCCCTGCTGGTTGAACTGAACCGGATGGGAAAAACAGTTTTGATTGCGACGCACGACATGAACCTGATCCGCGCCGCAAAAAGCCAAGTCAGCACGCGGGTTTTGCGACTACGTGACCGTCAACTGCAAATGGCGGGGGCCGAGCTATGAGAGTGCAACTAACTCGTTTATTCGACCTGATCGCCGGTGATCCTCAGGCAGATCGCGCCGTGCCGCCAACTGGCTTTACCGCGCGTCTGACACTGTTTACCGCTGCCGCGATGGCGTTTCTGACAGTCTTTGCGCTCGCGCTGTCATTGGCAACGGGCCGGTTGGCCGACCGCTGGTCTGACGAATTGGCCCGCACGTCAACCTTGCGCATTTCCGCCCCCGAAGGGCAGGTCGAGGCGCAGACAGCCGCCGCGATCAAGATTTTGGAAACTACGCCGGGTGTCGCGGCTGCCCGCGCGTTGACAGTGGACGAACAAAAGGCCCTGTTAGAGCCGTGGTTTGGTCCTGATTTGCCGGTCGAAGACCTGCCAATCCCGCAATTGGTCGAGATTATCGAAGAGGGTCGCGGCTACGACAGCACCGGACTGCGTGCGCGGCTGCAAGCCGAAGTTCCCGGCGCATTGTTAGATGATCACACCCGCTGGCGTGATCCGTTGGTTACAGCGGCAGGTCGTCTGCGTAGCTTGGGATGGTTGGCCATCGCCCTGATCGCAGCCTCGACCGCGGCGATGATCACGTTGGCCGCGCAGGCGGCCCTAGCGGCGAATGCGCAGGTGATCCGTGTGATGCGGCTGGTTGGCGCCCAAGACATTTATATAGCGCGCGCCTTTGTGCGCAGGTTTACCCTGCGGGCCTTTGCTGGTGCTTCGATCGGAACAGTGGCGGGAATGGTTGTTGTGCTGATACTGCCGTCGGCAGATACGGCGGGCGGGTTCCTGACCGGTTTGGGGTTTCAGGGCGCGCATTGGTTCTGGCCAATGACAATCCCGCTTTTGGCTGCCATCGTGGCCTTTGCCGCGACCCGCGCTGCGGCGCTGCGTAATCTGAGGGCCCTATCATGAGATATGCTATTCAATTCATCCGCTCGGTGATTTTTAACATCATGATGTATGTGATGATGTTGGTTGTTGGGGTGGTGTATCTGCCATGGGTGATCGTGTCGCGCCATGGGGCGATTGCGGGATGTCACGCCTATTGCCGCTATGTTATCTGGTCCGCGCGTTGGATGATCGGTCTGCGGTGCGAGGTGCGCGGCGAGCCGCCCACCGACGAAGTGATGGTCGCGGCAAAACACCAGTCGTTCTTGGACGTCTTGATGATCTATGGCGCCATGCCGCGCGGTAAATTCATTATGAAACGGATACTGATGTATGCGCCGATCCTTGGCCAGTTCGGTCTAAGGATCGGCTGTGTTCCTGTGGATCGTGGCAAGCGTGGTCAGGCCATCAAGAAGATGCTCGCCGATGTGGCGTCGGGCAAGGCATTGCCCGGTCAGTTGATTATCTACAGCCAAGGCACCCGTATCGCACCGGGCGTCAAAGCGCCCTACAAGATCGGCACCGGTGTTTTGTATAAAGAAATGCAGCAACCTTGCGTGCCTGTGGCGACCAATGTCGGGGTGTTTTGGCCTAAACGCGGGTTCTACCGTGCGCCCGGCGTGGCGGTGGTGGAATTCTTGCCGCGTATTGAGCCGGGCATGGCCGTGCCGGATTTCATGAAAACGCTGGAGGCTCAGGTCGAAACCCGATCCGATGCGCTGGCTGCAGAAGCAGGGTTCGTCGCAAGTGATAAAGATTGACGACGTCAAAGACCTAGAGGCGCTATACGGCGCACCTGCGGAGGCATCCGTGGTCAAAGTGATGGATCATGTGACGCCCCTATATACCCAGTGGATTGAACGGTCGCGTTTGTGCATTTTGTCCACGGTTGGCCCCGAAGGAACCGATGCCAGCCCACGTGGCGATGATGGCCCTGTGGTGCGGATTTCCGACCCCAAGACGCTGCTGCTGCCAGATTGGCGCGGCAATAATCGGATCGACAGCCTGCGAAACATCGTGCGTGACGATCGGGTCAGCTTGATGTTTTTCGTTTTGGGATCAAACAATGTGGTGCGGGTCAACGGCACGGCCATTGTCACCACAGATGACGCCGCGATCGGTCGTTTCGAACGCGAAGGCAAAAGCCCGCGTTCAATTATTGTTGTGACGATCAGAGAGATTTACAGCCAATGCGCTCGGGCTCTGATGCGGGCGGCTGCGTGGTCGGGACACGATCACAGCGATGGCCTGCCGACAATCGGTGAATTGCTGGCCGAGGCCAAAGAGGGCTTTGACGCGCAAAGCTATGACACAGCTTGGGCAGGTCGCGCCAAACAGACAATGTGGTGACGCAGCAGGCTGTCGCCAGCGCCATCCCTACGACGATTGTCTAGGCAGCCAGCCCTTTGGACCCGAGGCCGAGGTATTTCTGGCGGCGTTCGGTGCGAATTTCATCCGCAGATTTGCCGTCCATTTGACGCAACATATCCGATAGCGCATCCGACACAGATTGGATCGCGGCGTCCTTGTCACGTTGCGCCCCGCCATGGGGTTCCTTGATCACGCGGTCACAAACGCCCAATTCCTTGAGGTTTTGTGCCGTAAGGCGCAGCGCCTCGGCGGCCTCGCGCATTTTTTCGGCGTCTTTCCACAGGATCGAAGCGCAGCCTTCGGGGCTGATCACGGAATAGATAGAATGTTCCAGCATCGCGACCTTGTTTGCGGTCGCAAAGGCCACAGCGCCGCCTGACCCCCCCTCGCCGATCACAACAGACAAGAGCGGGACGCCTAGCTCCAGACATTTTTCGGTCGAGCGGGCGATTGCCTCCGACTGACCGCGTTCTTCGGCCCCTTTGCCGGGATAGGCGCCGGGCGTGTCGACAAGCGTGATAACGGGCAGGTTGAATTTATCTGCCAGTGTCATCAGTCGGATTGCTTTACGATAGCCTTCTGGTCGGGCCATGCCGAAATTGCGTTCGATACGGGATTTTGTGTCGTTACCTTTTTCATGGCCAATGACCATGACGGGACGCCCGTCTAGCCGGCCGATACCACCCATCACCGCGTGGTCGTCGGCAAAGTTCCGGTCGCCCGCCAGAGGAGTGTATTCGGTGAACATGGCGTCGATGTAGTCTTGGCAATGAGGGCGTTCGGGGTGACGGGCCACCTGACATTTGCGCCACGGCGTGAGGTCGGCGTAAAGGGTTTTCATCAGCTCGGCGGCTTTGGCATCCAGAGCCGAGGCTTCCTTTTCGACGTCCATTTCATCGTTTTCACGGGCCAGCGCGCGCAGCTCTTCGGCCTTGCCTTCGATTTCTGCCAATGGTTTTTCGAATTCCAGATATTGTGTCACGTGACTGCCTCTTGCCTAGGTCAGGAACATATAAGTGTCCTTGGGGCAGGTTTGCAATGTCGATTGCGCCATTAGGGCCGCATGCTGCGGGCGGGTTCACTGGCCGAGCGTTCTGCCGGTGGCTGGTGCAGGAGCCTCTGGCAGGTTTTGGGGACCAAGACGAAAGACTATCCTTCGATTAATTCAGACTGTGCGACGATGACTTCGGCCTGTTTGATGGAGGCAATATCGACAAGGCGGCCCTTGTAGACGGTGGCACCTTCGCCACGTGCTTTGGCATCTGTCATCGCAGCGAGGATTTCGCGGGCCTCGGCGACGGCCTCGGCTGACGGTGTGAACACCTCGTTGGCCAGAGCGATTTGTTTAGGATGGATTGCCCATTTCCCGACCATCCCTAACGTGGCGGAGCGGCGCGATTGCGCGCGGTAGCCTTCGTCGTCGGAAAAGTCGCCAAAGGGGCCATCGACGGGCAGGATACCATGCGTTCGGCACGCGGCGACAATCGCGGTCTGTGCCCAATGCCAAGGGTCGGAATAGTGGCGGGTTTCCCCATGTAGCATGTAGTAGTTGTCTTGGGTGCCACCGATCCCTGTTGTCTGCATGCCCATTGACGCGGCGTAGTCAGCGGCGCCCAGAGACATCGCAACCATACGCGGGCTGGAGGCCGCAATTTCATTGACGTTCACAAGGCCTGCGGCGGATTCGATGATGACTTCAAAGTTGATTTTCTTGCTGCGGCCTTTGGCGGTTTCAATCGCGGTCACCAGCGCATCGACCGCGTAGATGTCTGCAGCATTGCCCACCTTCGGGATCATGATCTGGTCGAGCCGGTCGCCCGCCTGTTCCAGCAGGTCCACAACGTCGCGATACCAATAAGGAGTGTCGAGCGAGTTGATCCGCACAGACAGGGTTTTTGTGCCCCAGTCATGCGCGCCGATGGCGTCGATTACCTTGGCGCGCGCTGTGTCTTTGTCCGAGGGCGAGACGCTGTCTTCGAGGTCGAGGTTGATCACATCTGCGGCAGAGGCGGCCATTTTGGCAAACAGCTTGGTGTTCGAACCCGGCCCGAAGAGCTGGCAACGGTTGGGGCGGGCAGGTGGGGTTGGTTGCAGGCGGAAGGACATGGGCGCGGCCTTTTGGTATCAAAGTTACGTTTGGCGTCGCGCTAGTGGTAGAATGTTGCGCATGCAGGTGCAACCGTCATTTTGCACCTGCAGCAATTTGTCCCGCTTAGCCGCCTGATGCGACAATCGCTTTGGCCAGGATCGGCACGGTTTCCGCGTTCAGGCCCGCTATGTTCATCCGGCTGTCGCCTACCATATAAATGCCATGGTCCGCGCGCAGCGTTTCGACCATTTCGGGCGAAACGCCGAGGCGGCTGAACATTCCACGGTGATCTGCTAGAAAATCGTAGCGGTCATCGTTAGTCAGTTTGCGCAGCTCGTCGGCCAGTTTCCTGCGCAGGTCAAGCATACCATTGCGGGTTTCTTCTAGTTCAGCTTCCCAATCGGCGCGCAGGGCGGGATCGGATAGGATTTCGGTCACGACGCGGGCGCCGTGGTCGGGCGGGAAGGAATAGTTCTGGCGGTTCAGAAAGGACAGGTTTTCCTGAGTAACTGCGCGTTCATCCGCGTTGCGGGTAACGGCCATCAAGATGCCTGTGCGTTCGCGGTAGATGCCGAAATTCTTGGAACAAGAGGCCGCAATCAGGACGTTGTCAAATGCGGCGGCGACTTTGCGGGTCGCGGCAGAGTCTTCGGCCAGACCGTCGCCAAACCCTTGGTAGGCGATGTCGACAAAGGGCATCGCGCCTTTGGATTTCATCAAGGCGATGACCTGATCCCATTGGTCCAGTGTCAGATTTGCGCCGGTCGGGTTGTGACAGCAGCCATGCAAAAGCACGATGTCGCCGGATTTTAGCCCGTCCAGATCCGCCATCATTCCGTCGAAATCGACGCCGCGTGTTTCCCCGTCGAAATAGCGGTAGTCGGCGGATTTCATGTCCAGATAGTTGATGATGGCTGGATGGTTTGGCCATGTCGGATTGGACAGCCAGACGGTGGCGTTAGGGGCGGCCATTTTGATCATCTCAAGCGCTTGGCGAATGGCGCCTGTGCCGCCTGGCGTGGCAACCGCGGCCATCCGGTCGTGCGGGACGCTGTCACCGAGAACAAGATCGATCATCACCTTTGCAAATGCAGGATCACCGGCAAGGCCTACATAGGCTTTGGATGTCTGATCTGCATGAATGCGGCGCTCGGCTTCTTTGACGGCGCGCATGACTGGGGTGTTGCCAGTGGCATCCTTGTATACGCCAACACCAAGATCGACTTTGGTGTCACGCGCATCGGCGCGGTAGGCGGCCATGAGGGCCAGAATTTTGTCAGCGGGCTGGGCGGTGAGAGCTTCGAACATGTCAGCGATCCTATGGGCTGTTGTGCCAGTTGGGGTGAGTCGTGTGCGAGCCGCACACCCCCAGTCCAATGCCACACTCAGCCAATGATGGCCAGATGAACGAGGTTAGGCGCCGGTCTCGATTGGCAGGTCGTCATACATGCCCCATTCGGCCCATGACCCGTCGTATAATGCGTGATCCGTCTTGCCGACCCGTTCCAGAGCCAAAGACAGGATCGCGGCGGTTATCCCGGATCCGCAGGTGGTGATCACGGGCTTGGTTAGATTAACGCCTGCGTCTTTTAGTGCCAGTTTGATGCCTGCAGCCCCTTTCATTGTGCCGTCGGGATTTAGAACCGACGTATAGGGCAGATTGCGCGAACCCGGGATATGCCCAGAACGCAAGCCTTCGCGTGGCTCTTCGACCTCGCCGCGAAACCGTTCGGCGCCGCGTGCATCAATGATGCTGTGATCTCCCAGCTTGGCTGCGCGCGCCACTTGGGTGACATCGCGCACAAGCTGGTTCTGGCGACTGATTGTCATGTGCCGGTCGCGTATAACAGGGGCCATGTCGGATGTTTCGCGGCCTTCGGCCACCCATTTGGGTAGGCCGCCGTCTAAAACGGCAACGTCGGTTTTGCCCATCAGTCGGAACATCCACCAAACGCGGGCTGCGGAAAAAAGACCCGCGCTGTCGTAGACCACGACTTGGTGGCCGTCGCCCACACCCATGGCGCGCATTCGGGACATGAATTTTTCAACGGGCGGCGCCATATGGGGCAGTTCGGATCGATGATCCGAGATGTCATCAATGTCAAAATACCGCGCCCCCGGAATATGTTTGGCATTATATTCGGCGCGCGCGTCGCGATCGGTGTCTGGCATAAACCAAGACGCATCCAAGAGCCGCAGATCAGGGTCGCCAAGATGTTGGGCCAACCAGTCAGTGCTGACCAAAGTCTTGGGGTCGTCTTTGCTGCTGTTGGACATAGTGGCCTCCGGAAGGAATTGTATCAGCAATCACTACAGTGCGCTCATCCTTGTGACAAGCGGCCGAAACATAACGGGCGCCCCGGTAGGGACGCCCGTATTGGTCAAACCGTCAAATCCGGCTTAGCCCATGAATTTGTTCTTCAGCATACCAACAACAGCCGTGACCACTGCACCGCCGACGCCGCCGCCAGCCAGTTGGCCAACAATCGCGCCGATATCCATGCCTGGCGCCACAGCGTCAGTTGCGCCTGCAACGATTGCACCTGTGCCGCCCATCAGGCCGCCCAAAAGCGTTCCGCCGCCAAGGCCGCCAACGGCGCCCGCGATTGTGTTGCCCAAGCCGCCCATTGATGCCGACGACAGCAGTTTGCCTGCCCCGTTGCCACCCAATGCGCCGCCTACAACTTGTGCGATAATTGCTTCCATAGTCCCCGTTTCCTCTTTGTTTGGGCCATTCAAATTGTGTGATGGCACAGCCCAAGCCATCAATGCGCGAACCTTATCAAGGTGCCAGTATCAATCAATAGGGACCTTGCAAGGGTTTTTCCCCCTAATCGCCGTGACGCAGCAAACGTTGCTTTTGACGGCCCCAGTCGCGTTTGGCTTGGGTTTCGCGCTTGTCGTGGTTCTTTTTACCCTTGGCGAGGGCGATTTTCAGTTTCACCAGGCCACGATCGTTGAAATACATCACCAAGGGGACGATGGTCATGCCTTCGCGCTTGGTGGCATTCCACAGCTTTGACAGCTCTTTGCGATTACACAAAAGTTTGCGCTTGCGGCGTTCTTCGTGCCCGAACATCGCGCGGTCATACGGCGCGATATAAGCGTTGGTCAACCACAGTTCGCCATCATCTACCGAGGCATAGCTCTCGGCAATATTGGATTGGCCGCCGCGCAGGGATTTGACCTCGGAGCCGGTCAGGATGATGCCGACCTCCAGATCTTCCTCGATTGCGAAATCGAATCGCGCCCGCCGGTTTTCGGCCAGCACTTTGTAGTTTTTGTTTTGTGGTTTCTTTGACATGATCATTCCCAGATAGGCCAAGGTTTGCGGGCGAACAAGACGTGCAATCGCTTTGCAACGCCAGTGGGGCCAAAAAGCAGAAGGATCGCAATGTTTGTGCAACTCTTGATTGGCTCGGGTCTGATGCTGACAACAATTGTCATCGCGGGCGCCAGCTTTTGGTTGATGGAAGCCGCGTTTGTACGGTTGCAGGTTTGGATGAACACCGAACCGCACCGTCCCAAACTGATCGTCGCCTTGTGTATTTCGACAGTCTGGGTGTTGGCCCAATTCACCGCAGGCGTCTGGTTGTGGGCGTTTACGTTCTATGGCCTCGACATCTTTGTAACCTTAGAAGAGGCGGTGTATTTCGCGCTGGTCGCCTTTACGACGCTTGGGTTCGGTGATGTTTTGTTACCAATGGAATGGCGCCTGCTGTCTGGCATGGCTGCGGCCAACGGGTTGCTAAACATCGGGCTGATGACAGCTATTCTGGTTGAGGCGTTGCGCAATATCCGCCGGCAACAGATCGCAACTCTGAAGGGGTTACAATGACAGTTCCGGTCTTGTCTAACCTGCGCGCGCGAGGGCTGTTTCTGGCGCGCCACGGGCTGGCCGAGCCCCCAAGCGGCGCCGGCAAAGGCGTAGATCTAGCTGGCGTCCTAGGCGATTTGGGGTTTGTTCAGCTGGATAGCGTCAACACGTTTGCCCGCGCCCACGACCTGATCTTGTGGTCGCGTCGGCAGCAATACCGCCCGCAGGCGCTGAACCATGCGTTGGCCCGTGACAAAACGGTGTTCGAACATTGGACCCACGACGCGGCGGCGATTGATATGGCGCTCTACCCCTATTGGCGGCTCAAGATGGATCGCGACGCTGCGCGAATTGCCGGTCGCTGGAAAGACTGGCGGCGTGGCGATTTCATGTCCAAGATTGACACCGTTCTGAGGCAAGTAACCGATCACGGGTGCTGCACGTCTGGAGATGTTGGCAAAGACGAGGCCCGCGGTACAGGCGGTTGGTGGGACTGGCATCCGTCCAAAACAGCACTCGAATATTTGTGGCGGTCAGGCCAATTGTCGGTTGCGCGGCGTGACGGCTTTAAAAAGGTCTATGATCTGACTGAACGCGTGATCCCTGCTGAGGCTCGCGAGAGGGCGGCTTCGATCTCTGAAACCGTGGACTGGGCATGCAGTGCTGCGCTTGATCGTTTGGGGTTCGCGACCAGCGGGGAACTGGCTGCCTTTTGGGATATAGTCACGCCTGCCGAAGCCAGAGACTGGTGCCGGGCCGCGGTCCTAGCAGGGGACCTTATCGAGGTTGATGTCGCCGCAGTGGATGGCAAGCTCCGCCGCTGCTTTGCGCGGCCTGCCTTGCTGGATGAGGCGCGGCCGAAAGCGGCGGGACGGGTGCGCATTCTGTCGCCCTTTGATCCCGCCCTGCGCGACCGAAAAAGGGCTGAACGGTTGTTCGGGTTCAGCTACCGGATCGAAATTTTTGTCCCAGCGCCCAAACGGCTGTTCGGATACTATGTGTTCCCTGTGATGGACGCGGATCAGATCATTGGACGGATCGATATGAAGCGGGAGGGGAAGACCCTTGCTGTGCGGGCATTTTGGCCCGAAGCCGGAGTTAAAATGGGGGTCGGGCGGTTGCGGCGGCTGGATGCCGAACTGATCCGCGCTGCGCGCTTCGGAGACTGCGACGACATCGCCTATGCACCCGATTGGTTACGACGGGCCACGGGCTAAAGCCCGTGGAACCCAGTGCCGATTGTGTCACCATGGGCTTTAGCCCATGGGGTGTTCCGGCTAATTTAGCAGACCTGCATGTTGCATGGCGGATTTGATTGCGGTCTTGGTTTCTGGCGAAACATCGGTCAGGGGGGACCGTACGTCTGGTTCGCACAGCCCCAATAGCGACATGCCATACTTGGCCCCGCACACGCCCGGTTCCATGAAAACGGCCTCGTGAAGGGGCATCAGGCGGTCCAGCTGGGCCAGCGCGGTTGTATAGTCGCCCGCCAGAGTGCTGTGTTGGAATTCGGCACATAGTTTGGCCGCGATATTCGCGGTCACGGAAATACAACCAACTCCGCCGTGCGCATTGAACCCCAATGCCGTCGCATCCTCGCCGGACAGTTGAACAAAATCCGTTCCACATTGGATGCGTTGTTTTGGCACACGGCTTAGGTCGCCGGTGGCATCCTTGACCCCAACGATCATATCCAGTTGCGCAAGTTTGCCCATGGTTTCAGGTGTCATATCAACAGAAGACCGACCCGGAATATTATAGATGATGATCGGCAACCCGCAGTCGGCAGCTGCGGTGAAATGCGCGACCAGACCTGATTGGGTCGGCTTGTTGTAATAAGGTGTAACTACCAGTGCCGCATCCGCACCCGCAGCTTTGGCCGCCTTGACCAAACGGACGGTTTCAACTGTGTTGTTGCTACCTGCTCCTGCGATGACCGGAATGCGGCCAGCGACGTGATCAACAACGGTTTGAACCACCAGATCATGCTCGGCGTGGGTCAATGTCGGGCTCTCGCCGGTGGTGCCAACGGGGACCAAACCGTGACTGCCTTGATCAATATGCCAATCGACCAGCTTTTTCAGTGCGTCCAGATCCACTTTGCCGCCCGAAAACGGCGTGACAAGTGCAGGCATTGACCCTTTGAACATGACGCGCATCCTTTTGCATAAGTGCGCCTGAATCGGCGCATTGAAATCGGGCGGACACTAGACGCGTTTCCGCCGATGAACAAGATTTGACATTGAGATGCGCCAAAGGACGGCTAGGTTCCTATTTGGATAGCATCGTAAGGACCATCGGCATGTCACGTTTTATCATTCCCGCGCTTTTGGCCCTATGGCCAATGATAGCCCGTGCGCAAGACCCGACTGCTGTGTCGGCGATTGCGGCTGCGCAGGACCAAAACTGGGATATCGCTTATGAAATGGTAGACTCCGGTGATGCGCTGGCCCGTGATTTGATCACTTGGATTAGGCTGCGCGAAGGGGATGCTGTATTTGCGGACTACGCATTATTTACCAAACGCCGCCCCGATTGGCCCGGGATGGATCGGCTGCGGGCCCGCGGCGAAGAACTGATCACACCCGACATCCCCGCAGATGATATCACCGCGTGGTTCGGGGACATACCGCCACAAACCGGCGAAGGCGCCGTCGCGCTCGCCCGTGCCCTGAATGCACAGGGCAACCATGCCCGTGCAAGGGATATGCTGGTCGCACAATGGGGGGACAACCGCCTGACCGACACAGGGCACGCCGCGATGATCGAGGCATTTCCCGAAATACTCGCCCCGCATCACGCGGCCCGCACCGATGCCTTGTTGTGGCGGTGGCGGACGACGGATGCGGACCGGATGATCGACCTGTTGGATGACGATCAAGCAGCGCTAGCACTGGCGCGGATCGCAAATATCCGCAAACAGCAAAACATTCCCGAATTGCTGGCCGCCGTCCCCGAAGCCCTGCGTGACACCACGGGGCTGGTTTATGACCACTTTAGCTGGCTGGCGGACATGGGCGAATGGACTGATGCGATAGGGGTAATCAAAGCACGATCAACCTCTGCCGAGGCGCTGGGCCAGCCGTTCCGCTGGTCCGGCTGGCGCAGATCGCTGGCGCGGTGGGAGATGCGTCAAGGTCGCTATAACAGCGCCTATACGCTTGCTTCGAAACACTTTTTAACAGATGGCACGTCCTTTGCCGATCTGGAATGGATTGCTGGATATGTGTCGCTTACGTATTTGGGGGCGCCGCAACAGGCGTTGGACCATTTCCAGACGGCTGCTGCGGTGGTCGATAGTCCTATTTCGGTGGGGCGGATGCAATATTGGATCGGGCGGGCGCATGATGCGCTGGATCACCCCGAGTCCGCCGTCGCGGCCTACCAAGCGGCGGCAAAACATCAGACCAGTTTTTACGGGCTGCTTGCTTCTGAAAAACTGGGGTTATCCCTAAATCCGCAGCTCACAGGGCGGGGCGATCCTGTCGACTGGCAGGGCGCGCCGTTTATGGCGGATGACCTGACCCAAGCCGCTTTAACCCTGTTGGCTGCCGGCGAGCGGGGCAAAGCCGTTTTGTTCTTTGCCGAGCTGGGCAAGACACTGGATGCCAAAGACCTGTCGCGCCTTGGGGCCTATCTGCGCACCAAAAACGAGGCATATTTCGCCGTGCTACTAGGCAAAGCCGCCGTGAAGCGTGGCATATTGGTGCCATCGATTTACTATCCGCTGCACGACATGGTTGAAATGGATTTGCCGGTCCCAATGGCCCTGGCCCTATCCATCGCGCGTCGCGAGAGCGAGTTTAACGCGGGCGTCGGCAGCCCCGTGGGCGCGTTGGGTCTGATGCAATTGATGCCTGCCACAGCCCAAGAGGTTGCAGGTTTTTTGGGCGAACCCTACAGCCGCGGTCGCTTGACGTCGGACTGGGCATATAACGCGCGATTGGGCAGCAAATACCTAAAAGTGCTAGAAGAGGACTTTGGCTATTCGCCCGTGATGATGGCCGCTGGATACAACGCAGGACCAAGCCGGCCCAAGCGTTGGATGGACGAACGTGGCGACCCGCGCGTGGGGGCGGCCGATGTTGTGGACTGGATCGAACACATCCCGTTCCGCGAAACCCGTAACTACGTGATGCGGGTTACTGAAACCATTCCTGTCTATGAGGCGCGACTGTCGGGCAAAACCGGGCCTGTCCGGTTCAACAATTTGCTGAATGGTATCAAACCGATCGTGCGACCTTTTGCGCGCCCAGCTAGCCTGATCGAGACGTTTACTGCCGCTCGCGAGGCCGCCGAGTTGGCCAAACGTGAGGCGCAAGATGCAGCAATCGCTGCGCCATCTGCGCCGACGGGTCCCCAGCCAACATCTGGCATTCGCCCGATTAGTCGATCGGGGCAGTAGCTTTGCGCGTGCGCAGTAATGTAAAAATGCCCGCCGCGACGACAATCGCGGCCCCGATGGCCACATTCGGCTCTAGCCGTTCGCCGAACACTGCGATCCCGATGATCGCGGCAAACACCAGTTGCAGATACGCAAACGGCTGAACAGCCGAGGCCTCGGCCACCTCGTAGGTGCGGATCAACAGGTAGTGGCCCGATGCACCTGTCAGGCACAACAACCCCATCCACAGCCAGTCGGGGCGCGACATCGGCTCCCATGTCCAGATGCCTATGCAAGTGATCGCAACGGCCCCCACGACGCCGGTCCAAAAGAACGAGGTTGCGGCACTGTCTTGACGGGCGACATATCGGGTTAACAGTGAATACAATGCAAACATGCCCGCCGAGATGATGGCAAGGATCGCCGCAGGGGTGAACATCCCGTTACCGGGTTGCAAGATGACCAAAATCCCGACAAAGCCCGCCGCGATTGCCAGCCATCGCCGCCATCCGACTGTTTCGCCCAAAACAGGGCCGGACAGGGCTGCCACGATCAGCGGATAACAGGCAAAGATCGCATGGCTTTCCACCAGTCCCACCAGAACAAAAGCAGTGACCAAAACACAGATCTCAGCCACCAACAAAAGACCGCGCAGGGTTTGGATCAGCGGTTGTTGTGTTGCCGCCGCAACCCGTATTGATCCTGTTTTGCGCACAGCGATGGCGATCACAAAGGCCGCAAAAAACCAATAGCGGATCATGACGATCATATAGACGTTATAGTCCCCCGCCAGTTGGCGCGAAATCCCGTCTTGGACCGCAAAAACAAACGTTGTTGCGATCATCAAGAAAATGCCAAGGCGCGTGTCATTGTGCATCTGGCATCCTAGCAGTGGTCATATGGCGTTTGTTTCCATAACCTTTTACGCGCGCCACTTCGAACCCAGCTTGGGTCAGTGAGGAACGCACATGACCTGCGGCAGAATAGGTGGCGGCGGTGCCATTGGGCGCGGTGTGCCTGCCGACCTCGGCGATCAGGTCCGGCTGCCATAGTTCGGGGTTCTTGGCTGGTGAGAAACCGTCCAGATACCAAGCGTCCGCTTGGCCGTGCCAACGGGGCAAGGTTTCGCGCGCGTCACCAATGATCACGTCTAACGTCAGATTGCAGGTCAGTTCCGTGACCCCGCAGCCCGTCGTCCATATGTCCAAAAATCGGGACGCGTAGTGGTCCAGTTGCGGAAACGCTGCCAGGGCGGCACGCATGTCCTCGGGTGCCATCGGAAATGCCTCGAAGGAGGTGAACCTCAATGGTTCCATCGGCCCGCGCGCCCAAGTGGCCCAAGTGACCAGCAGGTTTAGCCCCGTTCCAAAGCCCAACTCGGCGATGCTGAGTGGCGCGTTCCACCGGTCGGGTAGGTTATTGCCTTGCACGAAGACATGCTCGGTTTCATCCAGTCCGCCAGCCAGCGAATAGTAGGGATCGTCAAAGCGATCCGACACAGGCACCGCCCCGTGATCCGTTTCGCGCCAAGTCAGGTCTGCTGTCTGGTCGTGCATGGTGTTTTGCCTTATCAGTTGGCGTATCATTGCGGGGATAAGTGGCAAATGGCAACGGCTCAGGTGACAGTTCGGGGTGCAGGGATATTCGGGCTATCCGTGGCCTATGCATGTGCGCTTCGCGGGGCGCAGGTCACGGTGGTTGATCCCAACGGCGTTGGCGCGGGATCTAGTGGCGGGCTGGTGGGCGCATTGGCGCCACATGTGCCAGAGCAATGGAACGATAAAAAGGCGTTCCAGTTAGACAGTTTGCTGATGCAGGAACGCTATTGGTCCGGCGTGGAGGAAAGGTCCGGAATGCCAACTGGATACGCGCGGACTGGACGGTTGCAGCCGCTTGCGGATGATGCGGCTGTGGCCTTGGCAACTGATCGGGCGGCAGGGGCCGAAACGTTGTGGCGCGGCAAGGCCGCCTGGCGAGTTATCGATGCGGATCTTGCTGCATGGACAGTGTCCAGCCCGACCGGAAAGCTGGTCCATGACACGTTGTCTGGCCTCGTTCACCCGCGCATGGCGACCGTGTCACTAGCCGCGGCAGTGCAGTCACTGGAGGGACAGATTGTCACTGAAGCGCCCGATCAAGGGCTGGTTGTCTGGTCAACCGGCTGGCAAGGTTTGGACGAGATGACGGCGCAACATCGCAGGCAAGTTGGCAATGGCGTCAAAGGGCAGGCGGCATTGTTGGATTATGATGCAAGCGGGCTGCCGCAGCTGTTTGCCAACGGTGTTCATATGATCCCGCATCTGGACGGGACTGTGGCTGTCGGGTCCACGACGGAACGCGAATTCGACGACCCGACCGCGACTGACACCCAATTGGACGAAGTGATCGACAAGGCGCGCGCCGCGGTGCCCGCATTGGCCAATGCGCCTGTGACACAGCGCTGGGCAGGAGTCCGCCTGCGCAGCCGGACCCGCGCTCCGATGTTGGGACATCATCCCTTTCGGGCCGGCGAATTTGTGGCCAATGGCGGGTTCAAAATCGGTTTTGGCATGGCCCCAAAAATGGGTGAAGTCATGGCGGACTTGATCCTTAACGGCGACGACACTATTCCTGACGGCTTCAAGGCCGAGGCAAATCTGTAACAACAGTTGTTTCGGTTTGATCCAAAGTTACCATGGGCTTAAGCCCATGGCGACGCCAACTTGGAACGACCGCTCTAAATGTTATAGATCGCTCAGCGCTTGGCTGGGTGACATGACATCCGCGTCCAGAACACATTCGATGATGGCAAGCTTGCCCGAGGCTTTAGCCCTCTCGAATGCGCCCGCAAATTCGGATCCGTCGGAGACGGTCTCGCCATGGGCGCCATAGGCTAGGGCGAGGGCGGCATAGTCGGGGCTGGCCAAATCCGTGCCAGATACGCGGCCGGGATAAGTCTTTTCCTGATGCATCCGAATGGTGCCGTAGCGGCCATTGTTCATCACAACAACAATCGGGGTCGCGCCGTGCTGCACGGCGCTAGACAGCTCGTTACACGTCATCTGGAAACACCCGTCGCCTGCCAGACACACCACTGTCCGGTCGGGGTATTCCAGCGCGGCAGAGACAGCCGCCGGAAACCCGTAACCCATCGAGCCGGACGTCGGGGCCAATTGGGTGCCATACGTTTTGTAAGTGAAATACCGATGCAACCAAGCGGCATAGTTACCAGCCCCGTTGGTCAAGACCGCATCCTCGGGCAAGGTATCCGACAGCCAGCGGATCACCTGTTCCTGCTTTACGGCGCCGGGGCTTTCTTGTGGGGATTGCCACGCGTCAAAATCGCTGCGGCAGTCTGCAACCCACGATCCGTGTGACCCATCCACTGCCGCGTCCCGCAAGGACAGGATCGCCTGATCCGCAGGTGCCACCCACGCGTGATCAGCCCCGTATATCCGACCGATTTCCGACGCGTCTGCATGAATGTGCAGGATCTTTTTTTCGGGCCTAGCCGGATCGACAAGTGTGTAACCTTGGGTCGCGATGTCGCCGAACCGCGTCCCCAACAGTAGCAGACAATCGGCTTGCCTGATCCGTTCCGCCAACGCAGGGTTGATCCCGACATTCAAATCACCGCAGTAATTTGGATGGCGGTTGTCGATATAATCCTGCCTGCGAAACGAGGCGGCGACAGGAATATCCATTTGGGATGCAACATCCTGCAACGCCTGTTGCGCGTCCTTTGACCAATGCGGCCCACCGGCGATAACCAGCGGGCGGTCTGCTTTGGCTAGTGCCTCTACAAAGGGAACCGCGTCACGGGTATTGATCGACGCGGGCACCCGTGCCGCGCCTGAAAAATCAGGCACGTCCGATCCAGCGCTTAGCATGTTTTCGGGCAAGGCCAGAACAACAGGTCCGGGGCGGCCGGACATTGCGATGCGGTAGGCGCGGGCAATATATTCGGGCAAACGATCCGTCTGGTCAATCTGGGCCGCCCATTTGGCAATGCCACCGAACATGGCGCGATAGTCCACTTCCTGGAATGTTTCGCGGTCGGTGTGACGATTGTCGATTTGCCCCACAAACAGGATCATCGGGGTGCTGTCTTGATGGGCTAAATGGACGCCGGCACTGGCATTTGTCGCACCGGGGCCACGGGTCACGAAACAGATACCCGGCTCGCCGGTCATTTTGCCATAGGCTTCGGCCATCATCGCGGCGCCACCTTCTTGGCGACACACGATGTTTTCGATTCCGCTGTCGTGCAGCCCGTCCAGCGCGGCGAGAAAGCTTTCTCCCGGAACCGAGAACACTCGTCTAACACCTAGCTTTTCCAACTGATCGCTTAGAATTTTGCCGCCGTGGCGCATGGGTATCCCCTTTTTGGCTCCGCATTTTTGCACAGCATGTGTCAGCGATTGGGGACTGGCAACAGTCCGTTTGTGGTTTATGTCTGATCCATCAAGAAAAAGGACAACACCTATGACTAAACTGCTAGGAATTTCGGGCTCGCTGCGTGCGGGATCAACCAACACGCTACTTTTGCATGAGGCGGCACGCCTGTTTGACGCCGAGAGCTTTGCCATGGGGGATCTGAACCTGCCCTTATACAATGGCGATGTAGAAGACACCGATGGAATCCCCACCGCCGTTCAAACCCTTGCCGACCAAATCGCCGCGGCCGACGCGGTGATCATCGCGACGCCGGAATATAACAAGTCGATCTCGGGCGTGCTAAAAAATGCGCTGGATTGGGTTAGCCGGACCGAAGGCAACGTCTGGGCGGACAAGCCTGTAGCGATCATGTCTTCTGCCGCAGGGCGCGCTGGCGGCGAGCGGGCGCAATTTGCGTTGCGCCTGTGCATGACGCCATTTCGCGCCGACCTGATCCAAGGGCCAGAAGTTCTGGTTGGTACCAACTATCAGGAGTTCGACGAAAACGGTCGTTTGACCGGTGAGAGCTATGTCAAAATGCTGACTGCCCTGATGAAACGGCTCAAGGCGCGCGTTTAACGCCGCTGCCACCACGTCGCTGTGTTTTCCTGCCAGTCGGTGCGATGCAGCAACGGTGTGTCGTCACTAAAATCAGCGTGCCCGAGGCATAGATACCCTGTCAGGGTCCATGTGTCGGGTGCGTCCAAAATCTGCGCTATATTGTCTGGATCTAGGATCGACACCCAGCCCAGCCCGATGTTTTCAGCCCGCGCAGCCAGCCATAATGTATGGATGGCCGCAACAGTTGAATAGCGCAGCATCTCGGGCATTGTCTGACGACCCAACCCGTGACCTTCGTCAGGGTCTGTTTCGGTGAACACAGCCAGATGCACCGGCGCGTCGTGCAGCCCAGCCAGCTTTAACGCCATATAGTCCGACTTTTGACTGCCCGAATACCGGCCCGCGGCATTGGCATTGGCAGCCTCGAAATCCTCGATTACTTTTGCACGTAAATCGGCGCTGTCCACTTGGATCACTCGCCAAGGCCGCGCGTTGCCGACTGACGGGGCAAAATCAAGCGTTCCGCGCAAGCGGTCCATCACATCATCTGCGACAGGGTCGGTTTTGAAATGACGCACGTCGCGGCGCCAGCGCAATACGTCCGTCAACGCGTCGCGATGCGATTGATCCAGTTTCATGCAGGTTTCCAATTGGCGGATTGATCGGGCAAAAACGCCTCGATCGCGGCGGTGGCAATGACAGCTGTTTCACCGTTTTCAGGGTTATGGACGTTCTGCCCGCCTTGCACTGCGGTTACCGTGGCGCGCCCGCGCGGCAGGGTAGCGGCCAAGGCGTCCGTGTCCAGCTTGTCCGGCTCTTGCACACCGACGGTGACCTGCACTCGCATGGTCTCGACAGGCAGGTCAATGCTGCCAAAAATCGGCAATGTCGAATGACGAAAGGCGTCTTCAATCGCACGGGTGGCAGCCTTGTTGTAGTCCATCCCGTGCAGGTCGTTGCCCATGCCCATTTCCAAAATAAAACGCTGATCGGTCATACCCGCTCCATCTCGAAACTGACGTTGATAGCCGCATTGGCGATTACCGTGCGGCGGCCATCGGGGCGCGGCACGTCGAGCCCGCCGTGGACAACAGTCACATGCGGTTGCCCGTAAGGAAAGATATCCAGCAAGGCGTTTGTGTCGACCTCTTCGGGCTTTTGACAGGCGATTTCCACATCAATGATCATTGCCTCTTTGGGCATGCCAAACAGTTCAGCCATATTGATCGAATTATGCCATAGCGCGTCTTGCAGTGCCGAGCGGGCAGCCTTTGTATAATCCAGCCGGCGCAGGCTGGTGCCCATGCCAAATTCAGTCAGGACGCGGTGTTTGGGCATCTTAGGCTCCGTGGTAGGGGGTGGTTTTGAGGACGTCACCTGCGGCATTGCGCAAGGTCTTCACCCCGTCCTTGACCGTCAAAACGTCGCCATTGTCCGTATACGTGCCAACATCGTCGCCGGATCGAGTGCCGATCACCAAATAGCGCGCATCAGTGTCACCATCATTGCGCAGGCAATGTCCCACAGGAACGCCAGCGGCAAAGGTCGCAGTATCGCCCGGCAGCAGCGGCGTCTGGGTGTTGCCTTCGATCAACGTCACAGTGCCGGACAACATATAAACCATCTCGTCCTCGGACCTGTGCCAATGCGGGCGGCTGGATTGGGACCGCGGGGCCAGCGTCTCGATGAATGCTCCGAACTGGGTCAACCCGCCGCTGTCGGACAGCAACTCAGCCGAGTAGCTGCCCAACTCGTCCGAGCCGTGTTCGGTCTTGATCTGATGCGGCTCCAGACGGGGCATGGTTTAAAACTCCACGCCGATCTGCGCCTTGATCCCAGAGCGGAACGGATGTTTGACCAGTTCCATCTCAGTCACCAGATCGGCGATCTCGATCAGGTCGGCATGGGCGTTGCGGCCGGTCAGCACGACGTGGGTCATGTCGGGTTTTTGGGTCGCTAGGAATTCGACAACCTCGTTGATGTCGACATAGTCATAGCGGATCGCGATGTTGATTTCGTCGAGCAGGACCATCGTGTTGGTCTCGTCGAGGATCAATTCCTTGGCCTTGGCCCAAGCGGCCTGCGCCATTTCCGTGTCGCGAGATTTGTCTTGGGTTTCCCAAGTGAACCCTTCACCCATTGTGTGAAACGCGCATTTGTCTTCGAATTTGGACAGGATCAAGTCCCTCTCGCCGGTGGACATGCCACCCTTGATGAACTGGACCACGGCGCATTTCATGTCGTGCGCGATGCAACGGAAAATCATGCCGAATGCGGCGCTGGATTTGCCTTTGCCCTTGCCGGTGTTGACGATGATCAGACCCTTTTTGTCGGTCTTGGTTGCCATGATCTTGTCGCGGGCGGCCTTCTTCTTGGCCATTTTCATCGCGTGGCGGTCGGTGTCTTGGGGGGCATCGGTCATTTGATTATCCTTGATCTGTTGGCGGTATGGTGGGCCAAGCCAAAGGCGGGCGCAAGTGGTGTTGCGCCCGCCATCACGTCGTTTGCGACGTGATGTTTATTTATTGAGCGGCAGTAGCCTTGGGCAGCGTCGCTGTGCCGAACTGACGCCGGCTCAGGTGCCATATCAATGCAATCATTGCGAATTGGAACGCGATGGCGATTGCCGTGAACGCCCAGTAGCCGGTCGAGAATTTGTCGACCAACCCGTTTGCCACCAGTCCTTTGTTTATCCAAAAATGCAGCATGACTGACAACGCAACCCCGGGACAGACCAAAGCATACGAGCCTGCGGACGTTTTTGCGCCTGTCAGAAACTCGGACGCGTAGCCCTGCACCCGTAAAACGGTCAGGCCCAATAGTCCGAACAACAGCTGCACGGTAAGCAGCTTGGTCAGGAACATAAACGTGTCGGCGGCCTGCGTGTGGCTGTCGAACGCAACATGTAGGCCATGGTTTTGGCGCAAGGCCATGATGCCCAGAACGGTCATCAACGGCACGATTATCAGTAGGGTCGGGCTCGCTTCTTTGGCAGTGCCGTAATGCAGCATGGAATTCAACGCGATGATCGCGGCGATAATAGCGTAGATCGCCGAAATAGCTCCGAAGAACGTCGAGATGACAAGGCTGGTGCCGACGACGGTTGTAGACTGGCTCATTGCGGCGGGTGCGGACATGCCGACAGCGACCATGGCCAATGAAAACGCGGGCAGAAGTTGTGCGAACGAATTGTTGGCCGTCATGTCAAAAACGCCTCCCGATGACAGAACACGGCCCAAGAACTGGGCGATCATTCGCAGGGCCAGCAGGCCGACCAAAACGAACCCGATCATGGCAAACGGGAACAGATATTCCACCACAGTCCAAAGGTTGGGCACAAAGACGAGGCCCAAGATGAACATGACATTGATTGTCATCGCCAGCGCGAGCGGCATAGCTAGCAACTGGGTTTCGCCGTTTGTGGTCTTGAGCTGCTTGTACCCTTTTGTGGTTTTGAATTGCGACAGCTGCGCAAGGTTCCAGAATAACGATTTGATATTGAGAAATGCGAAAACCGCGATGCCAACCATAGCGACGGCAATAGCAATTTGCATGGGTAGATACCCCTGATTAAAGGCGGTCGCGATGTCTTGGAACACAGGCACGGGTTGGCCTGGGTGGGGCACCCAGAACATCAGATACATGAAAAAGGTGACTGTCAGCCCACCCGAACCGACAGAGGCAAGGAACAGCGTTGGCGAATAGGCCGCGCTATGGGGTGTAGACGTGTGTTTCATTTTTGGCTCCAACAACACATTTATAATTTGGAATGTATTGTGGGTAACTTGGGGGTTAATACATGTCAAATATGTAATGCATGACAATGTGACGCAGCTTTGTCCACGCTCGGTGGCGTGACGCAGATCACGGGGGTTTCCCCTATCGAGGATGTCAGTGCGCCCGTATCAGACCTGGCAACGTAGTAGAGGATCGTCACCATGCGAATGTTTTCATTGGCCTTATTCATCGGATACCTTGGCACAGCAGCACTTGCCGCGGGAATGTAGCCGGAGCGGTGCTAGGCCATATCTGCCGTGCAAATCTGTGCGATGCGGGCACGGGCTGAATTTGATCTTGGTTGCCACAGATCGCGGTCGATCGCCTCTTGCAGGCGCTGTGCAATTTCGAGCAATGCAGGGGCATTCACATCGGCGATAAACTCGCGTGTGTCATCGTCGGCAAGAAATGCGTCTTCGACCAGATCAAAGTGGTGATTGCGCACGACGCCTGTTGTGGCCGCGAAGGCGAACAGATAGTCCACTGTCGCCGCGATCTCGAACGCGCCTTTATAGCCGTGCCGTTTGACCCCATCGATCCATTTCGGGTTTACAACCCGCGAGCGCACAACACGGCCGATTTCATCATCTAACGTTCGGATCACAGGCCGTTCAGGGCGCGAATGGTCGTTGTGATAAATCGGGCGGTCTTGGCCTTGAAGCGTGTTGATCGCGGCCGCGGCCCCACCTTCGAACTGATAGTAATCGTCGCTGTCGAGGATATCGTGTTCACGGTTGTCCTGATTTTGAACGATAGCTTCGGTCTGGGTGAGCCGTTGTTCGAATGCATCGCGGGCGGCAGTGCCTTCAGCTTTGGCGTTATAGGCGTAACTGCCCCACGTTAGATAAGCTTCGCCCAAATCGGCGCGGTTCGCCCAGAGCTTTTCGTCGATCATGGCTTGTAGGCCTGCGCCATAGGCTCCGGGTTTCGAGCCAAAGACCCGGGACCTATCTTCGCCTTGGGCGGCGCGTGCCGCCGCGGGGTTTAGATCGGCGGGTTCATCTAGGTTTTGAACGGCTTTTGCTGCACTATCAACAAGAGCAATCAATTGCGGAAATGCGTCCCGAAAGAATCCAGATATGCGCAAGGTTACATCGACCCGAGGCCGACCAAGGATCGACTGTGGCAGGATTTCAAAACCGGTAACGCGCCGGTTGGCGCTGTCCCATTTGGGCTTGCAACCCATCAGCGCCAAGGCCTGTGCGATGTCGTCGCCACCCGTGCGCATGTTGGCCGTGCCCCAAGCAGTCAACAGCATGGTGCGCGGCCAGTCGCCATGGTCCTGCAGGTGTTTTTCAATTAAAAGGTTTGCTGACTTCCACCCCAATGCCCAAGCGGTAGGAGTGGGGACTGCGCGGCTGTCTACGGAATAGAAATTGCGCCCCGTGGGCAAGACATCGAGACGTCCGCGAGTGGGTGCGCCGGATGGCGCCGGGGCGACGAAATGCCCTGACAGGGCGGTGAGAAGGCCCGCCCCTTCGTCTGGGCCACAGGCTTCGATCGTTGGGATGATGCGATTGAACACTTCGTCGAGGACAGGTTGCGACGCTCGTGGGGCTACGCCCACATCGCCCCACCCCCCGTCCCGCAGCAGGGTTTGACACAGTATTTCCAGCCGCTCGACGGTGTCGCCGTTGGTGCGCCAGCTGTCCGCTGAGACAGGCAAAAGGGCGTCGGGCCTGCTAACTACTGGCCCGGCCAAGTCACAGTCGAGCGGGTCTATGTCGAGTGATAAATCCTCTGCGACGGCGCGCAGCAAGGACGCGTCCTTGCCTTGCCCCGCACCACGGGGAACACGAGCGAGCGCGATCGCGAGGTCACGTTTTTGGTCCTCGTCAGGAGATTGCCCAAAGACGTGCAGACCATCACGGATTTGTGCTTCTTTTAGTTCACATAGGTAGGCGTCGAGCTTGGCCAGATCGGTGTCTGCATCGCCGCTGAAGGCCGCGTCTTTGGCGAGGCCGGTGACGTCGGACAATGACAGGATTTCGCGTTTGAGGTGTTCGATCCGGCGCGGGTCAACGCCTGCGGCTTCGTAGTATTCGTCAACGAGCGCCTCTAGGTCCCGCATGGGGCCGTAGCTTTCTGCGCGGGTCAGGGGCGGAGTGAGGTGATCGATAATGACAGCGGATGTTCGCCGTTTGGCTTGCGTTCCCTCGCCGGGATCGTTGACAATGAACGGATAGACGTGAGGCGTAGCCCCCATGCATATTTCTGGCCAGCAGGTTTCCGACAGCGCAAGCGCTTTGCCGGGCAACCATTCAACATTGCCGTGTTTGCCCATATGCACAATTGCGTCTGCGCCCCAATGGTGCCGGATATAGAAATAGAACGCGAGGTAGTTGTGCGGCGGGACCAGATCGGGTGAGTGATAAGTATCCGTCGGGTCGATATTATAACCGCGTGCTGGTTGCAGCCCGACTATAGCATTGCCGAATTTGTGAACCGAGAGCTTGAATGATTTTTCGTGCGGGCCCTGCGGCAGGGTTTTTTGTGCCAAGATGAAAGGATCGTCGTCTGGCGCCCCCCAGCGGGACATAACCTGTTCCTTTGCGTCCCATGGCAGGGCGTTGAAATATTCCCGATACAGGTCGAGCGAAAGGCTCGCGCCGCCGTCTTTGTCGGCGCGGTCGGTTAGCCAGTTCGTCGGGCCGGCCATGATTTGGTCCATCAGTTCGCGGGAACTGTCTGGCGGGGTGACCGTGTAGCCGGCAGTGGCGAGCAGGTTCAGACTGTGGATTGTAGCCTCTGGTGTATCGAGCCCGACACCGTTCGCGAGGCGTCCGTCCTTGTTGGGGTAGTTGGCAAGGATTAGCGCGACCTTGCGTTCGTCGACCCGCGTGTTGCGTAATTTGGCCCAACTGCCCGCGAGGTTTGCAACATAGTCAATCCGGTCGCCGTGTCCTTGGTAGGTGGCGATGGGGCATTCGGTGGCTTCATCAAAGAACGCCTCGCCTTTGAATGACACGGCCCGCGACAGGATGCGGCCGTCGACTTCGGGTAGTGCCACATTCATGGCGATGTCGCGGGCGGACAAACCTTGGGCGCTATCGGCCCATGCGTTCTCATTGCTACTGGACAGGATAACTTGGAACACGGGCGCGCCCATAGCTTGCGGCATGACCAGCGGGTTTGATGGGCTGTCGTCGCCGTCATGGGGCGAACCCACTGCAAAGGAGGTGCAGTTAAGGATCACCGAAGGTGGCGCCGCTGAGAACAGCGATTGTAGGGTGCCAACGGACAACGGGTCCTTGAGAGAGGCGACAAACACGGGCAGCGGGTTTAGCCCCGCACGTGACAGGCTGCGCACAAGGCGGTTGATCGGGTTCAGCCCGCCACCTTGGACCAAGGCGCGGTAGAACACGATCGGGACCACGGGTGCGTCTTTGGTCCACGTGTTTTGGGCGGTCGTCAGATCGGCGATGCCAGAGCCCGGCCAATAGACGCCTGCGCGCAGCAAGGGGGCTGCGGGTGCGGGACGGGCCGAGCCCGAGAGGATCGCTTGGGCGCAATCAAGGAAGCTGGTCGCGTTCTGCGGACCGCCTTCGACCAGATAGGACCACAGCGCGTCGTAGTCATCGTTGGACACCGTCGATAGTTCACGCAGCTCGGCGTCGGGTTTGTCATCACCGGGCAGGGCGCAAAACGGAATGCCCGCCTCAAACAGGCGCGCGGCATATTGCACCAAACCGTATTTCCAATAGCCAGCACCGCCCAGCACACGCGCGATGACCAGTTTGGATTTGCCTGCACAATTGTCGATGTGCAGATCGACCGACATCGGGTGTTGCAGGTGCATCATATTGGCCAGTCGAAGAGATGGCGGATTTGCCATCTCGGCGCGGGCCTCGGATAGGGATGCAAGTTCCGTATCGGCGGCAGAGATCACAACGATATCAGCGGGCGTTTGCCCCAGATCAACGGGTTCATCGCCATCAGAAATGGCGCCGGCGGTGGCGGCTAGCAGGTGCATCAGTCAGCCCCCTGTGTTAGAGGGCCGCAAAGATCAAAGGATATATCATGGATTACAAAGCCGCTGGCGCGCCCAAAAAGGGCAAAAACGCCCCTAAACATGCCGAACACAACGCCCACGGGTCGCGCAAAAAGCCGTTCGGCTCGCGCCCGACCAAAGAAGAGCTGCTGGCGCGGATGAAGGCGGCACAGGCCAAGGACTAGGGTCATAACCTCTTTTCCATAAACACCGAGGCATCGGCGGTTTCGTAGTCGCCAAAGGCGTCGCAGACCGTGAACCCGTGCCGGAAATACAACTTGTGGGCGGCGTGCAGAACGTCGCCCGTTTCAAGCTTGAGCATTGGCAGGTTTTCGGCGAGGGCCTCGTCCTCCAATTGACGCATTAGGGCATCGGCGGCGCCAGTGCCGCGCGCCTCTTCACTGACAAACATCGATTTAATCTCGCCGTAGCCGTCCTTGATAGCAAGAGCAGCCGTGCCGATGACAACGTCGCCACGGCGGGCCGTGAAAAAGCGGATATGCGGCGCACATAGGTCGTCGATGTTCAGGTAATGGCAATCACCCTCATTAAACAACGACTGCATCAGCGCATGGCTTTGACGCAACAGCGCCGTCGCCTGCGGGTCATGCGGATCTGAACGCGCCACGATGATCATGCTTGCAAAGCCGCCTCGATGGCTGCGTGATCCAGACCAGCCTCACCAATGACAACCAGACGGGTTTCGCGCGGCGCATCGCCGAACGGCTGGTCGAAATATGTGTCCACGCGCGGACCAACAGCTTGCAATGTCTGGCGCATGGGCTTGCCCGCGACCGCGACAAACCCTTTGAGGCGCAGGATGTTGTGGGCGCGGATGACGTCGGCGACTTGGGCCTTGAATGCCTCGGCATCCGCAACCTCGGACCGTGTCACGACAAAGCTTTCGAATTCGTCGTGGCCGTGTGCGTGCTCATGATCGTGGTGATGATCGTGGTCGTCGTCATGATGGTGGTCATCATCGTGATCATGGTGGTGATGATGGACCTCGTGACGGGCGTCTAGATCGCCCTCTGCACCCACGCCCTGACCCAACAGAACGTCAACGGGCAGCGCACCCATGGACGCCTTGACCACTTGCACACCATCGCGGGATTCCGATTTCAGGCGCGACGTCAGCGCGTCGACCTCATCCGTGTCAAGCAGGTCGGCTTTGTTCACAACAATCATGTCGGCGCAGGCGATCTGGTCTTCGAACAGTTCGGACAGGGGTGTCTCGTGATCGAGGTTTTCGTCTTGCGCGCGCTGGGCATCAACAGCGGCGATGTTATGGGCAAACTGGCCGTCTTGGACCGCGCGACCGTCGACCACGGTGACAACGCCGTCGACCGTGACTTTGGTCGAAATGCCGGGCCAGTTGAACGCGCGGACTAGCGGTTGCGGCAGGGCAAGGCCAGAGGTCTCGATCACAATGTGATCGGGTCGCGGGTCGCGGGCCAGCAGCTGCTCCATTGTCGGGATAAAATCATCGGCCACAGTGCAGCAGATGCAGCCATTGGACAGCTCGACAATATCGTCTTCGGTGCAGGTTTCTTCGCCGCAGCCCTTTAGGATGTCGCCGTCAACGCCAAGATCGCCGAATTCATTGATGACCAAAGCGATGCGCTTGCCGTCCGCGTTTTGCAGCATGTGGCGGATCAGGGTGGTTTTGCCGGCGCCTAGGAAACCTGTGACGACGGTGGCGGGGATCTTCGCTTGCATTTTGATTTCCATTCTTTGGGTGTTGGGGCTAAGGCTAGGCCATGACCAAACGTGTGACAATCTGTGAGACATGCGCCGGACCAGGCGAGGCGCTGGCCACAGCAATCGGTGAATTAGTTGGCTGGGAAGTGACGATGCATCCCTGCCTGTCCGCGTGTGATGAACCCGTGGCCATCGCCGTCCAAGGGGACGGGGCGGCCACATATGTGTTTTCGGGGCTGACGGACGCTGACGCGAATGACGTCCGGGCCTTTGCTCGTTTGTATGAAAATGCGCAGGCAGGCTGGGTAGAAGACGCGCGCCCAGCGGGGCGGTTGCGGTTCTGCCTTAAGACACGCGTGCCTGCGTTATAAGTCATGGAACAGCGATTTCGGCCGCAAATGGACCGTTTGGCCCCATCCAGCCAGAGTGCGAGTTTCCATTCAGTGTCACGCGGATCGTATCGCCAGACACTGCCGTTGGCAGATGCACCCAATCCGAATAAACGCGTCCGATCTTTTCCCCGTTGATATAGACATGGGCGTGCCCGCCGCCGGTTTGGTCGGCCTCACCGACAACCTCGGGGGTCATGGCATAGTTTGTGGTCGCGATGTGCAGGTTCACCCCCGACATCGTGTCGGCACTGATGCTCAGGGCGAGGGAGGGCACAGGTCCACTCCCCCACTGAATCATCTGCGAATGATCATGTGCCGTGTCGGTATGACCCGCATGGTCATGCCCCATGCCCGCATCAGCGATGCCGCCACCAGCCAAAAAGCCTCCGGTTGCGCCAAAAAGCAGGCCGATGACAAATAGTAAAAGCGACCTCATATCAGACCTCGGACCATTTGCTGTTCCAGATTGTGGCCAGCAGCGCCCCTAGACAAACCCAAACGGCCAGTCCGGTGCCCAGAACGCGGGACGCGAATTCAGCCCCCAGTTCCGGCGGCGCCGGTCCGGTTAGTGTGTCTGGCATCGGTGCTCCGATAACATGCGGAGCGGCCAGCAGGATCACGGCGACCCCCCACATGGTCCAGTTTTGACCAAAGGCGATTAGCCACAGGGCACCAGCGGTCGCGAACACAGTCGCAAACCACCATATCTGACGGGCGGTGACATCTGCGGCATTCATACCCGGCAATTCGGGCGCCAATCCAAAGGCTGGGGCCATCTGGAACGCGACAAAGCCTGCAACACCCCAGATCAGACCCGTGCGAGGTGCAATAACGGCACCGCGTTCCTCGGCCAAGGCCATACCAGCCCCTAGGATCAAGGCGTAGCCGACATAGATCAGCGCTGAAAAGATCACGCTAAGCAGGTCGCGCGTCAGTTCCAATTCACCCGCGGGCGGATGGGCTGCTGTTGCGGTTTCACCAAAATGGCTTAGGGCGCCGGTTTCAAAAAATTCGGCATGCAGCAAAATTGGTTGCACGAATGCGAATTGAAGCAAGGCGGCAATCAGCCCCGCTCCAAAGCCAGCGATCAATGCGCTGACAGCAATTTTCTGAAACATGGCTTAGTGGCAGGGAAAGCCGGTTGCGTGACGCACGTCATGTGCCGCGTCATGCAAGGTTTGCGCCTGAACGTGGCCCGCAACAGAGATGATGCCAAAGCCGACAACAGCGGCAAACAGAATTGCCAATGTGGAAGCTGCGGATTTTGTCTGTGGGGCTGCGATGGTTTTTGCAGTCGTTTTCATAGTGTCTACTCCAGTGGCCCGTCATCCCCGACGGGGTGGTTACATTTACGCACGGTCGGTCTCCTGGCTTGCGGGTTAAACATGCCATGCGGCCTTCCCGGTTTCCCAGTGGCATATCGCATAGCACTAACCGCATTACAGTCGCGGGGGCGGCTGTGGTTTTCGGCCTGCCGGTTTGGATCGGCCTGTCCACATTCCCATTTCATCCCCTGAACGCTTTGCGTCCGTGTCGGGGAAACCGTGCCATCACTTTGTGCCTGTGGCAGAGGGGGGCGGTCAAGGCTGAATCCGACCATGCCTGACTAGATGGCGTCATTTTGATTGAATGCAGAACCAATGGGTCGAGGGATTGGGGACGGTAGAAACGGCGATACACAAGCAAATTCGCAATATCTTGTGGATAACTGGCAGTTTTGCGCCACATAGAGTGTCGTGCGCGTTGACTCGGGGCTGGTGTGGCGGCCAGTCTTTTCGAACTCAAGGAATCACCAACGGCAGGGACCCCGTGCAATTCAGCAGACTGCGACTCAATGGCTTCAAGAGCTTTGTCGATCCGACTGATCTGGTGATCGCGGATGGTCTGACGGGGGTTGTCGGGCCTAATGGCTGTGGGAAATCCAACTTGCTAGAGGCGTTGCGCTGGGTGATGGGTGAAAACCGTCACAAGGCGATGCGCGGCGGCAGCATGGAAGACGTGATATTCGCGGGTGCCTCAACGCGTCCGGCGCGCAACTTTGCCGAAGTGTCCCTGATCATTGAAAATGACGAGCGGTTGGCACCTGCGGCCTTTAACGACAGTGACAATCTGGAGATTACCCGCCGGATCACCCGCGATGCAGGGTCCGCCTATAAGGTTAGCAGCAAGGACGTGCGCGCCCGAGACGTTCAAATGCTGTTCGCGGATGCCTCGACCGGTGCCCATTCGCCTGCGTTGGTTCGGCAGGGGCAAATCTCCGAGTTGATCAACGCCAAACCCAAAGCACGCCGTCGCATTCTAGAAGAAGCGGCGGGTATTTCCGGGCTATATCAACGCCGCCACGAAGCGGAGCTTAAACTAAAGGGTGCCGAGACAAACTTGACCCGCGTCGATGACGTAATCGAGCAATTGGCGGCACAATTGTCGACGCTGGCCCGCCAAGCGCGGCAGGCGGCCCGCTACCGCGAAATCGGTGACAAATTGCGACAGGCCGAGGGCATGTTGTTGTTTCGTCGCTGGCATGAGGCCGATCAGGCGATGCTGGCGGCCGCTGATCAATTGCGTGAGCGTGTGACCGCGGCGGGTGCTGCGGAAACGGCAGCGCGGCAATCCGCCAAAGCGCGGTTGCTGGCCGAAGGCGCTTTGCCGCCCTTGCGCGAAGAAGAGGCGATTGCTGCTGCCGTCCTGCAGCGGTTGCAGGTCCAGCGTGACGCGCTCTCCGACCAAGAAGCCCGCGCTCTTGAAACGATCGAAACATTGCGGTCCCGCATTGATCAATTGGGCCGAGATATTGATCGTGAAAGCGGGTTAAACAAAGACGCGGGCGAAACAATTGAACGGCTCGAATGGGAGGCCCGCGAAATCACCAAAGCAGGTGAAGGCCATGAAGCCAAGCTAGAGGCGGCATCAATTGCGGCCCGCGAGGCGGCGTCGGTTTTGCAGGACCGCGAAGCAGAGCTGAGCCAGCAGACCGAAGACGTCGCCCGTTTGGCCGCGCGACATCAGTCCGCGCAACGCTTGGTTGGTGACAACCAGACAACCCTGACCAAATCCGAGGCCGAAGCCGAGCGCGCCAAACTCGCGGTGGCCGATGCCAAAGCCGCATTGACCAAGGCCGAAGCCGACTTTGAGGCTGCAGGGCTAGCTGAAACACAGGCCGTGGAAACGGCCCGCAAAGCGGATGTTACTTTGGCTGATACCGAGGCCGCCCGCGCCGAAACCCAGACCCGCGAAAGCGACGCACGTGTCCAGCGCGCAGAAGCCGAAGGCGAGGCGAACGCGTTGCGTGCCGAGGTGTCAGCGCTGGCCAAACTGGTCGAACGCGACACTGCAGAGGGCGGGCAGGTCTTGGATCTGTTGCGCGTTCAGGGCGGCTATGAAAAGGCACTGGGCGCTGCATTGGCGGATGATTTGCGTGCGCCCGCCGTGGAAAGTGACACGGCGTCGGGGTGGGCAGAATTGCCGGGGTATACCGATCCGCAAACCTTGCCGTCGGGTGTTGCCGCGCTGACAAATTACGTGACTGTACCGCAGGTTCTGGTGCGCCGCATGGGGCAGGTTGGTCTGGTGGATCGCGCCGATGGCGCGCGTTTGCAGATTGATCTGAAACCGGGGCAACGGTTGGTCTCGATTGAGGGCGATCTGTGGCGCTGGGACGGCTACCGCGCCGGTGCAGAAGACGCGCCTTCGGCTGCTGCGTTGCGGTTGCAGCAGTTGAACCGGCTGGTCGAACTTAAGCGTGATTTGGAAGAGGTCGCGGCCCGTGCCATGGGGGCCGCGCAAGCACACGATGCGCTGACAGCGCATTTGACGGAATTGACCACAGCTGATCAAGCGGCACGTCAGGCCCGGCGGGATGCGGACAGGTTGGTGGCTGATGCCAATCGCGCGGCCAGCCGCGCAGAGGCAGACCGCAATCTCGCCCAAGGTAAGCTGGAAAGCCAAGGGCTGGCGCAAAAGCGCCACGAAGACGAGGCGACGATTGCCCGTCGCGCCCTGAGCGAGGCCGAAAAAGCGGCCACTGCGCTGCCACAACTGGATGCTTTCCGTGCCCAGGTCGAGGACGTCAAAATGACCGTCGAGGCGGCCCGGATCACTATGATGTCGCGCCGGTCTTCGCACGACGAGGTCCGCCGCGAAGGCGAGGCGCGATTGCGCCGCAGTCAGGAGATCACCAAAGAAGTAAGCGGCTGGAAGCACCGGCTCGAGACCGCAAATAAGCGGACAGCCGAGCTGGCCGAACGCAAAGATGCATCCGAAATAGAGCTCGCCGATGCCACGGCCGCACCAGAAGAGATCGCCGCCAAACGCGCGGAATTGGCCGACGCCATAGATGAGGCAGAGGCGCGTCGCCGGCAAGCCGCCGACAAATTGGCCGAGGCTGACACGGCCTTGCGGGCGGCGGCTGACACTGAACGCGACTCCGAGCGCGCAGCATCCGAGGCACGAGAAGCGCGCGCGCGGTCCGAGGCGCGGGCCGATGCGGCACGCGAAACAGTGGCTTATGCTGCTGAACGGATCATGGAAGCCCAAGACGTGACACCGGCGCAATTGCTAGAGCAGATTGAAACCAATCTGGACCAGATCCCCGCCGCAGAGGTGGTCGAGGGGCAGGTCAATGTACTGAAGCGCCAGCGCGACAGCCTAGGGGCCGTGAACTTGCGGGCCGAAGAGGACGCCCAAGAGGTGCAAGTCGAACATGACGCGCTTGTAACCGAGAAGGCTGATCTGGAGGCCGCGATCGCAGCACTTCGCACGGGAATTGCCAGCCTGAACCGTGAAGGCCGTGAACGGTTGCTGACTGCTTTCGAGCAAGTAAACGAAAACTTCGGTTTGTTGTTTAGCCACCTGTTCGGCGGCGGTGAAGCCAAACTTGTTCTGGTCGAAAGCGATGACCCGCTAGAGGCCGGGCTAGAGATTATGTGCCAGCCTCCGGGTAAAAAACTGTCGACCTTGTCGCTATTGTCGGGCGGCGAACAGACGTTGACTGCGTTGGCGTTGATTTTTGCGGTGTTCCTTGCCAATCCAGCGCCGATTTGTGTGCTGGACGAAGTTGACGCGCCGCTGGATGATGCCAACGTAACCCGTTTCTGCGACTTGTTAGACGAGATGACGCGCCGGACGCAAACGCGGTTTTTGATCATCACACACCATGCCGTCACCATGAGCCGGATGGACCGGTTGTTTGGAGTGACGATGGGGGAGCAAGGTGTCTCGCAGCTCGTGTCGGTAGATTTGAAGAAGGCGGAGCAAATGGTTGCGTGACGGTGGCGTGACGCGCGGCTGCGCCGACGCCCCACCCTCCGTCCCGAATTAGTTAGCCAAAGCTGCAATTGCAGCGAGCAAGACCAAAACCCCCCAAGTTTGCCACAGAACCCGAACGGTCAGATCGATGTGTCGCGCCGTCAGGTCGTGCTGTCCGAGGTCATTGACAAACGGGTCGTTGGATTTGGTACCAAAATAGCTGCGCGGACCAGATAGGGCGACGTCGAGCCGGTAGGCCATCGCGGATTCTGGCCAACCTGCATTGGGCGAGCGGTGTTTTCCGGCTTCGAGGGTGATAGTAGCCCAGGCG
Source organism: uncultured Roseobacteraceae bacterium (assembly GCA_964022195.1). GTDB lineage: Bacteria > Pseudomonadota > Alphaproteobacteria > Rhodobacterales > Rhodobacteraceae > Yoonia. The sequence goes on from CAXIAS010000001.1 coordinate 100,616, forward strand.
CCGATGCCGCCCAAGGTCCAGATGATTGCAGCTGTCAGCCGAGCTGGCACCCAGTTTAGGGCATCATCCAGCCGTGCGGCCGCCCAGCCAAAGTCTTGGTGCCGCGGTGTCCGATAGCCGATCATGCTGTCGGCGGTGTTTATGATCTTGTAAAACAGCAGACCTTTGAGGCCGAATAAAACAAACCAAACGGCGGGCGCTGTGACGCCGTCGCTTAGGTTTTCTGCCGCGCTTTCGATAGCGCTGCGCGCCACGTCGGATGGTGACATGTCCTGCGTATCGCGCCCGACGATCATCGCGACCGCGCGGCGCCCGTCACCCAGCGAAAGTCGCAAGGCATCGCCAACGGCTTGAACATGTTGAACGAGGGACCGCTGTGCCAGCAGGACGGCCCCTAAAACGACCTCGCCCCATACCCCGAGGGTTGACGAAACTGCCGCGCCGAGTCCGATTGCGCTCAACGACAGGACAGCGACTGTCACCACGCCTTTTGCCTTTCGGGCGTGGCCACGGTTCAGGGTTGTATCGAACCAGCTGATGCACCGCCCCATCAATACGGCCGGATGCGGGACGCGGGACCAAATCGCCCGCGGTTCGCCAATCAAGGCGTCCAATAGCAGGGCCAGAACGACGGTCATAGGGCGTCTGTCAATTGATCCCAGCGATCTGGATGCGGTAACCCCAACCGAAGCCAGTTGTCGGCATAGGGGAATATCCGCGACCAGATCTGATGTTTTGCAAGGTGGTCCTGCGCGGCTTGGGCATTGGCGACCTCATAGGTGCGAAACAACGTCGTGCCACCAATCAACGGCGACCCCTTTTGCGCCATAAGGGTGTCCAGTCGGTTTGTGTCATTGGTCAAGCGCAAGCGGGTTTCATCGGCCCACGCAGGGTCAGACAGGGCCTCGGCACCGACGGCCAAGGCCGCACCGGACACGTTCCACGGGCCCAACAGATCCCGAAGGTCCGCAATCAGATCCGGATCACCAATCGCAAACCCCAAGCGAACCCCTGCCAATCCCCAAAATTTGCCAAAGCTCTTGAGCACGATCGTCCCGGGACGGTCGGAAAGTCCGATCAGGCTTTGGTCCGGCATAACATCGCAAAAGCTTTCGTCGATGATCGTCAGGGGCGCGTTTAGTTGGCTCGCAGCCCAGATGGTTCCGTCGGGGTTATTGGGGTGCACAGCAACGATGGCATCCGCGCCTCGGGGGTCTATGTCCCAACCCGCAGCCGTGAAAGCGGCGGCGTGTTCGTTATAGGTTGGGCCGGGAATTTGCGCTTTGCCGGCCGGACGCAGCCGTGGCAGTGCGGCAATCGCCGACGACGCGCCTGCGGTTGGCAAAATGGCCGCAGTGTCGGGAACATTCCAGAACCGGCGGGCTAGGGTTGCAATCTTGTCGAACGCCTCTTGGTCGGGCAGGGCCGTCCATGAATAGGCAGGGAGGTCCGGCATCGGGTAGGGCACAGGGTTGATCCCCGTCGACAGGTCCATCCATTCAGAGCGCTGGCCACCATGGCGGACAACTGCGGCGTCCAGGCCGCCACCATGATCACGTTTTTGGGTCATTGATCATCGTCCTGTGGCAAAGGCGGGTGGCGCGTGACGAAATGACCTTTGATTGCTAAAGGCCATTCGCGAAACGGAACACGCCCTGTATCGGAATTGGCGTGCATAACCGCGTAGTCAACGATGCCGCCTGCTGCGTCTGCATCGGGTTCAAAGTTCCCTAGAGTGTAGTTCAGCTTGCCTACGCCTTGAATGGCGACGTTGCAGCCGTGTTTGCACCCCATCAGGCAGGACACGCGACGGGTGCGGACGTTTGCGTGACCTGCGGCGTGGGCCTCGATAGATTCGGCCAATCGTTCACCATCGGTCTGCTCGGCGCCCGTTTGCGCCCATCCGTCACGTTTGCAGGTATCGCAAACCGTAATCCAAGTTGTCATATGTCCTGCCTTTTTGTTGCGTGTCGTTTGAAGCGGAAACTTGCTTAAGTTACAATAGAGTCAAATGCTGACTATCTTTTAGGTATACTATGCACAGCTGTTAACGCTTCCTTAAGATTCCCTCGTAATTGGAAGATTGATAAAAAGTAAATGGGTGGAATGCCCTCTATTTGAGGACGTGAAACGGGTGGGGACTTTGGAATGAGAATCCTGATTGTTCAGGAAAATTTAGCGCTGGGCGACGTTTGGGCGAATCACTTGCGCAGAATGGGTGCCGAGGTCGAACTGGTTAGCGCCATGGACGAAGCCGTTTCGTGTATCCTGAAATCCAGTTTCGATGTGATCGTGCTGGATTTGGTGCTCAAAACGGGCAGCGCCTTGTCGATCGCAGATGTCGCACATCTTTGTCAGCCCGAAGCCAATCTGATCTTTGTGACGGACACGACGTTCTTTTCGGATGGATCAATATTTGCCCATGTGGCGAATGTGCGGGCTATGTTGCAAATCGCGACCCCGCCCGAAGACCTGGCCGCGATTGTGCACCACTATGCCCAAGACGCTAGCCGCGCCCGTGTGGGCGTGAATAGTCAAGCTGTGGGTTGATCGGTATGATACGGTGCGGATTTATTGTGTCGTGACTAAAGTGGTAATGGCGCACGATGTGGTCCATGTTGACTGTCTCGGCCACCCCGTCCCACTGATATAGTTCGCGGGCGTAGGCCCAGATATTCGGATAGTCGACGATCCGCTTTTTGTTGCATTTGAAATGCAAGTGATAAACTGGATCAAACCGGATTAGCGTGGTCCATAGGCGCCAGTCGGCCTCGGTCAGTTTGTCGCCCATCAGATATCGATTGTCCGCGAGGCGGCCTTCGATCCAGTCCAGACTATCAAACAACGGCGCGACCGCTTTGTCATAGGCGGCCTGACTGGTCGCAAAACCCGATTTATAGACGCCGTTGTTTACCGTGTCGTAGATGCGGGCGTTTACTTTTTCTATGTCGCCGCGCAATTCCTCGGGCCAATAGTCATCCGTATTCCCCGTCAGACCGTCAAACGCGCTGTTGAACATCCGGATGATTTCAGACGATTCGTTCGAGACGATCGTCTGCCGGTCTTTGTCCCATAAAATCGGCACCGTGACGCGGCCAGACATGTCAGGCACTGCTTTGGTGTAAATGTCGCGGGCAAAGGGTAGACCAAACAGTTTGTCACCCGTTGCGCCGTTTTCGTCGGCCTCGAATGTCCAGCCGTCCGCGAGCATTTCGGGGTGCACGGCGGAAACGTCGATATGGTCCTTTAGCCCCTTTAGTGTCCGAAAGATCAGCGTCCGGTGCGCCCAAGGGCAGGCATACGATACATATAGGTGATAGCGGCCGCTTTGGGCTTTGAACCCGTCGTCTCCGGTTGGACCCGCGCGCCCGTCAGCCGTGATCCAGTTTCGGAACTGGGCATCTTGGCGTTTGAACGCGCCACCGGTCGTTTTCGTGTCATACCAAACGTCATGCCAGACGCCGTCTACCAATTGGCCCATTCGGGTGCTCCTATATTTGTTTGCAATATAGCTAGGTCGGTTCTGCTGCCGCACCAATACCTTCCACAGCACAGCTATCCGTGCATTCGCGCACAGCCTGAATGTCGTAATCCGCGCCCCGCTGGCCGCTTAACCGTTTGCACGACGTCCGGCAGGCCGATATACGCGCTATAACGAAGCCAATTTGGCCAGAGAGGTTGAAGGCGCTGTGGTTGACCCATTCAGGGGACCAACGCGCCTTGTCGTTGACCGCCCCGCATTCTGCGGGTCTCTGGCTGCTGACGCAGAGAAAGGGACCACAATGCGCACTCTTCTGACACTGACTTTTGTGATGCTGGCGACGTCCAGCGCAGCCCATCCCGGTCATTTGATCGAACTGGCGGGCCACGACCATTGGGCCGCCGGAATTGCGATCGGCCTTGCGGGGCTTGCTGGGATCTGGGGCGCCATAAAGGGCGGCAAGAAAGAAGAATCCAGCGACGATGATCCCGAAGCTGAGTTGGAAGAGGAAGCGGCATGAAAACCGGTGTAATGATTTGCGGCCATGGCTCGCGTTCGCAATCGGCTGTCGATGAATTCGCGACCCTGGCCGAGAAACTGCCCGCCTATCTGCCCGATGATTGGCTGTGCGATTACGGCTATCTGGAATTCGCCAACCCTGTGATCCGCAACGGTCTGGACAATCTGCGCGAAGCTGGCTGTGAACGTATCCTCGCGGTGCCCGGCATGTTGTTCGCCGCAATGCACGCCAAAAACGACATCCCAACAGTCTTGAACACCTACGCGACGCAACACGGTGTCGACATCAGCTACGGGCGCGAGCTGGGCGTTGACCCCAAAATGGTCGCCGCCGCCGCAGGCCGCATCCAAGAGGCCGTGGACAAAGCCAACGCCGAACTTGGCGAAATGGCCTTGACCGACACCTGCCTCGTGGTCATCGGGCGCGGCGCGTCTGATCCTGACGCCAACGGCAACGTGTCCAAAATCGCGCGGCTTTTGCAAGAAGGCATGGGCTTTGGCTGGGCCGAAGTCGGCTATTCCGGCGTGACCTTCCCACTGGTCGAACCGTGCCTGCAACACGTGGCGATGCTGCCCTACAAACGCGTTATCGTGTTCCCGTATTTCCTGTTTTCTGGCATCCTGATCGACCGCATCTACGGCTTCACCGATCAGGTCGCCGCAGAACACCCCGACATGCAATTTGTCAAAGCAGGCTACTTGGGCGACCATCCCAAAGTGCTGGAAACTTTCGCCGAACGTATCACTGAACAAGCAGGCGCCACACCGCCGCCCAACTGCGGCATCTGCGGCTACCGTGAACAGGTCCTCGCCTTTGCGAACGGTGACCACAAACACATCACTCCCGAACAGCGCCAACACCCCGCCTTTGGAGATGTGCCCCCACCCACTTGCGTGATGTGCAAATACCGCACCCAAGTCCTCGGCTTCGAGGCCGAAGTCGGCGCAATCCAAGAAAGCCATCACCACCATGTTGAGGGTCAAGGCGCCGCGGCTCCGGGATCCAACGTGGCCGACTGCGCACTCTGCGATACCTTCTGCACCGGCGTTTGCCGTTTGGAAATGGCGGACCACCACCATCATCACCACGACCACGATCATGACCACCACCATGATCACGTGCACGCGATCTACCCCCACGCCGATCACCCGCATGGGCCGGAAAGTGCGCGCAAAACGCCCAAGTCCTAACTTCAACTTGGCCCCAAAACCCCCGCCGGAGGCTCCAATAGTCGCCGCAAACGAAAGCCCATTCAGTGCGCCCTTACGTAAAAGACCCTAGCGCGATCTACGCCGCCAGCTTCGACACGGTTCGGACCGAGGCCCGTCTGGACCGGTTCCAAACGGATATGCACCCACTGATCACACGGGTCATCCATGCGTGTGGAATGGTCGAAGTGGCTGATAGGCTTGCGTGGTCGTCGGGTGCCTATCGCGCTGGGCATGCGGCCCTGAAAGCGGGCAAACCGATCCTGTGCGACTGCGAAATGGTGGGTGCGGGCATCATCCGTCGCTATCTGCCCGCCGACAATCAGGTCATCGTAACACTGAACGACGCGGACGTGCCCGCACGTGCCAAAGAAATCGGCAACACACGATCTGCCGCGGCCGTCGAAAAATGGGCCGACCATCTGGATGGCGCGGTTGTGGCTATAGGCAACGCGCCCACGGCCCTGTTCCACCTGCTTGAACTGATTGACGCTGGCGGCCCGAAACCCGCCGTGATCCTTGGCTTTCCCGTCGGCTTTATCGGTGCCGCCGAAAGCAAGGCTGAGCTGGCCGCCAACCCGCGCGGGTGTGATTTTGTGGCCCTGCGCGGCAGGCGCGGCGGCTCGGCAATGGCCTCGGCTGCGGTCAATGCGCTGGCCGCAGGTCTGCCCGAGGATGCACAATGACCCCTTGGCTGCATATCGTGGGCATTGGCGAAGACGGTCTGGACGGGTTGACCCCCGCCACCCGCGCCGTGGTCGAAGCCGCCGAGGTCATTATCGGCGGGGATCGGCACCACAAACTCGCCGCTGATATCGGGGCCGAGCGGATCGCGTGGCCGTCGCCGTTTGATGCGATGATCGACGTGATCAACAGCCACCACGGGCGCCGCCTTGTGGTCCTTGTGACGGGCGACCCGCTGTGGTTCTCGGTCGGCTCACGCATTGGCCGCGCGATTGATCCAGCGCAGATCGTCTATCACCCGCAACTGTCAGCGTTTCAACTAGCCGCCGCCCGCATGGGTTGGTCATTGGCCGATGTGGAAACCCTGACCGTGCATGGCCGTCCGGTTGAGCAGATGATCGCCTTTATCCAACCCGACGTGCGCTTATTGGTGCTGACAACGGGCGCACAAACCCCCGCCCAGATCGCTAGATTTCTGACGGACCGTGGCTTTGGCGGATCAAAACTGACGGTTCTTGCGGCGATGGGCGGCGAGAACGAGCAGCGGTTTGACGGTCTGGCGGAAGGTTGGAATCATGAGGTGCCCGCCTTCAACACCCTCGCCGTGGAATGCATTGCTGCCCCTGACGCCGCCCTTTTGCCCCGCGTTCCGGGCTTGTCGGATGTGTTGTTTCAATCCGACGGGACGATGACCAAACAAGAGGTCCGTGCCGCGACCTTGGCCAAGCTGATGCCAATGCGCGGCGCGTTGTTGTGGGACATCGGCTGCGGGTCTGGATCGGTCGCAATCGAATGGATGCGCGCTGCGCGTTACGCCCGCGCCATCGGGATCGAACCCCGCGCGGACAGGCGGGCGATGGCAGGGGCAAATGCCTTGGCCTTGGGCGCACCAAAACTTGAGGTGATCGAGGGCGAAGTCCCCGCCGCCTTGGACGGATTGGAAAAGCCGGACGCGATTTTTATTGGTGGCGGGCTAAGCGAAGAAACCGTTACAGCATCGCTCGCTGCATTACGCCCCTTGGGCCGTCTGGTGGCAAATGCCGTAACGCTCGAGAGCGAAGTGCAGCTGATCGACCTGCACAAAAGGCATGGTGGTGAGTTGGTCAAGATCATGGTCCAACGCGCTGAACCCGTCGGTCGCTTGACCGGTTGGAGACCCGCAATGCCGGTCACGCAATGGAGCCTCGTAAAAAGATGAATCGGGGCCTCCGGCGTGAGTTTTTTTGCCAAGATGAAGGGCGGACCCTATGACGGGTGTTTTATATGGTGTCGGCCTAGGGCCGGGTGCCGCGGATCTGATGACCCTGCGTGCGGCGCGCTTGATCGAGGGGGCCGCTGTTGTGGCCTATCCAAGCCTCGCGGGGGGCGACAGTTTTGCACGCTCTATTGCTGCTGATTTGATTTCTGCCGACGCCCAAGAGATCGTGATGGATGTTCCCATGACTGTCGAGCGCGCACCCGCGCAGGCGGCTTACGACCAAGGGGCGACGGACATCGCGGCGGCATTGGATGCGGGTCGCGATGTTGTGTGTTTGTGCGAGGGCGATCCGTTTTTCTATGGCTCGTTCATGTATGTTTATGCGCGTTTGGCCGACAGGTATCAGGTTGAAGTCGTGCCGGGTGTCACGTCGATTACTGCTTGTGCTGCGCGGGCGGGCATGCCGCTGGCCGCGCGAAATGAGCGGTTGACGGTTTTGCCGGGGCCTTTGCCTGAGGCCGAGTTGCGCGCGCGTATTGATGGTGCCGAGAGCGTCGTTATCATGAAGGTCGGGCGTCACATGTCCAAAATCCGCGGCGTGATTGACGCATTGGGATTGACCGATCGCGCTGTCTACGTCGAGCGTGCGACTTTGCCACAAGAGGTGGTGTTGCCGCTTGCTGATGCGCCTGAAAAGGCCCCCTATTTTTCAATGATCCTGCTCACCAAAGGAGCCGACCCATGGCTGTAGCCCCCGTCGTTTTAGCGCTGTCCCGTTCGGGCGAGCCTGTTGCCCACAAGATTGCTGCCGCCCTCGGTGCCAAGGTCCATGGCCGTGAGGGGCGTGTGGATCAGGCGGATGCGTTTTTTGCAAATGCGCTGGATCATGTCCGCGATTTGTTCGCGGCGGGAGTGCCCGTGATTGGGGTTTGCGCCAGCGGGATTTTAATCCGCGCTGTGGCTCCGCTCTTGTTGGACAAAACGACCGAGCCGCCTGTGGTGTCGGTCTCGGACGACGGGTCGGTTGTTGTGCCGCTATTGGGGGGGCATCGCGGGGCCAATCGTTTGGCGTCGACAATTGCCGACGCGTTGGGTGCTGTGTCTGCTGTGACCACTGCGGGCGATGTGGCCATGGGCGTTGCGCTGGATGCGCCACCTGTTGGATATCGGTTGGCGAACCCGCAAGATGCGAAATCCGCGATGGCCGCGATGTTGGCGGGCGAGGGTGTAAAGTTCACAGGTGTGAACATTTTCGACCTTGAGGACACCGCCGGAAATGTTGAAATTTGCGTCACCGAAGCGCCCGAAGAGGGGGGCGACACCCGATTGGTGTATCATCCGCAACAGCACGTTGTCGGACTTGGCTGTGCGCGTAATGCTGATCCACAAGAGCTGTGGGAGCTGGTGTCCAAGACCCTTGCGGACAATAATATCGCCCAAGGTGCGGTAGCTTGTGTCGCTTCCATCGACCTGAAGGGTGACGAGCCTGCGATGAACGAGGTCGCGCGCCGCCTGAACGTGCCATTGCGCCTGTTCACTGCCGCCGAATTAGAAGCGCACGCGGACAAATTGGCCAACCCGTCGGATGTCGTTTTTGCCGAAGTGGGCTGTCATGGGGTCAGCGAAGGGGCAGCCTTGGCCTGTGCGGGCAAGTTGGTTGTGGAAAAGCAAAAGACAGCGAATGCCACTTGTGCGGTTGCCCGCAGCGATGCGCCGATCACCGAATTTTCGGGCCGCTCGCGGGGCCGTTTGTCTGTTGTGGGCATCGGACCCGGGCAGGCGGCGTGGCGGACGCCCGAGGTATCGCGCCTTGTGGCCGAAGCCGAAGAACTGGTGGGCTACGGCCTATACATCGACCTGCTGGGTCCTTTGGCGATTGGCAAGGAACGATCCGATTTCCCATTGGGCGGCGAAGAGGCCCGCTGCCGCTATGCGTTGGAGCAAGCGGCCAAGGGCAAGAACGTCGCGCTGGTCTGTTCGGGGGATGCGGGCATCTATGCAATGGGCGCGCTTGTGTTCGAATTGCTGGACCGGTCCGAGGATGAGGAGGGCGTGTCTGACGCCGCCCACCGTGTTGATGTCGTCTGCTCGCCCGGTGTCAGCGCGTTGCAGGGGGCTGCGGCCCGTGCGGGTGCGCCATTGGGTCATGATTTCTGCACCATCAGCCTATCGGACCTGCTGACGCCGCGCGACGACATCATTCGCCGTCTGAACGCCGCTGCCGAGGGCGATTTTGTGATCGCATTCTATAACCCTGTTTCTAAAACCCGCCGCACATTGCTGGCCGAGGCCCGCGACATCCTGTTGCAGCACCGCCCTGCGGATACGCCTGTGATGCTTGCCAGTTCATTGGGCCGACCAGAGGAACACGTGCGCTATCGCCGTTTGGATCAGCTAGAAGTGGACGAGGTCGACATGCTGACGGTCGTTCTGATCGGGTCCAGCAATTCGCGTTTGGCGCATCTGGGCGAGGGCCCGCGCATGTTCACGCCGCGCGGCTATGCCCGCAAGATTGACGGCGATCTGACCGACAAACGCCACGACCCATATCAGCCTGAGGAGGCTTCTTAGTATGACCGTTTTCTTTATTGGTGCGGGTCCCGGTGATCCTGAATTGTTGACCCTCAAGGCGGCGCGCGTGATTGGCGAATGTCCTGTGTGCTTGTATGCGGGGTCTTTGGTGCCAGAGGCTGTGGTTGCCTGCGCCCCAGAAGGCGCGCGTGTGATGGACACGGCCCCAATGACGTTGGACGACACCCACGCCGAGATTGTCGCAGCCCATGTCAAAGGCCAGAACGTGGCCCGTGTGCATTCGGGTGATCCATCGCTATACGGCGCGATTGCCGAGCAGATACGTCGGTTGAAAGTCGAAGGCATCGATTATCAGATCATTCCCGGTGTCCCTGCCTATGCCGCCGCTGCGGCGGCTTTGGGCACGGAATTGACCGTGCCTGAGGTTGCCCAATCCATCGTGTTGACCCGCATGTCGATGAAATCGACAGGGATGCCAGAGGGCGAAACGCTTGAGAATTTCGCACGCACTGGTGCGACCCTTGCGATCCATCTGGGCATTCGGGCCCTGCGCGAGATCGAGCGTCAGCTGGCGCCTTATTACGGCGAGGATTGCCCCGTCGCCGTCATTTACCGTGTCGGTTGGCCGGATCAGCAGATCATTCGCGGCACTTTGATGAGCGTGCGTGAACAAGTCCGCGCCGCCAAAATCACCCGCACAGCGTTGATTTTGGTGGGGCCTGCCTTGTCCGAAAATCACGGATTTCCTGATAGTGCGCTGTATGACGCGGCCAAACCTCATGTGCTGCGCCCCAAAGCTACGGCCTGAGATTAAGGACTTTCAGCCGGGCACCCCAATCATGTGACGAGATGTCACCTGATTTTTACCTTTCTCGTTTCATTTAATGGACAAACGAGGTGTGAACACATGAATGATTATCTACCAGAGGCGGTCAGGTTGGGGTTGGATGCGGCCCGCAAGGCTGCGATCAAACGTGGCGGTCGGCTATGCGTCCATGACGGTGACGACGTATACCGTATCCACAAGTTCTGGGATGGCGGGTTTTCTATCGACGCGGACCTCGGGGACAAGCTGCGCGGTCGTGTCGAAATCTATGATGGCGCGCGCCATATGTACCAGTGTCTAATCATCGGGTCCGAAGTGGACGGCGATGTTCGGATGTTCGAATTCAAGTGGCTTCATGCTGTTGCAGACAAAGCCCCTGCGGACTTTGCCTTGCCTGACTTTGTGCCTGCGGGCCTGATCCCCGCTAATCCTATTGCAGATCGCTAAACGCGGCTTGCAGGCGGTCTACCGCTTCTTGGACTTGTGCGCGGTTGGTGCCGAGGTTGAAGCGCAAGAACGCGTCCCCACCCTTGCCAAAGCTGGGACCGTGGTTGGGCACGATCTTGGCACCGGTTTGGACACGGTCGGTGAATTCTTCGCGGGTCATACCTGTCCCGGAAAAATCGACCCAAGCCAGATAGGTTGATTCCAGCCCCATGGACCGCACCCCGGGGATCGCGTTGACCGCGTCGTCAAACAATTGCCGGTTGCCATCCAGATAAATGCGCAACTCATCGACCCAAGCCGCCCCTTCGGGTGAATAGGCAGCAGTAACCATATGCATACCAAAGCTGTTGGCGGATATCCCCATCGCGGCCATCCGCCCTGCAAATCGGGCGCGCAGATCAGGGTCTTCGATGATAACATTGCCCGCGTGGCTACCAGCGATGTTGAACGTCTTGCTGGGCGCAGTCATCATGACCAGCCGCTCGGTGATCCCTTCGATATGGGCCATCGGAATGTGCGTGTGGCCGGGCATGGTCAGGTCGTGGTGAATCTCATCCGAGATGATGATCAGTTCGTGCCGTTTGGCAAAGGCCGCGACGGCCTGTAATTCGGCCCGCGTCCAGACGCGGCCACCGGGGTTGTGGGGCGAACACAGGATCAACATCCGCTCATTGCCCGTCATTTGCGCATCATAGGTGTCGAAATCGAATTCGTAATGCCCGTCGTTATTCACCAGTTCGCATTCAACAACCTCGCGCCCTGCCGCATGTAGAACGCGGGCAAACGCGTGGTAGACAGGTGTGAATAGCACAACTCCGTCACCATGGGCGGTGAACGCGTCGACGCATAGTGCGGTACCGTTGACCAGCCCATGGGTCGTAAACACCCATGACGGATCAATGTCCCAGCCGTGGCGGTTCGACATCCACCAGCTGATGGCGGCTTTGTATTTGCTGTCGTCGCCGAAATATCCGTAGACCCCGTGGTCGTGCATAGCCTTGACTGCATCCTGCACGCATTGCGGCGGTTGGAATTCCATGTCCGCCACCCACATCGCGATCCCGTCGTCGGGGGATACGCCATAGAGCGCCTCCATGCCGTCCCATTTAACACAGTGGGTGCCGCGGCGGTCTGGTGTTTTATCGAATGTCATGTCTGGGTCTCCGGTTTTCGAATTGCGGGCAGGGTGCGGCTTGCAGGATCGGGATGCAAGGGCTAGATCACTTGGCATGAGCATTCGACCGATCTTGATCCACCCCGACCCGCGCCTGAAAAAGGTAACTTCTGCCATTGAGGTGGTGGATGATGCCACGCGCCAATTGGCCGACGACATGTTGGAAACCATGTATGACGCGCCGGGTATCGGGCTGGCAGCCCCGCAAGTGGCCGTGATGAAACGCATTTTCGTAATGGATTGTGCCAAAGAAGACGACGCGACGCCCGAGCCGATGGTGCTGATCAACCCGCAAATCATCTGGTGCTCTGACGCGCTGTCGACATATGACGAGGGGTGTTTATCCATCCCCGACCAATATGCCGAGGTCGAGCGCCCTGCGTCGGTAAAAGTGTCGTGGACAAACCTGGACGGAAAAGAACAGCAAGAAACTTTTGAAGGGTTGTGGGCCACCTGTGCCCAGCACGAAATAGATCACCTTGATGGCAAGCTGTTTATTGACTACCTCAAGCCGATGAAGCGGCAGATGATCACCCGCAAGATGCAGAAACTGAAACGCGAATTGGCGCGCGGCTAGATGCATTTGCGCCTGATACCCGATCCGGTGCTGCGTCAGTTGTGTGAAACTGTCACTGTGTTTGATACGGTTCTTGCAAAATCCGCGCATGATATGCTGGACGTCATGTATCAGGCCAAGGGCCGCGGTCTGGCCGCCCCGCAGGTGGGTCTATCCCAGCGGTTGTTTGTCATGGATGCCGACTGGAAAACCGGTGTCCCCACGCCGTGTGTTTTCGTGAACCCGCAGATTATGGATAGCAGCGCCACAACAGTTGTGAACGAAGAGGCGTGCCTCTCTATCCCAAACCAGACCAGCCATGTCGCCCGCCCCGACCGGATTACCCTACAATGGCAGGGTCTGGATGGGGCGTTCCAGCGAGCCGATTTCGACGGATTTCACGCGGTTTGTATTCAACACGAGCGGGACCATTTGGATGGTGTCCTGTGCATTGACCACCCAGAGGCCGTATGACCCACCGACCGTTTGTAATGTATCCGCACAAAGCGCTGCGCACCAAAGCCGTCCCGGTGCTTGAAATTACCGATGACATCCGCGCGATTTGGGATGAAATGGTCGAAGCGATGGACGCCATGCCCGGTGTCGGCTTGGCCGCCCCGCAGTTGGGGGTCGGTCTGGCGTTGGCTGTTGTTGATGCTTCGGACAAACGCGGTCAGGCCGTGCGCATGGCCAACCCCGAGGTGCTACATGCCTCGGTCGAGCCGCGCGATCACGAAGAAGCCT
>CAXIAS010000002.1:0-104180 GCA_964022195.1 uncultured Roseobacteraceae bacterium
CAAGCATCGCCGACTGGGCAAGAGCCAGAGCATTTTCGCGGGTCCAGTCATGGAAGCCGGCGCGTGGGATCAGCTCTTTGATCGTTTCGACTTGTGCGATTTTGTATTGCAGCGGTGGGAACCTCAAAGGCGGCTTGCCGGATTACAAAGTGGCGAGGTCTTGACCCACTATGTAGCAGGCACGTTGCTGGGGTTGGACGGACAGTATTATGGCACTGGCGAATTCCGGACCTGTATTGAACCTGTGTCTAACACAGGGGAGTTTCGCAAAATTGCGGGCATTCGCCGGGACAACCCGACAACAGTCTTTCCCGGTCAATGGGTGGACTAATATGACAATGGTGCCGCAAAAAACGGCGGCGGTCATGCAGCCCTATTTCTGGCCCTATATCGGGTATTTCCAACTCATTAATGCCAGTGATGTGTTCTTGCCCTATGGCCATGTTGCCCATCGCAAAAAGAGCTGGATAACACGCAACCGGATGGTGATCGGCAATCAAGTCACTTGGGTTGGTCCCAGTATTTCAGGCCAATCGTCACATGTTGATATCTGTGACGTCTTGGTTTCCAACGATGCCAAATGGCGGCGCCAATTGATTGACCGGATCACAAACAGTTACCGGCGTGCGGCCCATTTTGACGAAACCATTGGGCTGGTGGTCGCCACAGTCGAGAGTGACGCGACAAATCTCGACCAGTTCAATACAGCCTCGATCATCCTGCTTGCACAGCATTTAGGGATCACGACACCCATCGCGACTGTGGACGCTGACCTGCTGGCCCATGAAACACAGGTGCGCGAAATTGCGGACCCCGCGACGCGCATGAATGCGCGGGCGGCTCTTTTGACGCGAGGATTGGGCGCAGGGTGTTATCTGAACCCGTCCAGCGGGAGTGCCTTGTACACTGCTGACGTCCTTAGGCAATTTGGCGCGGGTTTCGCCATGTTAGAGCCTGACCTAGGCGCCGTTCGAGATCTAACCAAAGTGTCTGACCCCAGCCTGTCGATATTGCATCTGTTGATGCACGCAGGCCGTGACAATGTCCAAGCGGCTTTGGGGTGTTGTAACTTTGTTGGCCCGGCTCCCTTAGACGGTACTTAGCAAATCAAAGTAAGCCTTTCCAACCACGTCCCACGTATAGCGATCTTGCGCGATCTCGCGCATCTTGGCCCCGTCTTCCAAAGTGCCCTCGGCCAGCTTGTTTGTCAGATCGGCTGCGTCCTTGAAATAGGTCGCAGCATCCGCCGTGGTGTGGCGGTTGAATGCGCAGTCAAACGCGAGGATTGGCACCCCGAAATGCATGACTTCTACAAGTGACGGGTTCGTACCGCCCGCCGAATGACCATGGACATATAGCTGCGCGCTTCGGCGAATGTCGTACAGGGTTTGCAAATCGTAAATCGGGTCAATCAGGTGCATATTCCGAAGGCTGCCAAAACGTTCAACCAGATCAACGCCATAGGTGCTGTTTTTCCAGTTCCCGATCACGACAAGAGGAAGTTCGCCGAAATCAGCAAAACCCTGAAGGACCATTTCGATGTTATTTTCAGGTTCGATCCGCGCAACTTTGAACGCAAAACGTTGTGGCAAATTCAGGTCAGGGCGGATCGGTTTGGGTTCGAATTCAACCGCATGATCCCCGCCATAGGCGATCACATGGGATGGCTTGGCGTATTGCGATTGAACATGGTCCGCGATCCCATGGTTGTCTGCAATGATCTCATGCGAAAACCGCGCGGCCATAATCTCGCCGAGGCGAATAATCTGTTTGGTAAGCCAGCCCCATTTGTCCCGTTTCCATTCGATTCCGTCAACATTTGTCACAAACCGCGCACGGGTGAACAATCGCAAAAGCGGCAAGACATACGCACCCGCATGACCAAGCAGCAAGATGACATCGGGGCGTTGCCTGCACACCCGCAGCAGGCTCCAGATGTCATAGGGGATGGCTTGGGCACCATTGGCTGACAAAGGAATGTAGCTCAACTTGGCACCCGCAAAGTGATCCGGATGGTGGCTGTAAGCCTTGCCAGAGCAAACGATAGTCAAATCATGCGGCGTGGCAAGGCGCTGGTTAAACAGGGCAAGGTTTTCGGCCAAGGTTTCAAAACCCCCGTAGCAGGCCGGTACGCCAACGGTTCCTATTACAGCGATTTTTGTCATTTGGACCTTCGTTTGGCTTGTGCTTGGCGGTAGATTTCCACCAATCGATCATAATGTTGGTCGGCCGAAAACCGAGCGTCGATATCCTTGCGCGCTGCTGTGCCCCACTCTGAAATGTCGGCTTCGGCCACCCGTTCGAGGGCCTTGGCCAAGGCGGCCACATCTCCGGACGGAAACAAGAGCCCGTCAACCCCATCGCGGATCAATTCAGGAATGCCGCCGATGTTGGCGCCAATGACAGGGGTTCCTGCGGCCTTTGCTTCTAAAACGGACATTGGGCAATTCTCATACCATTCTGACGGCACAACGACTGCGCGTGCCTCGCGGATCAATGTCGCAAGCGCGTCGCCCGTCTGAAATCCGACATACCGCACGTCAGTGCCCTTAATTTGCTCTTTCATTTGTTGGGTCCATGTCCCGTCGCCCGCAATCACCAATTCAGCACCGCTTTGCTTGGCTGCAAGAATAAGGGTCTTGATCCCTTTCAATTGTTCGATCCGACCAAAATATAGAATGTAGGACCGTTTTTCTGATAGCCTACTGACGCGGATATCAGTGGTATCGACAAAGTTGTGAAGCGTAGTCAATTTTGTTTCTGGCACGCCAGCACGTTCCAAAAGCGCCCGTTGAAAATCGCTGACACAGATTAGGGTATCGATTTTGGAAATGTCTCCCAACGCGCGCGAAATCCGAAATTCGGCATACATTGCAGCAGAAGCTGCGAACGATCCGTTTTTGCATCTATAACGCACGGCATTCAGAGGCCCGTTTGTCACACAAATCTCACAGGGGTTTCCGTCGCGCTCTAACGTGTAGACGGGGCAGGCCAATTTATACTCGTGCAGGGTCTGCACAATCGCACCACATTTTGCGCGCAACGGATTCAAAATAGACGTGGTAAGCCGACCGTAATAAATGTGCAGATGCGCCACATCAAACTGACCGTGATGTGCAAGGAATTCGGAAACTTTTGTCTTGGCCTGACGGCTGTAGATATACGCGGGTAGATCCCGCAAATGGCGTTCACCAACCTTGGCCGCAGGAAAGAAACGTGCATCCGCACTTGGCGGGTCTTTTGGATCAGAGGCGGCAAAATTTCTGACAAAGTGTCCGCGCGCGCCTAACAACCCTGACGTATTAAAATAGACTTGGTCCGATCCACCCCGAACATGGTGAAAGCTGTTAACCTGAAGGCACTTCATCGGGTGTTTACCGCCCGCGCAACAGAAACACGACACCTATGGTTTTGATCATCAGTTTAAGATCTGTCCACAGTGATAGGTCGAGATAATAGTCGGTATCAAACCCGATCCGTTCAACAAATGTTGACTCTTCTCGTTGTGATACCTGCCATGGGCCAGACAATCCTGGGCGGATCTTGAAATACGCAACACCACCGGCATCGCGATATAGGTCCAATTGATCGGGCAAAAACGGGCGCGGGCCAAAGTAGCTCATGTCGCCAACAAGAACGTTGATAAACTGTGGCAACTCATCAAGGCAGGACACGCGCAAAAACTTGCCCAACCTTGTGATCCGGGGATCATGTTTAAGCTTTTGGTAGACCGTCCATTCATGATCGACATCTGGATCGGCACGGCGCATTTCCAACAGCAGGTTTTCGGCGTCGACGTGCATCGTACGCAATTTGAGACAGTAAAATACTCTTGCGTCCTTGCCAATGCGAGGCTGTTTGAAGAATGCAGGACCGCCGTCCAAACGAACCAAGGCGGCCGAAATGATGATGAGAGGCAGGGCAATAGGTGCGACGAGCAAACTTAATGCAATGTCAAAACCACGCTTACCATAGTTTGAATAAATGCTTTTCTTTACAATAACTTCGGCATCGCAAGCGTTGTAGGCGTCACCACGTTTGACCATTCTGTTCATGGATAGCTTTCTTTAACTTTGTGCAGTGCTTGAACGCAGAAAACACTCCTAGAATGGACTGCCAGAAAACAATCTTAATTAACAGTTCGTTAAAGTAAAAATCCTAATGAGACAAGTGAATGTGCCCTCAATTTAAATAACCTAACCGGCGTCCCAAGTTCCACAGACGGTCGCAGGATGGCTGTTCGTATCTAGGCACGCTTCAGCCATAAGATCATTTATTCTGCATGGCAAAATATAACATAATCTACATTACGCGGCAAAGGCACGAGGGGCGGCGCAGAATTTTAGACCGCCACTGCGATCGCTTCAATTTCAATCCCCAGCCCATGATGCAGCCCCGGCACTGGTACAATGGCGCGCGCAGCTCGATGCGCACCGAATTTCTCGGCATATATTGTGTTTGCTATCGCCCAATTCGCGACGTCGTCCAGATAGATCGTGGTCTTGACGACATCGCCAAGCCCGGCATCGGCGGCCGCCAGAATTGCTTCCAGGTTTTGCAGACATATCCGGGTTTGATCTTCAAAGCTGCGCAACGTGATTTCTTTGTCATGCCGATGAATGCCGAGAATCCCCGACACAAAGATGAATCCGTTGGATTTCATGGCCTGGACATAATGCCCTGCGGGTGCTGCGGCATTTTCGGTGAACACTGGGATCATGACACGCGCCTTACCATCCATTGACACGAGCCCATTCCGCGACTTGCGACCTGTTCTGCATGACCAAATAGCTGTCAAAGGCGGCCGCGGTCGGGCAAGCGTGATTGGGGAGAATTCGAACTTGTGATCCGACTGGCAGGCTTTCGAACCAACTGTCATTCGGGACGGGTATTGTGCCGTGTTCTTGATGAACCGTCCGAACCGAAAGTTCCCCTAACCGCTGGCAAGTGTCTGGATTGCAAACATAGCCAAACCCGGCATCGGGATTGAATGTGTTGGCGCTTGTATCCTTGGACAGTGCAAGGGCACCGGCATCAATCGTAACGAGCCCATTTGGACGGTTGTGACCAATAACAGTCGCAAGCACGGAAATGGCGATTTCATCCAAACCGCAAATTCCCCGTGATTGCTGAGCCAAATCATAGAACAGGTAGACCCCGCAACGCATTTCAGTCAGCCCTTCGAAGGACCGACCGTACAGAAACGTCGGGGTCGAGCCCGCACTCACGACATCGCAAGGGCACCCGACCGCGCGCAACCTTTTAGCAGCCGTCACTGCCGCCTGCCTCTCGGCTTCTGCGATCTCGGCGATTTCGGAAGGATCATCGGTCGTGTAGGAGTGCCCAGCATGGGTCATCACGCCGCGCAAAGTCACGTTTTTTGCGCGGTCAAATACAGATGCGATCTGCAACAAGTCTTCGCTGTGGGCATCGAGGCCGCCGCGATGCTCGCCACAATCGATTTCGATCAGGAATTCCAGTGGAACGTCTGCACTATCTGAAAACGCAACAGCGGCATGGGCCACCGAAAGGTCATCGGTGATCAGCGTAATTATCTGGCCGGTAGTGATCTGGATCTGCTGAACCATCCCAAATTTGTTGGGCGTGACTCCGACGGCATAGAGAATGTCCGAGTATCCGTTAGCCGCAAAATATTCCGCCTCCTTTAGCGTGGAAACTGTGATGCCAGATTTGCGCCCGCCGGTGGCGACATCGGCGACTTGCAAAGATTTGGCTGTCTTCAGGTGCGGGCGTAGCAACACACCTGTGTCTTCGGCGCGTTTCAAAAAACGGGCCGCGTTTTGTTCCAACCGGTCTTGGTCCAACACCAGTCGGGGAGTTTCCTCGGATATGTTCATTTGGTTTCACTTTGCTGTTTTGCCCTCCTCGACCGATGGCATGATAGAGTTTAGATTGATATACATGCATACTTCATCATCTCATTAGGCACATCTACATGATTACCACCGAGGACCTTCGCTTTGTCGTGCAAATGGCCACTTGCCAGAATCTGGCAGAGCTGTCCCGCAAACTGGATGTAACGGCCTCGGCGGTCTCACAACGGCTGAGCAACATCGAACAGCGCGCCGGCATGAGACTGGCGGTCAGGGCACCGCATCTTTCATTGACTGCCGAAGGAGAGATGATCGCGGATCGTGGCCGCCTGGTTCTGGCGGACTTGGAAGATTTGCAAACTGATTTGGATGCACAGCGCGAGCATATTGCGGGCAAGTTGAGAGTGGTCGCGCCATTGAATTTTGGCCGGGTCTACGTGGCGCCTATCATATCCGAGTTTTGTCAAATCCATCCTAAAGTCAGTGTTGATTTGCTGCTTTCCGACGCCCCAATTTCTGAATCGGGGGATGCCTTTGATCTGGTTGTCCACATCGGTGACCTGCCGGATTCTGAGTTGATACGCCATCGGCTCGCGCCCAATAGACGTCTGTTGTGTGCGGCCCCCGGATACCTTGAACACAGGGGCATGCCCCTTTTGTCTGACGACCTGCACCAGCACGACTGCATCGCAATCCGAGAAAACAACGAAGACGTAACGATGTGGCGGCTAAAACGGGGCGATCAAACGGCTCATATCCGGATAAAGCCCCGATATTCAACGAACGATGGCGGGGCAGCCGTTGCTTGGGCGGTAGATGGGCGGGGGATCATCCTGCGCTCCGAATGGGATGTAATGCCACACATCAAAGCGGGAAAACTGGTCTGTGTGCTACCAGAATATATGGCGCCGGACGCGGATATCGTCGCTTTGTTGGGCCACCGGTTCGGACGTGCTGCCCGAACAACTGCCTTTCTAGAAGCATTAAAGGGTCGAATGACCCCTGCGCCTTGGCGATAGATCCGAAAAGGATGAGGTGATCCCCGCCCAAAGGCGCGTCCAGACCACCATTCGTTCCAAAGCGACGGCGCTTTTCCAGCCTGGGGCTGAGTGGCGGCGACACGCACGCAAACCAAACCAGGTCTTGGCGGGCTTTAGGTAATCACATCGGCGCGTTTGCGGCCTGTGTGGGTTTGGATCTGCGCCAGCGCCTCTGCCGCGTCGATCACGGGGGCAAGGGCGGTTTGCAGGTCTAGGGTATGGTCGCCGTCGGCGGCGACATAGCGTTCGAGATAGACGCGCAGTGTGGCCCCTTGGGTGCCGGTGCCGGACAGGCGCATCACAACGCGCGATCCGTCAGCAAACGATATCCGCACCCCCTGCCCTTGTGCCACGCTGTCATCAACCGGATCACGGTAGGCAAAATCATCTGCCGCGCTGACCTGCAATCCCGCGACCATCGTGCCTGCCAAATCCGGCAAGGCGGTGCGCAGCGCAGTCATCAACGCCTCGGCCGCTGGGGTGGGGATGGCCTCGTAATCGTGGCGTGAATAATAGTGACGTCCATAGGTGCGCCAGTGATCCGACCGCAGCTGCACAACATCGCGCCCGTCGCGGGCCAGAATGTTCAGCCACAACAACACCGCCCACAACCCGTCTTTTTCGCGAATGTGGTCGGACCCTGTTCCCGCGCTTTCTTCGCCGCATAGGGTTACCTTGCCCGCGTCCATCAGGTTGCCAAAGAATTTCCACCCTGTCGGGGTCTCGAAACGGGCGATGCCCAGCCGGTCCGCGACCAGATCAACGGCACGGCTGGTCGGCATGGACCGCGCCACCCCCGCCAGTGCGCCTTGATAGGCGGGCGCCATATGGGCATTGGCCGTCAGCAGCGCCAGACTGTCCGAGGGCGACACAAACGTGCCCTTGCCCATGATCATGTTACGGTCGCCGTCCCCGTCCGAGGCCGCGCCAAAGTCGGGCGCGTCCGGTGCGTCCATAATCGCGACCAGCTCGCTGGCCCAAACCGGATTGGGGTCAGGATGCCCGCCCCCGAAATCGGGGGACGGGACCGCGTTGATCACCGACCCCGCGGGCGCGCCCAAATTCTGTTCCAGAATTCGCGTAGCATAGGGGCCGGTGACCGCATGCATCGCGTCAAAGCATATCCGGAACCCGCCTTTGAACATGGACCGGATCGCATCAAAGTCGAACAGGCCTGCCATCAACGCCTCGTAATCGGCGACCGGATCGACCACGTCGATGATACAGCCGTCCACGTCAAACGACCCCAGCGTTTCAATGTCACATGCGGGGCTGTTCGATATCTTGAACTGCGTGATCTCTTGAGTTCTGGCATAGATCGCGTCGGTGATTTTCTCGGGGGCGGGGCCGCCGTTGGCTGCGTTGAATTTGATCCCGAAATCGGCTTGCGCACCGCCGGGGTTATGGCTGGCGGACAGGATGATCCCGCCGTCGGTCTTGTATTTCCGGATCAGGTGGGACGCGGCGGGCGTGGACAAGATACCGCCCTGCCCCACAATCAAACGGGCCGCGCCATTGGCTGCGGCCATCCGGATAATCGTGGCAATCGCCTCGGGGTTAAAGAACCGACCGTCCCCGCCCACGACATAGGTCTTGCCCACAGCCCCGCCGGTCCCATCGAAAATGCATTGCACAAAATTTTCCAGATACCCCGCTTGCTGAAACACAGCCGTTTTCTTGCGCAGACCCGAGGTGCCGGGCTTTTGTCCGTCTATCGGGGTGGTCTGAACTGTCTGGGTCGTCATCATGTGTTCCTGTCACAGGCGCTAGATATGATGCCTAATCGCTAAGGTGAACCGACACAAGCCACGCGGCAATTCGCACCTTTTGCGAACAAAAACCTTGCTCCATCCCGCGCAACATCTGCCCTGCGGTTCAGCTGAATTCGATCGCGCGGGGGCTATTTGATCGTTCGTGCCAGGAATTCTTGGGTCTCATGCATTTTGGGCGCGCCAAATAGGTCGGCGGGCGGGCCCTGTTCGATGATGCGCCCGTCTTTTAGGAAACAGACTTTGTCGGCGGCCTCGCGGGCGAACCCCATCTCGTGGGTGGCCAGCACCATGGTCATGCCTTGCTGTTTTAGCGCCAGCAGCACATCCAGCACCTCGCCGACCAATTGCGGGTCCAGCGCGGATGTGATTTCGTCAAACAACATCACCTCGGGCTGCATCGCCAGCGCACGCACAATTGCGACGCGTTGTTGTTGCCCCCCCGACAGCTGGTCGGGGTAGTTGTGCATCCTGTCGGCCAGATTGAACCGCTCGAACAGGGCCTCGACCTGAGGCTGGATCTGCACACGGGTCGCCCCCCGCACCCGTCGCGGCGCCAGCATCGCGTTTTCAAGCGCGGTCATATGCGGGAACAGGTTATAGCTTTGGAACACCATGCCAATGCGCGACCGCACGGTCTGCGGGTCCAGACCGGGGACCGAGATGTCCGCGCCGTCCAGCCAGATTTCGCCGTCCTCAATCGGCTCCAGCAGGTTGATACAGCGCAGCAACGTCGATTTGCCCGCACCCGACGCGCCGATCAGGCACACCATCTGGCCCGCCTCGACGTCCAGATCAATGCCGTCGCAAACTGTATTGTCACCGAACCGTTTGACGACGGATCGCAGTTCCAGCTTTGCCATTAGCGCCGTTCCCTTGATTGGCGCGCCATCAGGTAGTCGGCATAGCGCGTGGCGGGGATGGTCACGATCAGGAATATGATCGCGGCGCCCACGTAAGGCGTGAAATTGGCCAGCAGGGATTTGAACACGCCCGCTTGGCGGAAAATCTCGACCGGCCCGATAAAGCTCAGCAGCGACACGTCCTTTTGCAGGGCGATCAACATGTTCATCTGGCTTGGCACTACATTGCGGATCGCTTGCGGCAGGATCACGTCGCGCATGGCTTGGCGTTCCGACAGGCCCAGCGACAGGGCAGCGGACCGTTGGCTGTGATGCACGCTGTCGATGCCGGATCTGAAAATCTCGGCGACATAGGCGGAATAGGTCAGGATCAGCGCCAGCGATCCCCAGATATAGGGCGAATTCCACGGGCGCGGCAGCCCCAGCCCCGGAATGCCGAACCCGATCAGATAGACTGTCAGGATCACAGGCACCCCGCGAAACACATCCGTGAACACCGCCCCGAATATCCGCAGCGGAAACAACGCGGGCGATTTCACGTCGCGCGCAAGTGCTATCAACAGCCCGAGGATCGCAATCGCGGGCGCGGACCACGCAAAGATCATGATGTTGATCTTGAACGCGTCCAGCAGTTTGGGGAATGACTTGGCCAGAACCGCCCCGTTGAAAAAGCTCTTTTGCACTTTGTCCCAACCCGGCGTCAGCGGCACCAATAGCACAAGCGCCAGCACAACCAGCACAGTGCTGCTGGCCGCGATGATCACCGACCGGCGGCGTTGACGGGATTCGTAAGCTTGGCGGCGGGTCTGCCCCGCCGCATGATGCGACGTCATCTTACTTGATCAACGGCACGCCGGTTGTGTCTTGCAGCCACTCGGCCTCGATCGCCGCCAATGTGCCGTTTTCGGTCATCGCGGCCAAGGCCTCGTCAACGCAGGCCTTTAGCGGATTGCCGTCCTCTAACAACATGCCGAACCGGTCGGGGTTGTCACCCGCATCGGCAGGGAACTGTCCGATGACTTTGGACCCTTCGATCATCACGGCGCTCAGGAACAACGCGGTGGGCAGATCAAACAAGGCCGCGTCAATCTGGTTGGCGGACATCGCCGCGTTCACGTCGGCATTGTCACCATATAGCAACAAATCGCTGTCGGGCTGGACCACATCAGTCAGCTTGGCCACAGCCGTGGTCGATCCCACCGCGCCCCATTTCAAACCCTTCAGGGCTGCCATGGTTGGCGCTGTGTCCACCGCACCCGGACTGACAAGCACCGCCATGGGCGCAGTGTAATAGGGCGCCGAGAAATCGACGACCTCGTCACGTTCGGGGGTGATCGAATATTGCTGCATGTTGACGTCGAAATCTTTGGCGCCCGGTTGGATCGCCTCGTCAAACGACGAGCGGACCCAAACCACATCGCCCGCCTCAAAGCCCATCTGGGCGGCGACAGCATAGGCAACGGCGGCCTCGAACCCTTGGCCGCTCTCGGGGGCGTCATCCATGACCCACGGGTAATAGGCCGGGTTGCCTGTGGCGATTGTGAACTTGCCGTCGGTCAGTGTCTTGCCCGCCGCGCAGTGGCCGCCTGCCATTGCGGCAGTGGCCATCAGCGCGGTGGCTGCAAATGTCAGTGGTATCAGTTTGGTCATTGTCATTCGTCCCCGTTATCAAAATCTCTTTGACCAGAGCCTAGGACCTGGGTTGAATTGAGTCTAGCGCCCCGTCCCCCAAGACAACCGTCCGAAGATTTGTGCCGATCTGGACACAATCATCTCCAAAACCCTTTTTCCGGTGCCAATTGCGCGTTAGAGTGCCCCAAGAGCAGCCCCAAGGATCCGCCAACATGCGCCGCATCGTTTCATATACCGCCCTCGTCACCGTGTTGATGGCGCCTGCCACATCTGCCCAAGAGACAACCTATACGTTGTATGGCACGCCCGGTCTGATCGAGATGCCAACGGCGCAGGCGGCAAAGGACGGGCAGGTCACCGGCAGTTTGGGGGTATTTGCCCAGCAACAACGCGCCAGTTTCAGCTTTCAATTGACGCCGCGCCTGTCGGGCACGTTCCGCTATACCGGCATTCCCGAAAACAACGGGGTTGGCACCGATGGCACATTTGATCGCAGTTTTGACCTGCGCTACCGGCTGATCGACGAAGGGCAGTTTGGCACATGGACCCCTGCCGTATCAGTGGGGCTTCAGGATTTTATGGGCACTGGCAAACTGTCTTCGGAATATGTTGTTGCGTCCAAGTCCTTTGGCGACACCGTCATTGCGTCCGCAGGGCTGGGCTGGGGCCGCTTTGGCACCAGAAACGGGTTTACCAACCCGCTGGGTGTTATCTCCGAAGGTTTTGAAACCCGTCCCAAGAATGACTTTGGCGTCGGTGGCGAGATCTCAGGCAGCCAATTTTTCCGCGGCGATGCCGCATTCTTTGGCGGGGTCAGTTGGCAGGCCAGCGAAAAACTTACCCTTAAGGCAGAATATTCATCCGATGCCTACCTGCGCGAAAACGACAACGGGACGCTGATCAGCAAATCACCCGTCAACGTCGGCCTGACCTATCACTACAAACCCGGCATCACGCTGGACGCGGCCTACCTGTATGGGGCCGAGGCCGCGATTGGTGTGACCTTTGATCTGAACCCCCGCGTGCGGGCCTTGGTCAGCGGCGTCGAAAAAGCACCGCTGCCCGTGCGCACCCGTGGCAATCCGAATGCCGCGGCCAGTTGGGCAGGCACATTGCCCACCCCCGCAACAGATGCGTTGCGCGCGGCGCTTGCTGCTGACGGTATCCGCCTGCTCGGGGCCGAGGTCACAGGATCAACCGTTCGGGTGCGTTATTCAAACGACAAATACCGGTCCGAGGCACAGGCCCAAGGCCGCGTTGCCCGTATCCTGACCCAAGTCATGCCGGACGGCATCGGACGTTTCACATTAGAGCCCGTGCAATCGGGCATGGCGCTATCGGCCACGACGCTGAGCCGCGCTGATCTGGAAACGTTGGAAAACCGGCCCGATGCGGCGGCGCAACTGCTGGCGCGTGCAGAAATTACCGATGCGGCGGTTGCCGCCCCTGCGGCTGTCGCCAATGATGCGCCTGCGTTCACGTGGGGTTTGGGGCCTTATTCGGAACTGACGTTATTCAACGGCGACGCCCCTGTTCAGGTCGATGTCGGTCTGGACTTGCGCGCGCGCTATGAGTTCCAGCCGAACCTGATCCTGAGCGGCGGTGTCCGCCAAAGCCTGCTGGGCGAACGTGAGGTCGCGCCGATCACCGAGACGCCAAACAGTTATCACAATGTGCGCACCGATGGCGGCAAATACGGTGTCCACGGCGGGCCTGTTCTGACAGACCTGACCCTGACCCATTTTGGCCGCCCTGCCCGCGACCTGTATAGCCGCGTGACCGTGGGCTATCTGGAACGCATGTATGGCGGCGTATCTACCGAACTGCTGTGGAAACCTGTCGACAGCCGTCTGGCTGTGGGCGCCGAGCTGAACTATGCCCGCCAGCGCAATTTCGACATGGGATTCGGGTTTCAGGACTTTGAGGCGATCACCGGCCACCTGAGTGCCTATTACGCGTTCAAAAACGGGTTCCACGGATCGGTCAGCGTTGGCCGCTATCTGGCGGGCGATGTCGGGGCGACATTCGCGCTGGACCGCGAATTTGCCAACGGCTGGAAGGTCGGCGCCTATTTCACCCTGACCGACATGCCGTTTGACGAATTCGGCGAAGGATCATTCGACAAAGGCATCCGCGTCACCGTGCCTGTCGACTTTTTCACAGGCACCGCCAGCCGTGGTGGCGTCGACAGCTCGCTTGCGTCGCTTAGCCGTGACGGCGGGGCCAAACTGAACGTTGACGGGCGTTTGTATGACGTGGTCCGCGACGGCCATGTCGCGGGGCCAATGGGCGACACCTGGGGCCGGTTCTGGAGATGATAATGCGCAGCATTCTGATTGGCGCCCTCGCCACGCTGACCGCTTGCGGCCCGATGAACGAAGGCAGCCT
This sequence comes from uncultured Roseobacteraceae bacterium, assembly GCA_964022195.1. GTDB lineage: Bacteria > Pseudomonadota > Alphaproteobacteria > Rhodobacterales > Rhodobacteraceae > Yoonia. Next base: position 13,527 of record CAXIAS010000002.1, read on the forward strand.
TGCCAGCCGTCTTGTCGAGGACAAGATAGCACCTTTGGTCGGTCTGGGCACAGCCCCCTCAGCAAAACCCGCTACCCCTGCCCCCAAACTGACCGACGCCGCCCCCGGTGAGGTGCTGTTGGTCAAAATCATCAGCCGCAACGCGGTCGCGCCAATGCGCCGCCTGTCGGAAAACGGCGACACGATTACTTGGGTCAGCCCCGGTCAGGTTAGCCTGACGTTTCAAGATGATATCCTGATCGCTACCCGTGGCCTGAACGAAGACTTGATGGGCGCTGACGTTTCGGGCGTGCGCGCCGCGCTCGCCAAGGGTCAGGGCATTGTTACCCGCACCCAAAGTTATCTCAATAGCGAAGACCAGATCGTCCTGCGCAAGATGACCTGCACAATCATCGCCGATGGAACGGCCAAGATCGCAGACCTGACAGGCACCCGTGAGACGCATAAATACACCGAAACCTGTCGTGGTCCCGTGTTTGGTTTCACCAACACCTATTGGCTCGACCGCCCCGGCGGCGACATCGTCCAATCGCGGCAGGCGGTTTCGGCGACTGTCGGGTTTATACAGGTCAATCCGCTCTAGAATTCGGTTGTTGGTGATTTGTTCACCTTTTGCTAGGATGCCTTCGATCGGCTGACGCCCATCACCGTTGAAGGATATGCAATGACCCTATCTGCTTCTGAACAATATCTCATTGAACTGATCAACGCGGGTCGCCTTGATCCCGCCAGCGAGGCCCGCGCGCAAGGCATTGGGCTAAACGACGGCGTGACCGCCGCAATGGGGGGGCCGCTGCTCACGACCCCGATGCAGGTTCTGGCGCCCAACCTTGATCTTGAGGGGCTTGCAGACGGCCATACCCAATGGATGATCGACACCCATCTGTTCAACCATGCGGGCGAGGGATCACTGGGCATTGGCGGCCGAATAGCGGGATCGGATTACACTGGCGTTCTAACCTATCGCGAAAACCTGTCGGCGGTCACCACCTCGGGCCGCAGCCTAGCGGAGATCATTCAGGCCCATTACGACACGCTGTATAGCAGCCCCGGCCACCGCGCGGCGACATTCGACGAAAACCAAAGCGAAATCGGCGTCGGCATTCGCGACGGACGAGTCCAGAATTTGACCGGATCGGTGAACACCAATGTTTTCGGCGCGCGCAATACAGATCCCTTTGTCACTGGCGTGGCTTACCTCGATTCCGACGGCGACAATTTTTATAGCATCGGCGAAGGCCTGTCAGGCATTGAAATCAGCGACGCGAACAACGTGGCCCAGACTGCCGCGGCTGGTGGATATGCCTTGTCGGTAGCGGACCAGATGGCCGCCATTACAATTTCACTGGACGGAAACGATCTGGCGGCGCTGACCGTTGATATGTCGGACGGGAATGTCAAAGTCGACATCGTCGAACAGACCGCAGGCGGGTACGAGCTGGCGCTGTCGGGCAGCGCCGAGCTAGGGACAGGTATCGACGACGCAATCTTGTTGGGTGCGGGGCATCTGGATCTGACGGGCAACGCGGAAGCGAATATCCTGACAGGGAACCGTGGAAACAACACGATCAGCGGCGGCGACGGGGCCGACCGCCTGATTGGTGGCAACGGCAACGACCGCCTGTTCGGCGGCGATATCGGTTACCAGCTATACGGCGGAAACGGGCGCGATGTCTTGTATGGCGGCACAGGTTATGATCGCCTGTATGGCGGCAATTACCACGACCGCCTATATGGCGAAGCGGGCAACGATCGCATGTATGGCGGCGGTGGCAATGACAGGCTGTATGGGGGCAACGGCCACGATCGGCTATACGGTAGCGACGGCGTTGACCTATTGCACGGCGGGAACGGTCGCGATGTCTTGATCGGCGGCGCGGGCAACGATCGCATGATTGGCGCCAACAGCCACGACCGACTATACGGCGGCAATGGTCATGACCGCATGTATGGCAACAGCGGAGAAGACTTGCTGGTTGGCGGCAATGGCAACGACCACCTGAATGGCGGGCGTGACGATGACATCCTGACTGGCGGAAACGGGTCGGATCAATTCGTGTTTAACGGTGGCCACGATACTATCACCGATTTCGCCGATGACATCGATTCAATCATGATCGCTGGCTCACTGGCAGCTGGATCAGACGTGTCAACATTACTGCAAAACGCTGACATCGTCGCAGGGGACACGGTCATTACATTCTCGAACGGTCACTCGCTCACGATTGAGGGTGTGACGGACATCGATATCCTGTTGAATGACCTAAGCATCATCTGACCGCTTTTACGGGCGGTCAGTCGCGTTCCCAATCTGCTCTGTTCGGAAATTTGGTCCGCAAGAAATTCTGAACCGCAGGATGCCAATCCGACGCTGGTGCGTCTACGCCACCTTCGTTGATGCACAAAGTGTGGTATTTGGTCTGGGCCGCGGTCTTGAGCTTGTCGCGCCACCGCACATCCATGGATTTAACAAAGGCATTCTGAACCACACCCACCCGCGCCTTGCCCGTGGCAATCGCGTAATGATGATACAAGAAGCTGGTGACATTCAGATCACCTGACGTTCTGAAACGGTTGGCTCGCAACGCATCGAATTGATCCTGCCATTTGGTTTCGATTTCGGCCAAAACAGATTTGCGCAAGGCAAAGCACGTGTGCTGGTGCAATTGGGTCGGAACAAACCCCAAATCATCCCGCAACAAACCGGCCACATTGCGCGATGCATTCAGGTAATCGGGGTCGCCCTCGACGACATCACCCGACACCATCCCGTAAGTTTCAAGAAACGAAGAAGACGCCCCCGCCTGATCAAAAAAGAACCCCTTGTCCAAGGGTCGTGCAAGAAACACATCGTCATTGAGATACAAGAAATGTTCGGACAGGTTCGGTATCTTGTGCAGGCACGATTCAATCGCATGCGAATTGAACGTCGGCAAAGCGGCCTTGGGCATGACCTCGGCGTGATCCACCCAGATCAGACGCGGGTCTTCGTCGTTCAGCCAGTCGGGCTTGGCGCAATTTGTCAGGACATAAATCCGGTTGATCCATGGCGCATTGACCGCAACCGAACGCAAGGAATACCGCAATTCGTCGTTGCTGTGAAACCGCGACAATGCATCGGCATCAGTGGCCATCTGAACCGAGCCGCTATGATCAGCATAGGCCGCCGCCCAGTCGGGATCGGCGTGATTGACCCATGTGTAAACCGCATCAACTGTCCGGTCGTTGACCGTCTGGGCCAGCGTCGGACCGCCAAGGATATCGCGGGCATAAGTCAAGCCAGCGGTCGTCAACACATCGCTACGAATGGCGCGCAACGCATCATTGGCCGGATTGTTAGAAATCCACTCGCCGGTTTCACGGCGGAAATAGGGCTCGACTGAGATAACGCCGCGGTCCAGGCTCGGCGCGACAAACGTTACCTCGACAGATGGCGCAGCAAACGCCCGCTGGCGGAAATTTGCGGTCCCGAATGTAACGCGCTTGCCGCCGATTGCGATAGCGGGCCCACAAGCCTGAGACCGCAGATAAATCAGCGCAGACAGAAATTGATCGTCCGCAACACCGATGACCACGGATTGATCGCTCTCATCGAGCAAAACAACCCCCATCTGTTGCGCCAGCCCGTCGATCAGTGTCTGCGCTGTGACAGGCACAGTCTGTTCCGGCCCGCGCAGGGCGGGGTTGGCCGCCGCGTTTACAACGCTTAACGCGCGGCGTCGCCGCCGGTTAATCACATGTTTGGCCGCCTGCATGAATAATTTGGGGTTTCGCAGACCTACCAGACCGTAGTCGAAAGCAAGCCCCAGGCGTCTGTTTATGGCTTTGGCAACACGTTTGAACATTCATCAGTCTTTCAAAATCGATTTGAAAACCAATACGGTGTGACATGGCATAGGGCAAGCCGCGGCAGATGTGGTCAAGGGGTGGATGATCACTTATGGTCACAGTCAATCCCGTTCGAAAGCCTGCACTTTGCCCTTTGACTACCCCTCTTCACCTGTCGTCTCTGTGGTGATCCCGGTTTATGATGCCGCGGATGTCATCGGCGATGCCGTCGCCAGCATTCAGGCCCAGACCTTCCCCGATTGGGAGGCGATCCTCGTCGACGACGGCGCACAGGTCGGGTCAACCCAAACCCAAGTTTTGGCCGCGATTGCCGCCGCTGACCCACGGGTAACCGTGGTCGCGACCGCTGGCAAACAAGGCGCAGGACCGGCCCGAAATCTAGGTATGGAAACTGGCACAGGGCAATATATCGCCTTTCTTGATGCCGACGATCTGTGGCACCCGCGAAAGCTGGAATTGCAGCTGGCCGCGATGCGCGCGCAATCGGCGCCCGTGTCATGCACCGCCTTTGACCGTGTCAATGTGGCGACCGGTAAAACCACTACCATCGGGGTGCCTGCCACCGTGACCCGTTCGCAATTGTTGCGCACCAACGTTATTGCCTGTTCCAGTGCAATTTTCGACCGCGCCCATTTCGGCAATCGCCAAATGCCAGCTTTGCGCAGGCGGCAGGACTTTGCGTTCTGGCTGTCCTTGCTCGCGGATGGGTCGCAGGCGATCGGGGTGCCATTCCCGTTGATGACATATCGGCAAATGCCTACGTCTTTGTCGGCACCAAAACACAAGGCCGCACGGGACACGTGGACGATGTATCGCGCGCATCTGGGCCTGAATCCGGTCGTCGCATCCTATTATTTCGGGTCCTATGCCCTGCGCGGTGTGGCCCGCCATTTCGCACCTGGTTTGGCCCGCAAGCTAGGCTGGGTCCACAGCACCCGACCGGTGCCGCAATGACCCTGACCGTCGCCATTTCAACGCTGACCAGCCGGATACACGCAATCGACGCGGCCGCGCTGCCCCCGACAAAAGACGTCGACTATCATCTGTTTGTTCAAGACGACGGGGGCTGTGCGCAAGGGCCGCCGCTGCCTGATCGCGCAGACATCACAGTCACGCAGCTAGACGGGCTTGGTGTCACCAAGAGCCGGAACGCCGCGATAGCCCACGCGCGTGGCGACATTATTGTGTTTGCAGACGACGATCTGGTGCTGGCCGCCGATGCCTATCCCGCTTTGATGCGCCAGTTTACCGACAACCCCGATCTGGATTTCGTCTGCGGTCGGCTGCAGCGGGAAAACGGCGCGCCGTTCAAACGCTACCCCCGCGCGGGGACAGTCGCCACGCGGCTGAACACCGCGCGGTTGGGCACGCCTGAACTGGCCATTCGAACCCATAGTATCCGCGCAGCAAAGGTGGGCTTTGACACCGATTTCGGCGCGGGCAGCGCGAATTGGCTAGGTGATGAATACATTTTTGTATGCGACTGTTTGCGCGCGCGGCTGACGGGTCGTCATCTCGACCTGCACCTTGCAACCCACCCGCACGATAGTTCCGGTCAAGACAACAGCCCCGCCACGATGCCCATCCGAGAAGCCGCCCTGCGCCGCGCGCTGGGGCCGTTTTCCTGGCCCTATCGCGCAGCGTTCGCCATAAAACATCGAAACAAGTTCAAGAATCTGTCAGGTTTCTTGCGCTTTATCGGACCTTAGATGACGTTGCGCTCTTTCAACGTTTTCAAACGTTTGATGCAAGTCTTGTTGCCCAGCTCGGCACCGCGTTCCAGCAGATCAACGGCTATGGGAATATCTGCATCGTTTTTGTGATGGAGATAGCGGTTTGCCCGCACCAAGAACGCGCCTGGGACACCCCGTTTGATCCCGTCGTCAAGATAGGTAATTGCCAAATCTTCTTGATCGTTCTGGATCAAAAGCCGCGCAGTTTTCACCAGATATTTTGGATAACCCATATCGGCCAACTGGCGGGTCAGCCCCAACAGTTTGCTGGGATCGGCGTCAGGTCCGTCGCCGTCATGGATGTCGACAAGTTTCATCAACGCGTTGACTTTGCCGTCTTCGGCAGCGCTTAGCAGCGATTCCATGTCGGACCCTACGTCGCTTTTTAGATTTGGGTCTACCTTGCGGGCTTCGCTGAGGCGCCGGATATACTCTGAACAATGTGCAGGTTCGATCGTGGGCATATCATTCAGCGACCATTCCACATCAAAACCGTATTTTTGAATGAACGGATCCATCGCATCGCGAAAGTAGGCGACATCTTCTTCTGTGAACCAGTTTTTCCAGTCACCGCTTTCGCCTTTGCGACTGATCTTGCTGACCCAGCCACCCAATGGCGGTGGTGGCACCAAAGTCAGCCCCAGGTAGGCATTCAGCTTATCGAAATCGCCTTCAATCATCTGGTCAAAGGTCAAAACATGGTGATGCCCTTCGTCCAGATAGTCACTATATGTCCCCAGCAGATCGGCGAAGCCGTCTTTTAGCTTTTCAGCCTCGCCAGCCCCTGCAGCCTCGAGGATTTCCAGCATTGAAACGGATTTCGGGTCGGCTTCTTTTCGCTCAAACATTGCGACCAATGTGTCGAACAGTTCGGCATTATTCAGCAGCTTGAGGCGGTTGAACCGGAACAACGTCGAACTGACGACAGTGTCGCGCGGGTCACGGACGATCGCGATGTTATGGGTGAACTGAGCAGGGTCATAGTCCTGCCGTTTGGCCGCGCCAAACATCAGTTTGGTCAGCCCGTTTTCGGTGTCGCTAGCTGTAACATAGGCCAACTCCGCAGCATTGGTTGGTTCAAACAACAGCCTACGCGGCACCGGCAGGGCGGCCTTTACACTGCTATAAAGTGCCGATGTGCCAGATTTAGCAACTCCGATGATGCTAACTTTGATTGTCATTCCGCACTCCGGCTTAATCATTTTCTCGGGCCTTTTAGTGCATTTGCAAACTGCCTTCTAGTTGAAACTTCCATGGCAAAGCGGTCACTCCGAAGGCAGCACCGCCCCCGGGTTCATAATCCCAGCAGGATCCAGCGCTATTTTGATCGCGCGCATCATCGCCAGCTTGGCCGGATCCCCATAGCGGGCCAGATCATCCACTTTTAGCCGTCCGATCCCGTGTTCGGCACTGACTGAACCGCCCATGGCATGGGTCAGGTCATGCACGCAGGATTTGATCGCAGCCCGCTGGCCGGTGTAATCGGCGCGGTCCCGCCCTTGGGGCGGGAACACATTGTAATGCAGATTACCGTCGCCCAGATGCCCGAAACAATTGATCCGAAAATCCCCGATTTGGGCCAACGCCGCACCGCCTTGGGCGATGAAATCGGGAATGGCGGACAAGGGCACAGATATATCGTGGCTGCTGATCGACCCGATCCTGCGGTTGGCTTCGGGGATGCTCTCTCGGATGGTCCATAGATCGTCGCGCTGCGCGTTCGATTGTGCGATCACCCCGTCCGTGGCCAGTCCCGCGTCGGCCCCTGCCTCAAACAAGTCCATCAGGACCTGCTGCGCGTCGCCGCCTGCGGCCAGCCCCACATCGACCAGCACGCACCAGTCAGGGACGGTCGCAAAGGGCGGCTTGATATCGGGGCCGACCGTGGCCAAAAAATCAAACCCCTGACGTCCGATCAGCTCGAACGCCGACAGCGCCTCGCCCACGATGGTGCCTGCCAGAGCGAACAGATCGAGCGCCGCTTGCGGGCCCGTCACCGCGATCATTGCGGCACCCGTCGCCACAGGCTGTGGCACCAGCCGCAGACTGGCGGCGGTGATCACGCCCAAGGTGCCCTCGGATCCGATCATCAGATCGCGCAGGTCATAGCCGGTGTTATCCTTGCGCAGCCGCGACAGCCCGTGCCAGATGCTGCCGTCCGCGCGCACCACCTCGAGGCCCAGACATTGCGCGCGCATGTTGCCGTAGCGCAGCACATTCACGCCGCCTGCATTTGTGGCCAACAGCCCGCCGATCCGCGCCGAACCTTCGGACGCCAGTGAAACGGGGAACACGCGATCGACGCCTGCTGCCGCCTGCTGCACATCTGCCAAAATCACGCCCGCATCGACCACAATCACGTTTTCGGACGGGTAGATGCCGCGCACGCCCGTCATCCGGTCCAGCGACAGGATCACAGGCGCAGGGCCATCCGCCATCACTTGGCCGCCGACCAACCCCGTGCCGCCGCCATAAGGCACGATCCCGACCCGCGTCCGGGCACAGGCCGCAACGACGGCCGATACCTCTTGGGTGGATGCAGGGGCCACCACCAACCCGTGCCCCTGCCAACGGCCGCGCGGCTCGCTCAGATAGGGGGCGGGGTCGCGAAATGCAGCGTCGGGCAACAGCCCGCGCAGCGTGGCCTCGAACGGGGGATCAACAGGGTTCAGCATGGCGCACCTCTTGGCATTTGCCCTAAACATGGGCCAAAGCGGACCCAAGGCCAATGGGTCGTGAATTTTATCACATGCAATTGCAGACAGCCCCATGTCATTGTTGTAAGATTAGAAACAATCCGTCATGTAACTGAGGTTACTGGAAACAATAGGCAGGCTTATCCGTGGCAACTCCTTCTTTTGAAAACGTCACCCATCCGGTCAAACTGGTGGTTTGGGACTTGGATGAAACCCTTTGGGCAGGCACGTTGTCCGAAGAAGGCATCAAAATGATCGAGCCGCACGCCGATATGATCCGCACCCTTGTGGATCGCGGCATCATGTGCGCGATTTGCTCCAAGAACGACTTTGATCAGGCGAAAAAGGCGGTGCAGGATCTGGGGCTATGGGACCTGTTCGTGTTCCCCCATATCGCATGGCAACCCAAGGGTCAGGCCATCGCCAAAATGATCAAGGACATGGGCCTGCGCGATGAAAACGTCCTGTTTCTGGACGACAACCACCTCAACATTGAAGAGGCGCAGTTTTTCAACGCCAACCTGATGACGGTCTTGGCCGATGGCACTGACCTTTCGGCGCTGCTGGACCACGAACACCTACAGGGCAAGGACGACACGAAACACAGTCGCCTCAAGCAATATAAGGTGATGGAGCAAAAACAGTCCGAGCAATCCGAAGGCGGGTTGTCGAACACCGAATTTCTGGCGCAGTCGGGGATCAAGGTCAAAATCATCACCGACATCGCCCCGCATATGGACCGCGTGCTGGAACTGATCAATCGCACCAACCAGCTGAACTATACCAAGGTGCGCGCCAACACCCCCGAAGAACGCGCCGAGCTGGACGAGCTGCTGCGCGTGCCCGGTGTGCATGCGGGCCTGATCCACGCCCAAGACCGCTATGGCGACTACGGCGTTGTCGGGTTTTTCTGCGTGCGAACCCGTTACAACGGCACAAGCGTCCACCACTTTGCGTTTTCTTGCCGGACCATTTCGATGGGGATCGAACAATGGGTCTGGGACTATCTGGGCCGCCCAGAGGTGCCCGTGCGCGAACCTGTGGCCAATCCTGTGCAATCCTACGACACCGTCGACTGGGTTACCGAAGTCACCGATTTCGGCGACGATGGCGCCGCTGTGGTCGACCGTCATATCTGTCTGGTGGGTGGCTGCGATCTGCAGCAAGTGTCGTTTTATTGCGGGTCCAAGCGCGATGAATTTGTGAACACCCAAGACGACCAAGGCATGTTGGTGCGCTACGACGATGTCGGATTTTTCATCAACAAACGCGACCCGTCGCTGCGCCATTCCAAGCCGCTGAACAATTATCTGGGCTATTCGCTGGATGATATGAACGCGCTCGACACCTCGCTGGCCGAGGTTGAGCTGATCATCCTGTCCCTGTTCTTTGCCGTGCCCGGTGACAACCTGTTCACCTATGGCGGCAAGGCGTTTGGCGGCGAATTTTGGGGCACCGTCCCCCCTGCCCGCCTCAAGGCGCTGATGCGCAAACCGGAAATCGCCCTGCCTTTTGCAAAACAGATGTTCCACCGGCGTTTGTCGATCGAAGACCGTTTGGATCAAGCGCGTCAATGCTTTGAACATGCCAACAGATTGCGCAAGCCCGAGACGCCGTTGTTCATCATCGGCGCCAACAGCGACTTTGGCCCGCAGGCCGAACGCAACCCAGAGGTCCGGCGCGCGTTCAACGCCATGTGCAAATCATTCTGCGAGGCGACGCCGGGCACTGTCCTGATCTCGCCCAACGAATTGCTGGACGCGGACGACATCGTCGACAGCGACCACTACACCCGCACCGGATATTTCAAAATCGCGGATTTCGTAAACGCACAAGCGGCCAAGTTCGAACCGCAAGAGCAGGGCAGCTGATCGCGCGATGGTACTACCAAACAGCACATTGATCGCCGCGGTGCGCAATGACGGGCCGTTCCTGCTGGAATGGGTGGCCTACCATCGTGCCATCGGCTTTGACCGGATCGTGCTGTTTTCCGACGCCAGTGCGGACGGGTCTGCGGCGCTATTGCAGGCCATGGCCGACGCAGGCCAGATCGACCTGATCGACAACGCAGCGGCTGGCGCAGGCGCACCCAGCGACCACCGTGCACGCGCGTATTTGGCCGCATTAGACACGTGTCAGGGGTGGACCTTGGTCCTCGACACGGACGAATATCTGAACATTCATGCGGGCGACGGCACCCTGTCCGACCTGATTGCCGCGACCCCTGATGCCGATCTGATCAGCCCGATGTGGCGGCTGTTCGGCCAAGGCGAGGAACGCGTGTTCACCGATGCGCCTATCCTGCCGCGCTATGTCGATGCGGCCCCTGCCGACAAACCCCGCGCCCGCCATCACACGGGGATCAAGACCCTGTTCAAGGCGCAATTGCCCATATCCCGCCTGCGCCCGCACCGGCCCGAACTGTCGAATCCCGATGCGCAGATCCAATGGGTCGATGGCAGCGGTGCGGATGTGACCGATCTGTTGCGCACCGACGGATGGAACCTGCCAGACCGTCCGCCCGCCTATGCCAATGCGCAGATCAACAAATACCCGCTGCGATCCGCCGAGGTCTTTGTGCTGACCAACCTGTGGGACCGCCGCTGGCGGCTCGCGGCCCCTGCCCTCCCGCTCGAGGCGTTTGGCCAGCTCAACGCCTTTGAGGTCCGCGACCGCAGCATCCAGCGCTGGTCTGGTGCCGTGGCCGCGCGTATCGCGACTCTGATGGCCAATGCCGACATCGCCGCGGGCCACGCGCTGACGGTCACATCCTACCAAGCCGCGATCGCGCAAATCCACGCCGAGGCGCTGCCCGACTGGATGCACCTGTGGCGGTCGACCCCGATCTATAGGCCCGCCGAACGTGTCGCGGCAAAACGCCCGCTACCTGCGCCCGAAGACCCTGAGACGCCGCAGGTCGAACCGATGCAGGGACGCGCCGCCGAAGCGGTGGCCGAAACTCTGGCAGAGGCCCCCAAATCCGCCGAACCGGCCGAACCCGACGAAGAAACCCTGCTGAACATGGCGCCGCGCTGGTTGGGCGATTTGCGCCGGTCGGAACATCGTCGCGGGTTTTATCATTCGGACGAAAAATTTGCCGCTCATTTCACCGACCGCGGCTGCGACGTGCTGATGGTGTCGTTTGATAACCTGTCCAACGTCGGCGATCAGGGCCTCACCCGCGAAGGCTGGGGCTATTCGTTTTATCGCGACGAAGGTTGGTCGCATATGGGCGTCATGGCGTTTGAACGCCACTGGTTCCGCGACGAAGCGCTGTTCGACTATCTGGGCGACCTCGCCGCGCGCGGGTTTTTCAAACGGTTCAAACAAGTGGTGTTCACCGGCACGTCGATGGGCGCTTATGCGTCCACCGCATTTTGCCAGTTGGTGCCGGGCTCTGTGGCCTTGGCGTTTTCGCCGCAGTCGACACTGGACACAAAACTGGTGCCTTGGGAAAAACGGTTTGGATCAGGCCGCAAGCAAGACTGGAGCGGGCGCTATCGCGACGCGCCCGACTGCATCGCTGAGGCGGGCAAGGTGTTCATCCTGTATGACCCGTATTTTGAACCCGACCGCATTCACGCCGAACGCTATCAGGGGGATAACGTGCATCACCTCAAATGCTGGTATGCATCGCATAAATCGGCCCTGTTCATGAACCGCGCCCAGATATTGAAACCCGTCGTGCGCGCCGCCGCTGATGGCAGTTTGACCGAGGCGGTCTATTACAAACACTACCGCGAACGGCGGAACCTGCCGTGGTATCTAAATGGCTTGCGCGATCATTTGATGGACGCAAACCACCCTAAACTGGTGGGTCGGCTAGCCCAATTCCTGATCAACAACGGTCGCCCGCAACTGGGCCAGACCATGCAAAAACAACTGGACAACGCGTAGACCCGCGAACGTAGACAAAAGGACCTGACACAGTGGCCGAAAAACCCGTAGAACCCGCCCAACCAACACCAGAAGAGCTGACCGAGCGCCTGTTGAACGAGGCCCGCCGCCTGATCACCAGCTTGCAAGCCGCGGGCCGCCTGAACGCGATCCGGCCCGATGGCACTGTGCCGGTATTTTATGCCGACGAGGCGTTTGACATCGCTCTGCCCTATTCCGACATCGATTCCACCCAGATGCAGATGCTGGCACGTCGCACCGCTATTGACGACACGTTGATGCAGCAAATCCTTGATATGGTTCCCAGCCTCAAGGGCCGCAAACTGTTGGATATCGGCAGCTATACCGGCGCCACCGCAATGATGCTTCACCGGTTTCTGACGCCAGACGAAACCCATATGTTCGAGCCGCAAAACCTGATGCAGGACGCGCTGGCCACCACAATTGCCAAGAACCCAGACACCGACAACGTGACGTTGCACCAGACAGTCATCGACGGGGATGGCGCGTCGATCACGCGCAATGCATCGCGTCCTGAACGTCTGGCCGAAGTGGGCTATCTACGCCGCGAGGGCGGCCCGATTACCGCCCGTTCGATTGACAGCCTTGGGCTGGATAACATCGGCATGATCCACATGGATTTCGGCAATACCAAACTATACGCCCTAGAGGGTGCCAAACAGACAATTGAACGCGACCGTCCCGTTGTGATCGTCGATCTGGCTGGCCGCGATGCAAATGAAATCCGCGACTTCTTTGAGCCATTCGACTACGAAAACCAGCGTGTGGGCCGCCACGCGATGATGTTTTTGCCCAAGTAAGAAAGCGATCCGATGTCCACTGTCCTGATGACCATGGTCTATAATGACGAGATATTTCTCGACATTTGGGTGCGCTATTATTCGCAGTTCTTTGACCGCAAGGATATGCACATTATCACCCATGGCCCCGGTCAGGATTACGTGCACGAGGTCGCGGCAGGCTGCACATTCCTCGAGGCGCCGCGCGACCCCAAAAACCCGCAACTGGACCAAGACCGGTTCAAATTCATCTCGGATTACGCGTCGGGGCTGACGGGCGATTATGATCGCGTGATCTTTAATGATGTGGACGAAATCGTGGTGCTGGATCCTGACCATCCGCTGCCGCTGAACGAATATCTGGAAACGATTGACCCCAAACACGGGGTGGTGACGCCATTGGGGCTGGAACTGGTGCACCTGAAACAGTGGGAAAACGATTACGACTACAATCGCGGCCTGTTTGCACAGCGCAAACATGTGCGGATGAACGCGTGGTATACAAAACCCTGCATCACATCGGTCCCGATCACCTGGGGGCCTGACGGGCACGGCTGTTCGCACGACAAATTCTACCTCGACCCGAACATGTATCTGTTCCACCTCAAATGGTTCGACGACCAGTTCCACATCCAACGACACCAAGAGCGTCTGGCGATGCGGTTCCAAGGCGACGACGGCGAAGAGGTGATCTTGGGCGCGGGCAGCTGGGCATGGTCCGAGATCGCCTATGAGCTGGCGACCAACAGCTTTTTGCGCGCCCGCCATATTCCGCTGGAAGAAGGGTTCGACTATTCCGCCCACCGCGCCCGCGTGATCGACAGCTTTCACGAAAGCCCGCACGGAGGGTTCAAGATCAACTGGTTCGTCGACACTGACATCCGCATCCTACCGGACCGGTTTATCGGGCTGATTTAGAGTGTACTTTCGGCCGGCAACAAAAGATATGTTCATGAGCGCCCAACTGCGGGACGCCATTTCGCCGTTAGGTGAAAATGGTGTCTACTACACAGGGTGCGTCGCAGACGTCCACTAACCCTACCCCAGTTTATCGCGGTAGGCTTGGCGGTCGGGGAACAGGACTTTGTGGCGTTCCAACAGTTCTGCGGCGCGGTCTTTGGCGCCGATGGGGCGGCAGAGCCGGATCAGCCGTTCCAGCGGGGCGGATTTGGTGGGGGCAAACGCGTGGGCGGCCTCAAACGTCTCATAGGCGGTTTGCATGTTGTTTTCTTTGACGTGGGCGTTGCCCAGCATCACCAACAAATCGTCGCTGCTGTCGAACAGGTCGCCGTGTTTGGCACCCAATTTGATCACCGCCTCATAGTCGTCTTGCTTATACAGCATTCGCGCCGCAGCGATCAGCCCATCGACGGTCACGGCCTGCGGGGTTGTGTGGCCCTCGACGTATTGGGCGACGACGTTGGACATAATACGGGCCACGAGGTCGGAATTGGGGTGGCGGTAGTCCTTGCGCGACCACGCCATATTGGGATCCGACAGGATCACAAATTCATAGGATGGAAAGTAATCGACGCCCTCGACGTCGCGCACAAATTCGTCGATTGCAGCGCGCTGCACGGATTTGGAATAGGTGTTGGCCAACAGCACATCCATATCGCGGAACGTGGCCAGCAGCGGCACGGGCGATACGGTCACCAACATCTTTAGCGGCTTGGTCCGGTGTTTCAACAACAGCGCATGCACATCGTGCAGCGCCTGCAGCACGTCGTTGTAGGACAGCACACGGAATTCGAACCGGTCGGGTTGCGCACGGATCATCGGCTGCGGCGGCGAGGTGTTCAGGTAGATACCCAATTCGTTGTCGAACCACGTCTCGACATAGCCCAGCGTGATGATGATCACATCCGCATCCGCCGCACGCGCCATCACATCCAGATACCGGCTGCGGAATTCGCGGATGTCCGCGATCGGGAATTCCAGCTTGGGCATGCCCAGTTGCAGGTCGGCATACATGCCATCCTTGTGCATCGGATAGATCGCCGCGTCGCCGGGGTCAGTGTCGCGTTCCAGAGCCCATTTCAGATCGTTGTAAATCGAATGGATCGCATATTTGTTAAAGAAATTCGCGGTGAACCCCAGACTATCGCCCACCGGTCCCAGATCGGTTTCCTGACTGGTGACCGTCAGTCCGACATCCATCAACGCCGCCTCGACGTTGCGCGCAAAGCACGACCCGATAGTGAACACCGTATCGGTCTGCGCCATCTGGAACGACGGTTTGGCCGACGGCGACGCCAACGGATACAACCTGTCCCCGCCCCGCTCTGGCGACGGATAGGCGCGCAGTTTGTTTGCCTTGGCGTTGGCAAATGCATCGGCAGCTGACAACGCATGAAGTGACTTGGTGCCTGGGTCTGACATTGTGTGTCCTTGTTTGGCGTCAGTTTGCGCCATTATCGCCGCATATGAAACCCCAAGCCCTATTTGCGTGCATAAACGTCATCGTAGCGGGTGATATCGTCTTCGCCCAGATAGCTGCCGGTTTGCACTTCGATCAGGGCCATCGGCAGTTTTCCGGGGTTTTCCAGCCGGTGTTTGGCGCCCAGCGGGATATAGACCGACTGGTTTTCGCTGATCAGCTGAACGGTGTCATCCAGCGTCACCTTGGCGGTGCCTTCGACCACGATCCAGTGTTCGGCGCGGTGGTGATGCGATTGCAACGACAGCGCCGCGCCCGGATGCACAACGATCCGTTTTACCTGAAACCTGTCGCCAACCACGAGGCTTTCGAACCAGCCCCAAGGGCGGTGGTCCTTTGGGAAGCTTTCGGCTTGCGGGGCCTGTTTGTGTTTCAGGGCAGTGACAGCCTGTTTGACCTCTTGGGTGCGGTCCTTGTGGGCGATCAGGACGGCGTCGGGCATGGCGACAGCCACGATGTTGTCCAGCCCGATGCCAACGATGGCCTGACCCGCGACTTCGGATCGAAGCAGGCTATCGGCGCAGTCGATCGCGGTGGCAGGACCGTGCATCGACATCCCGCTGTCTTGGGTTTCGCGCCAGACAGCGGCCCAGTCGCCCAGATCGGACCACCGCCCCACGTAGGGGACCACCGACAGGTTGTCTGCCTTCTCCATCACTGCGTAATCAATCGAAATAGAGTCTGTTTTACCCCAAGCATCAGGGTCCAGTCGGGTAAACCCCAGATCGGATGTCGCGCCTGCTAGGGCCGCCCGCACAGAGGTCATCAGGTCGGGCGCATAGGTGGCGTAGGCCGTCAGGATCGTGTCCACCGCGAACAGGAAAATGCCCGCGTTCCACAGATACCGGCCGTCAGCCAGCATCGCCGCCGCCCGCGGCGCATCGGGTTTCTCGACAAATGATTTCAGCGGCACGGCCGCGACGCCACCCGCGGGAACTGCGTCCAGTTCCAGATAGCCATAGCCGGTTTCGGGCCGGTCGGGACTGATCCCAAAAGTGACCAACTGCCCCGCCTGTGCCGCGGGCACCGCCGCCGCGACGCAGGCATGAAATGCCGCCTCGTCGGGGATCACATGATCGGACGGTGCAACCAGCATCATCCCGTTAGGGTCGGTCTGGGCCAGATGCAGGGCCGCCGCCAAAACCGCGGGCGCAGTGTCTCGGCCGTCGGGTTCGATCAGCACTGCGCCCGCTTGGATGTCGGCCGCGTCCAGTTGCTCGGTTACGATGAACCGGAAATCATTGGCCGTGACGACAACAGGGGCTGCAAATTCCGGCCCCGCCAGTCGCGTAGCACTGGCTTGAAACAGGCTTTGATCCCCGATCAGGGGCGAGAATTGTTTGGGGTAACTCTTGCGCGACAGCGGCCACAGGCGGGTGCCAGAGCCGCCACACAGTAAAACAGGGGTAATTGTCATCAGGTGCCTATGCCTTTGTGCAAAACGGGGCGTTAGCCCAACCATAGCGCGAAACACGGCGACAGTTCGACCAAAATGCACCCGTTGCGTGACCCAAGGGCCGCAGGCGCGACGCGATCTTCATTTGGACAGGGGCACTTTGGGCTCGAGTTTTCAATTTTGCAAAGGTGCCTCGCCCATGCCCGATCCCTATGACCAAACCCCGCTGTTGTCCCTGCCCTATATCCAAGCCGGCCAAGCCCAGAAACATGTGACCCATAACGAGGCACTGGAACGGCTGGACATGTTGGTGCAACTGACAGTCGAGGCAATCGACGCGACAACACCCCCCGCCAGCGCAGGCGAAGGACAAGCATGGATTGTAGGCACCGGCGCGACCGGCGTTTGGACCAGCAACACAGGCGACATCGCCGCGTGGCGCGGCGGCGGCTGGCTGTTTGTGACCCCGCAAATCGGCTGGCGCGTTTGGGATAAAACCGGCGGCGCGGTCACTGTTTTCGACGGCACCGCGTGGGTCGCCCAAGGCGGGACCCCCGATCTAGACAACCTCGCTGGTGTTGGCATCAATGCTGCATCCGATGCCACAAACCGGCTGGCCGTGTCGTCGCCTGCAACCTTGCTCAACCACGAAGGTGCGGGTCACCAGCTCAAGATCAACAAAAACACCGCGACCGACACCGCTTCGCTGCTTTATCAGACTGACTGGTCCGGCCGCGCGGAAATGGGGCTGGCAGGCAACGATGATTTCAGCATCAAGGTCAGCGCCGACGGGTCCACATTCACCGAAGCCCTGCGCGTGGACGCCGCGACAGGGACCGTCGAGCTGCCCCAAACCGGTACCCGTCAACTACTACCGTTCAATTACCGGTTTTACCTTTACGCCGACAAACGCTGGGTCGGACTGCCTTCGAACCCCGGATCATTGCTTGCGTCAACGAATTTGGGAACTGGCAATGAACCCTATGTAGATTGGGATGCTAAGAGCCAATACTTGCCCGCCAATAGCACGATTAATGGTTTTGCTCTGGCTGGCAATTTGACCAGCACAGAGGTTCAGGCGCTTGACCTGCGGTTCTACTTTCAGCACGGACCGTGGAATAACACTTGGGATTCCTACAGCTCAACGTCGCGTGCCCTGTTGCATCAAGCAGATGGCAGCGCGCTGATCGGGAACAACGGCATGTGCAAGGCTGACTTTCCATTCAGTTATGTCACTCCCGAGGCCGGCTATTTCCTGGTAACTATGCGCGCTGACGTAGCTTCCACGTTGACGACGACGCGGTATTTCTATTCGGCCAGCGCTTTGGACGTGACCCTGCCGCCTAGCTAGTCGGCAGTGCCCAGTGCATCAGGTGTCATTTCGTCCCAGAACGCGAAAATTGCTTCGGCGTTAAGGGCCGACATCCAGCCGTGGTTTTCAAAGTCCAGCCGTGCGGCTGCGTCTTTGAGCCCGGCCAGAAACAACCGTTTGTCAGCGTCACGTTGCGTCGGGCTGCGCTTGGCGACCAGATCACGGACACGGGCCAGCCGTTTGGCCCTGTCCGACGTGGGTTTAGGCGCAGGCTTGGGCGCATCGCCCATTAGGGCAGCACGCAAATAGGCGGTCTTGTTTTGCACATCATTGCGGCCTGCCAGATAGGTCAGTTTGCCCGCAATCGCGACCGCCCCGTGTTCGGTGATCCACTGACGCGCCAGACGGTCGCTGACCCCCTGCCCGCGCAACTGGTCATAGACCGGCAAATTGCGCAGCCCCTCGCCATCATCAATATCGAGGATCGCAAGCTGCGGGTTTTCGGCAATCGTAAACCGGATGTGGGTCACCGCGCGGCCCATCTTGCGGGTCTGCGGGGTGACGATAATGTTGCTTGTCTTGTTGACCTCTGCCACCGCCGGTTTGATCACCTTGGCGTTGAGGTGCTTGAACACCTCGTAATAGCTGCTGCCATCAACCCCCATCAGACGGCGGAACAGGTCCAGTTCCCACCAGCCGGTGCTGCCGGTGCGCACAAAGCGATAACAGTTTTCGTATAACGCCAGCGCATGGCCGCTGGTGAATTTGCGCTGAATGTTCAGATTGATCAGCGCGAACACCTTGGGGTCGTGCAGCTTTTCGGCCAAGGCGGGTGAATAGGCGTATTCGCACACGCCGCCCTTTAACTTGGCATAGGACAACAGGCTGCTGACGCCCCATTCCTGCTGACCGTTCTCGTCCAGCATATCCCATTCCGCCAGTGTCTCGGCCAATCCGCGCAGCGACGTCTTGAGGGTTTCCATATCATTCGAGTTGTAGCCGATCATCGTGCACAGGGTGCGCGCGTCAATCCGGTGGGTCGCGGAATGTGTCAGACGGTCGTAGGCATTCAGCAACAGCACATTCGACAGCTTGCGCTGCAATAGCGTCAGCTTGCCACTGACATGGATTGCCGCGACGTTCTTTTTGACCGATCCGCGGCGCAACGCGCCTGTCAGTTCCTTGGGGTTTGTCTGTGCCACTGCCCTGCCCTTTTGATTGAGCTTTGCCGCAGTATGTCCTATTAAGCACCCAACAGCAACTATTTCGTAGGCACCTTAGATTGCGCTCTGTCCGCCCTGTATTCGGGCACCTTACGGCTTAGGTTCCAAACCTGCGTCAGTGTATAGGTGCCCGTTTACGGGGTCAGGCTAGGGTAAAGCGGGGCGCAAACCCTATATTAGACCCTGATCCCGCGAATCGGCACCTGTTACCACGCGAATCGGACCCCTTTATCCTGTATTCGGGTTCCCTTGATACCGTAGTCGGGTCCAAAACACCCCATAACCTACTGTAAAAAAACAATTTTTTCTCAGCAAAGTCTATAAAGTAGATAAATATATCAAAGCCCTAACGGGCTGGGATGAGGCTATATTAGGGTCTAATCGAATTTTACCGAGAAGTTTCCGCTGTAATTGCGGTGTGATTACCCTATCATGCACGGTAAATCATACAACAATCATCAAAACATATCTCATCGAGGCAAAACCATGGCACCCACATCTAAAACGCCCCTGCCCCCCTATCTGAACATTGATCCTGAACAGGCAGCCGCGAAATTGTCCGATCCTGTCGACACGCACCGTTTCGCCAAGGCGGCGGCCTTTGCCGCCAAGGGGCGCGAGGATCTGGCGCGTCGTGGTCATGCGCCGGACGGATCGAAAC
Organism: uncultured Roseobacteraceae bacterium; assembly: GCA_964022195.1. Taxonomy (GTDB): domain Bacteria; phylum Pseudomonadota; class Alphaproteobacteria; order Rhodobacterales; family Rhodobacteraceae; genus Yoonia. Next base: position 33,534 of record CAXIAS010000002.1, read on the forward strand.
GATTGCGCCGATTCTCGACATGGGAAGTGTGCCGCTATCTGATCCCCGTGGCCACATCGCATTTCCGTCGTGTGCTCAAGACCCACCCCGACCTGCCCCAAGGCACAGGCGAGGGCAATTCCAAGTGGTTCACGCTGGAAGAGGTGCTGGCCTTGCGCAAACATTTTGACGCCGAAGGATCCGCGGACAAGGAATATATGCCATGGCGCCCCGAGGGGCTGGATGCCAAGGTCATCGCGGTCGCGAATTTCAAGGGCGGCGTGGGCAAGACAAGCACCGCCGCACACCTCGCCATGTCGGCCGCATTGGACGGCTACAAGGTGCTAGTCGTCGATCTGGATAGCCAGGGTTCGATGACCTCGATCATGGGCGGGCAGGTCGAAGACGAGTGGAGCACCGCCTTTCCGATCATGGCCAAGGATTTTGCCCTGTCCGTCGAGGCCGAGAACCGTGAACGCGCGCTGCGCGATGAACGCCCTCTGCCCCTGGATGAGACCCTAACCGAGGCATTAGACACCAATGCCCGCGATTTGATTCAATCCACGCACTGGCCCAATATTGACCTGATTGGCGCGCAGCTGAACCTGTATTGGGCCGAATTTCAGGTGCCTGTCTGGCGGATGCAGCAGCGCAATTGGGCGCTGTGGGATGCGTTGACCAACGGACTGGAGCGTGAGGGGATCTTAAGCGACTATGATATAATCCTGCTCGATACGCCCCCTGCCCTTGGGTATCTGACGATCAACGCGCTGGCGGCGGCGGATATCCTTTTGGTGCCTCTGGGCGCCTCGTTTTTAGAATTCGACAGCACGGGCCGGTTCTTTGATATGCTGTATAGCACGTTCGCCAGTATCGAAGATGGTGAAAACACCGCCCGCCGCAGACAAGGTCTGCCCGAGATGAAATTTGAATGGGACGCCGTGCGCGCCTTGGTCACCCGATTTGACGCCAGCCAACAGACCGATCTGGCGAATGTGATCCAAGCCTATTTCGGCGATTTCATGACCACCTATCGCCAAGAGATGACGGCGATGGTCGGCCAAGCAGGTGAACATGTGAACGGTATCTACGAGGCCGACTACCGCGACTTTAACCGCGACACATATGTGCGGGGCCGTGAAACATTCGACCGCACCTGGGCCGAGGTCAAAGAGGTCCTGTTGGGGACGTGGTGGCGCGACCAACAGATGATGCAAAAGGCAGGAGAAGAGTAATGGCAAAACGTCGTATCGAAGCCCCGTCCCCCGAAAAACTGGCCGAACTGGATGCTGCGTTTCGCAGCGAAACCACTCCGCGCCCGAACCCCGCTACCGCGCCGATTGCACAGGTCGCCGCCGACAGTGCCGGATCGGAATCGTCGGCCGACAGGTTCGACAGGATTGACGCAGAAACCCTGCGCGACGCCAAGGAAAACGGCCTTCTGATCCGAGAGGTTGCGCTGGCCAAGATCGACGAGACCCACATCATGCGCGACCGTTCGGTGATCAACCAGTCCGAGCTGGACGAGCTGATCGCATCGCTGGGCGACACCGGCCAGCGCCTGCCGATCGAGGTCAACGACAAGGGCGACGGCACCTACGCGCTGGTGTCCGGCTACAGGCGCTTGCTGGCGTTTCGCAAACTGTCCCTGACGCAGCCTGACCGCTTTGGTAAAATCAAGGCATTGGTGCGCGCGCCCCAAGACAGCGCCGACGCTTTTGCGGCCATGGTCGAGGAAAACGAAATCCGCGCCGAGCTAAGCCAGTTCGAGCGCGGTCGTATTGCTGTGGTCGCCGCAGGGCAGGGGGCGTTCGACAGCGTCGAGGGCGCGGTCAATCATTTGTTCCGCCACGCGTCCAAGGCCAAACGGTCGAAAATCCGGTCCTTTGCCGAGCTGTTCGAATGTCTGGGCGACATGCTGAAATTCCCCGAAGACCTGACCGAACGTCGCGGTCTGCAGATCGCGACTGCCCTGCGCCAAGGTGCCGAGGTTTCGCTGCGAAACGCTCTGGCCGGTGCGCAGGTCGACACGGTCGAAGATGAATGGGCCGCGATGGAACCGGTATTGGCCGACCACGGCCCCAAGCCCAAAAAGGTCAAGCTCGCAAAATCGCGCAAGGCCAAACCCGTAGCGGGCTGGGTCAACAACGATACAATCCGCCTATCCAGCGGTGTGACCCTGACCAAGGGCCACGACGGGCAGGCGCATTTTATCCGGTTCGGGGGCAGGGGGGTTGATGATGAAATCCTGCAGGCCGCTCTTCAACACCTGCAATACGCTCTGGATAAACCGGAATAAGGGTGGTTTCGCTGCGAAACCAAGCGTTTAATCGTTTGTTTTCAACCATTTACGGTAGTTCACTGCGCTATTCGTCTTCGTCTGATCCCATGTTTGCATGGTGTCTGTCGATGGCGTCATTGATATCGGAAAAATACTCGAGCCGCCCGTTTTCCAGTACTGCACCAGCATTGCAAAACCGCCGCAGCTGCCCTGTGCTGTGGCTGACAAACAAGGCGCCAGAGGTTTCCATCCGTTGCGTGAACGCCAGCCGGCTCTTGCGCTTAAAGGCCGCGTCGCCGACGGCGGTCACTTCGTCGACAAGATAGGTATCAAAGGGAATGCCCATCGAAATCCCGAACGCCAGCCTAGAGCGCATGCCCGAAGAATAGCTCCGGACGGGGGCGTAAAAATGCCCCCCCAATTCGGCAAACTCCTCGACGTAGGCAGACAGTTCTTCGGTGTCCACGCCGTAGACGCGGGCGATGAATTTGGTGTTTTGGGCGCCAGTCATATCGCGGTGAAAACTGCCCGCAAACCCGACCGGCCAAGAGACAGTGCCAGTGCGTTCGATTGTGCCGCTGTCGGGTTTCACGATGCCGCCGATAATATTCATCAGCGTGGATTTGCCCGCGCCATTGCGCCCCAGCAAGCCAACGGCGCGGCGGCTGGGGATCGTAATGTTGATGTTGTCGGCGACGATTTTTGGGCCGGATGGCGTGCGATAGCTTTTGCACAAATCAGTGAGCCGGATCATCGGCGATCTCGTAGCGCGTAGAAAATCAGGGTTGAAATCGTCCAGATTAAAAAGCTGAACATGGCAATGATCGCAATCAGCAATTCGCGCTGGGGGAATTCCGATTTCTCGGCCTGTGTTGGCTTGATATAGGCGGCAAGGTAGCGGCTTTGACGGTTCGCCTCGGCCCGTGATCCATCATAGGATGCTTGGGCCGCAGCATAGGCGCTTTCGGCGAATTCACGGTCGACTGTCAGGCGTTCGAACTCAGAAATCGTCTGGGCATAGGTTTCGCCGCCAGGACCTTGGCCTTCAACCCCGAACTTGCGGCGTTCCTCGTCGATCCGAACCTGAATGACGTCGATCCGGTTGCGGGCTTGCTCGAGACGCGGGTCGCCTTCGCGTGTGGTCTGGCTAAGGACGTCAAATTCGATCAATGCGTCGGCCAATTGGGTCTGCAACGTATTCAGCAGCCCCATCTGGCCCTGAATGTCGGCGCTGGGGTCCACGATCTGATTGGCGAGCCGGAACGCTGTCAGGGCCTCGCGTGTGTCCTTGAGCCGCTCGACCGCGAGTTCCAGATCCTGCCGCGCATACCGCGTGGAATCCTCGCGGGCGATGGCAGAGACGTTGTTGATCATCTCGGAGCTTTGAGAGAAAATTTCCTGTGCGATTTGTTGCGCGGTTATGGGGTCAAATGCCAGTGCGCGCACCTCGATCAGACCCGAGCCCGTATCATATGAAATCCGCACGGCCCGCTGCCAATAAGCCGTCAGATCTTCGATCGTGCCTTCGGGGTCATAGCCCATCAAGGGATCGGTGTCGTAGTGCTTGGAAAACGCGGCCCGCAAGTCCAGCTTGTCATCGATCTGTCGGACCAATTGGGCACTGCGGATAAATTCATACAAGATATCGCTGTCATGTTGTCCACCACCGCCCAGCGTGCCGCTAAGGCCCGAAAAGACGTCAATCGCGCTACTGACGTCTTCGGTTCGCACGACAAAACCCAAGGTCGACGCATATTGATCTGCCGCGCGGGTATAGAGATACCAAGAGGCCGCACCGACCGGCAGGGCCACCATGATCAAGAAGCTGAACACAATCCCGTAGTGCCGCGCCTTTGCCTTGGCCGGACGGGCGGCGGGGGCTACGGGGGCTTGGACGGGTTTTGGTTGCCGTTGTTGCTCGGCCTCTTGCGCCCTAAGGGCTTGGCGGGCTTTCGCGCGCCGCCGTTTCTTGCGCCGGGCCTTTGCGAGGGCCTCTGCCTCGGGATCAACGGCGTCGTTGGGAATGTCGTTTGGCATTTGCTCTAACTCTAATAACTTGGCGCGATACTAGCCGCCCAAGGGCCTTGGCGCCATCCAAAATAGAATCGGCCAAAATCCACCGGCGCGATCACGCGTGTCCGGGTGTCTTCAACTACATCTGCGATTGACACACTAGAGCAGACCTATATCTTGCCGCGAACACATGAAAACGGCGTTCGGGGGAATTCGTGGGATTCAGTATTCGCAGACTTCTTCTGGTAATCGCATGTTTGACGTTGGCCGCATGCGGGACGCCTCGCGGTGCGGGCATCCAGTCAGAGGTCTTGGCCGCCGACGCCGTCAAGACCGATAGCGACGGCAATCCCATCTATGATTTCGCCGTTTATGAGGTGACCCGCGACAGTGTCGCATCGCTAAACCGTTGGCCTAGTCTGGATCATAGCAAACGCAACTGGATCAAACGTCAGAACCAGCCGGGATCATTGATCATCGCGGCGGGTGACGTTTTGTCGATTGTGATCTGGGACGCAGAAGAAAATTCCCTGTTGACCGGCCCCGGTCAACGGTCGGTTCAATTGCAAGACACGCCCGTGTCCTCATCGGGCCGCATATTTCTGCCATTCGTTGGCCAGATGCGGGTGTCAGGCATGTCGGCCGATACTGCCCGCAATCGTATCGAGGAACGTTTGACCGAAACGATTCCGTCCGCGCAGGTCCAGTTGACTGTTGCACCGGGTCGGTCGAACACGGCCAATCTGGTGTCGGGGGTCAATGCACCCGGTGTCTATCCGCTGCCCGACCGGAACTACACGCTGCTTGCGTTGTTGTCGCAAGGCGGGGGTGTCTTGGGCGGATTGAACAATCCACAAATCAGCCTGATGCGCGGCAACAAGGTCTACGGCACATCGCTCGCGCGGGTATTCGACGATCCGGCGCTGGACACCACATTGCGTGGGGGTGACCGGATCATCATCGAAGACGACGACCGCAGCTTTTTGTCGCTTGGCGCAGCCGGATCCGAGGCACGCCACAATTTTGTGGATGATCACGTGACCGCGTTAGAGGCGATGTCGATTATTGGCGGTGTGGCGGATGCGCGCGCCGATCCGCAGGGCGTTTTGATCATGCGTCAGTACCAAAGCCGCCATATCCGGTCTGACGGAACAGGCCCCACCAAGGACCGCGTGGTGTTCACAATTGATCTCACAACGGCTGACGGACTGTTTAGTGCGGGCCAGTTCCACATCATGCCCGACGACCTGGTTTATGCCACGGAAAGCCCGATCAACGCGGCAAGCACCATCTTTGGTTTGCTGGGGTCGGTGCTGGGAATTGCCAACCGGCTATAGCAGGGACTGGAAACAATTTGTTTCCGCAAAACACCCGTTCTTCACATTCTTGACCAAATCCCGTCAGGCTCGGGACACGTTAATGTTGCGACATGTAGCTTCGAAATCTGATCGCATGGGGGTGCGGTTTAATGGAGTGCTAAATGTCGATTACTGCTGCCGAGCAATACTTAATCGAACTTATTAATCGTGGACGACTTGACCCGCTGGCAGAAGCCGAGCGGTACAATCTGGATTTGAACGCGGATCTGCCCGCGGGAACAATCGGGGTCGATGCGTTACAAGTTCTATCGCCCAATTCCACGCTGCATGATGCGGCCGTGGACCATAGCCTATGGATGTTAGCCGAGAACACGTTTGGGCACACAGGTGTTGACCAATCTTCACCGGGTCAACGGATGGAATGGGCTGGCTACGCCTTTGAAGGCCGTTGGAGCTGGAGCGAGAACCTCGCTTGGTTCGGAACAACCGGCCAGATCAGTCTGGCAGCGGCCATACTGGCCCATCACGAAGGTCTATACCGAAGCTCGGGGCACCGTGCCAATACGTTTGGCGAGAACATCAACGAAATCGGGGTAGCTCAGGAAGTGGGCTCGTTTACCGCTGATGGCACGACCTATAATTCCTCAATGTTGACCGAACAATTCGCGTCGTCGGGATCGGACGTTTATGTCACCGGTGTGGCCTATACAGACACCGACGGGGATCAGTTCTATTCCATCGGAGAAGGCCAGTCAGATGTCTGGTTTCGGGCTGGGGTCAATGATGCGTCTACCCAAACAGCGGGCGGTTATGGCCTGAGCGTCGGTGAGGTGGACACGGTCACTGTCGAAATAGGGCAGGGCGCCGAGAGTTTTGGATCGGTTCAGCTGGATATGTCGCTTGGCAACGTCAAGTTAGATTTGGTGACAACAGCAGATGGCGGACAGATGTTGGCCACGTCGGGCAACATGACCTTGGGCGATGGTATTGATGACGCTGTGCTGTTGGGATCCGCGGATCTGGCGTTGGTCGGCAACGATGCGGATAATATTTTGACCGGCAATCGCGGCAACAACGAAATTTCGGGTGGTGACGGACGTGATGTTCTGCATGGCGGCGCTGGTAGCGATACCCTCAATGGCGGCAATCTGGGCGATCAGCTGCACGGAGGCGCGGGGCGTGATGTCTTGCACGGTGGCTTGGGCTATGACCGGCTGTATGGCGGCAGTTACCATGACCGGCTGTATGGCGAAATCGGCAATGACCGATTGTATGGCGGCGGCGGCAACGACCGCATGAGCGGCGGCAACGGCCACGACCGGTTATATGGCGGTAACGCCAATGACCGCCTGTATGGCAACAACGGTGCCGACCGGTTGGCGGGTGGTAATGGCAACGATCATCTGAACGGCGGTCGTGGCGATGACATCATGACGGGCGGTTCCGGCGCGGATCAGTTTGTGTTCAATGCGGGCGCGGATCGGATCACCGATTTCCAAGACGATCTGGATGTCATTTTGATATCGGGCCGTCTGACGGACGCGACCGACGCCGCAGCAGTTCTGGCCAACGCCGAGATTGTTGACGGCACCGCAATCATCTACTTTGACGGGGGTAACCGGTTGACCATCGACAATATCGACAGTCTGGATCAACTATTGGATGATATCGTCATAATCTAGGTGTGCGGCGGCTTGCTCTGCGCCTGAAAACCGGATCGGGGCAGATGCAGAAAACGACGTTGATATTAGGTGCTTCGGGCTGCGTGGGAACGGCGCTGCGTGCGGTGTGGCCCACGCACCGCCCCGCATTGTGGCAAAGCCGCAGGCCGCCGGTCCGGCCGGATGATATTCACTGGGACGTTTTGCAAACGCCACCGCCCGACTTGCCACCGCTGCGCGGTGTTGTTGTGCTGGCGGGAACAGCGCAAGCTGGTGATCTGGACGTGAACCTGCGCATCGCACGCGCGGTCGTCGGGTTGAATGCGCCCGTGCTGTTGGCCTCGACGCAGGCGGTTTATGGCACCCCGCGTGATGCCGTATCCGAGACATGCACACCGAACCCGCAGTCCGATTACGGTCGCGCCAAATTGCAAATGGAACAAGCGGTCCATGGGCATCCCAACGTCTGCTGCCTAAGGCTGGCGAATGTTGTGGGCTGCGACACCTTGGGCCGGATCATAGCGGGGCTGGGGGCAGGTGACAGTTTGGCGCTGGATCAGTTTCAGGACGGCCAAGGGCCGCAGCGCATGGTGATCCGTCCTGCGGTTCTGGCGATGGTTCTAGGCCGGCTATTGGATCAGCCCGACCGTCTGCCCAAGGTGTTGAACGTCGCCGAGCCGAACATGGTCAGGGTGCAGGACGTCTTGACGGATCAGGGAACGCCGTGGCATTGGCGGCAGGCACCCGAAGGCGCGCTGGCCAAGCTTGAGATGGATGTCACCGCCTTGCGTGACCTGGTGCCTGAATTGACCGGTTGGGATTTTAAAACGTGACATTTCGAAAACGGCTATTGGATCTGGTTTTGTCGCTGTTATTGCTGTTGCTGTTGTGGCCGGTCATTATTTTTCTGGTGATCATCTTGCGGGTCGCCGAAGGCGCTCCGGTCTTTTTCGTAGCCGAACGGATGAAATGTCCCGATGTGGCGTTCGGATTGATCAAGTTTCGGACCATGCGACCTGACGCCGATGATCGCGGGGCGGGGGTCACGGGTGGTAATAAATCCGCCCGCATGTCCAAACTGCACCGGATCTTGCGACGTACCCGCGCGGATGAAATTCCCCAGCTGTGGAATGTGATCCGGGGCGACATGTCGCTGGTTGGGCCGCGCCCGCCGCTGCGCGTCTATGTCGAGGCCTTTCCAGAGCTATACGCGCGCGTTTTGCGCAGTCGGCCGGGGGTGACCGGTCTTGCGTCGTTGCGGTATCACGCCCACGAAGAATGGCTGCTGGCGCGCTGCGAGACAGCAGAACAAACCGACGCGGTCTACAAGAGCCAATGTGTCCCGCGCAAGGCCCAGCTGGATCTGATATATCAAAGGCGCCGGACGATCTGTTTTGATTTGTGCCTGATCTGGGAAACCGCAAAAAAGCCGTTTCGCCGCTAGATAAATTCGATCGCTGCCGCGAGTGTTTCCAGCGATGTGAAACCGTCAAGTTCCAGTCTGTGACCATCGCCAAAGTCGAGGATAATTGTGGCGTTCTCGACTTCGGTGTGAAAGCGGATGATCGCCTCGGCGTTGGCGCCGAAATTTGTCAGGTTGGCGTCTAGGACCAAAGTGTCATAGCGGGCGTCGAAATCCGTAATTATGTCGTTTCCGTCAGAATAGACAAATACGTCACGCCCGCGTCCGCCGGTCAGGATATCGTCGCCGCGCCCGCCGTCGATCCAGTCGCTGCCTGTTTGTCCGTGGATGGTATCGTTGCCGTTACCGCCCCTGATCGTGTCCTTGCCGCCGCCGCCAAGGATATGGTCGTGACCATCGCCTCCGTGGATTCTGTCCCTGTGTCCACCGCCGTCAATAAAGTCGTTGCCGGTATACCCGAGCAAGATGTCGTTGCCGCCTCCGCCGTAGATTTGATCGTGGTCTGGCCCGCCATTGATATAATCCCAACCGTCGCCGCCGAACAGTTGGTCGCGGCCGATGTTCCCGAACAGGCGGTCATTGTCGTCACCACCCCAAATACTATCGTTGCCGGTATGACCCCGAAGCAGGTCTTCGCCGCTGCCGCCATAGATTGTATCGTGTCCGGTGCTGCCGTCTGCAAAGTCATCGCCGTGTCCGGTATAGATCAGGTCATTGCTGCCGCCGCCGCCGATCAGGTCGCGGCCACCTTCGCCGTAGATCGTATCACGCCCGCGGTTGCCGATGATTGTGTCTGTTCCGGCGCCACCATAGATCAGATCAGCGCCGTGGCCGCCGTTCATCCAGTCGTCACCGGTGCCCCCGCTAAGTTCGTCGTCACCGGTCCCGCCCGAAATCCGGTCGCCGTAGGCGCCTCCGAAGAGCTGGTCGTCGCCTGCGCCCCCCGCCATCCGGTCCGAGCCGGCCCCGCCAAACAAGACATCGTCGCCGTCTTCGCCAAGGATGCGATCGGCGCCCTCGTTCCCCACCAAGATATCATTGCCGCCGCCACCAAATAGCGTGTCGTTGTTTTCGAACCCGCCAATCAGGTCGTTGCCATTGCCGCCCGTTAGCGTGTCGTCACCACCATCGCCTGCGATGGTGTCAACGGTGATGATCGAGCGGTTCTGGAACATATCCTCGGTTGGCACGACGATATTGCGTTGGGGTCTGGGGCGGTCGGGCAGATCAGGTGTTTCGGGATCGGGATCAGGAAAGCCGGGCTCGATCTCGGTTGGAATCCTTAGCCCGCCCAGCAGGTCGGCGGCAGACAGTTGCGCGGCATCAATGGGCTCGCCGTTTGCGCTATAGATGGTCAGCGTATCGGCGCCGTAGGTGATGATGATCCCATTGGCGATGGTTTCAAAACGCAGCTGGTTGATACTGCGCAATCCGGGCCAGTTTGACAGGTCGATCCGGTCGATGCCGACTTGAAAGTCGAGGATCTGATCGGCTTGTTCGTCGTAGCCAAAGGTGAAAACATCCTGCCCCGACCCGCCGGTCAGCACATCACTGCCCGCGCCGTCGGTGATGATGTCATGACCGCCCCCACCATATAGGGTATCGTCGCCGGCCCCGCCTTGGATGATGTCGCTGCCCGCGGTGCCCGTTAGGGTGTCACCGGAGTCTGACGCTTGGGTGAACTGCCCTTGGGGCCCGCTGTCGAATTGCAGGTGGGTGACACCGTTTTCGCTGCTGGAGGCGACAAAGATGTCGATTGTTGTTCCGTTGGACCGCGCCGAGATTGCGCTGACATTGTCGAGCCCCATTTCGGTTGTGTCTTCTATGTGTCCACGGGCGACCAACTGCCCGTCGGGCATCAACACAAACAGGCTAATCCCGTCATCAGAACCGCCAGCAAGCACATAGGTCTGACCGTGGTGTTGCACCACTTGCAATGTGGTCACGCCGGCAAAGCGGGTGTCGAGATCGTCAAGCAGGTGGTCGGTCACCTGTAGGGTGTTCTGATCGTCGATCTGCAAGACCGTCAGCGACCCGCTGCCAGCGCTGCCGACGATCGCATAGGTGATCCCGTTGACTGTTGCCAGCGCCACCGAGGTGGGGTCGCTGATCCACAAACCGGTTTCGGGCGTCATCGTGGACAGTTCGCTCAACTGCCCTTGTGGGCCGACCGACCAGAGCGTCGCTGCGGTCTGCGTGCCGTCGGTCACCGAAAACAGATACTGTTCCCCGTCAATGACATGGGTGACGGCATCTGCGACGTTTCCGGTGACCACCGTCATATTCGATCCGATGACGGCGCCAGTGGCATCTAGTATCAGGCACCCCAACCCGCCTCCAAATTGCGCACCGCCGAATACAAATTGCGTGCCGGCCTGATCCGTGAACGTATCAAAGATTTCCATCTGGCCGAAACCGGTTTGGGCGGTTTGGGCCACGTTGCGCCCGCCTGCCAAAGTGTCGTCTTGGCGGATCAGGTGTGTTTGCAGGGCGGATCCGTCGCCGCCCCCGCTAAGCACCGCCAGCCCTTGGTGCGTGGTGACCATAGCGAATGCGCCGTCGCTGCCCAAAGTCGCATCATTATCGAAATCGCGCTGGTCAATCAGGCTAAGCCCGTCATCAATTGCCCATGTCGTCAGGTAGCCGTCGTATTGTGTGCCCGCAACTAGGATCGTATCCGGCCCTTGTTCGAGAATCAGCATGTCACAAATATGCGAAGCGTCTTCTTGGCCCGGAATCTGGGCCCAAGATAAAAACGCAAAGGATGACATTTATGGCCTCACTCAAAACTCGTCGGGTTCTGGTGTGGCGGTTGGCCGCGCAACTTTAGGGGTGAAAATGCGTCTTACTTGAGGCCCTTGGCTAGGTTTTAACGCAAGATTTAATCGTTTTTGGACTATCGTGAGCGGCACTGTCTGTAACCGTTGGCGATTTGTGCGGTCTCGGGTTACAACGAATGTCAACAAAAAGGACCATTATGTATCGGTTAATCAGCACCTTACCCAGAGGCATCAAAAGAGTGATCATGCTAGGCGTGGATGCGATGCTTGTTCCACTGGCGTTGCTGGCTGTGACCTTGCTTCAGGCGGGGGACAGTGCCGGTGGCCGGTTGTGGGATGATCTGGCCCAGAACTGGATGGCTGTGCCGTTGATGATGGGGCTGTGTCTGTTGTTGTCACAAGTGATGGGGATTCCGTCAATCCAGCTGAAATCCTACGAAAGCCGCGCCATCGGGCTGACGGGGGCACATGCCTTTTTGTTGGGTTTGGCGGCCGCGATCATGGATGATCTGGCCGGTTTGGCCACGCCGCTCGCGACATTTATCAATTTCGCCCTGATCTTCTTTTTGATGGCCGTGGCGACCCGTATTGTGATGCTTCAGGTTCTGGTGTTCATTTACCGCATCGGTCGAGACCGGTTGCGTGTTCTTGTCTATGGTGCGGGCGAGATGGGGCTAAAGCTGGTGGCAGCGTTACACCGCGATATCGGGATCGAGCCGATCGCATTTGTCGACGACGACCGTGCCAAGCAATCCACCATCATGCAGGGTCTGACGGTCTATTCTCCTTTGACATTGGAAACCTTGGTTCGAGAACGCAAGATCGATCGTGTTTTGTTGGCGTTGCCCAATCTGTCCCCCAGCCGTCTGGCGCAACTGTCCCGTAGGCTTAGCGACATCGGCGTCGATTTCCGGTCGCTGCCGTCCTTTGCCGAGATGACAGGTCAGGCCGATTTGTCACAACAATTGCGCCGCGTGCCCGATGACAGCTATCTAGGCCGCGCACCGGTTGATGCGGATCTGCCTAGCGGAACCCGCGGCTATACCGATCGCCACGTGATGATTTCGGGGGCAGGGGGGTCCATCGGCGCTGAACTGTGCCGACAGGTGCTATCATGCAAGCCGACCCGTTTGGTTCTTTTGGACATGAGCGAACCTAGCCTATACGCAATCGAGATGGCGCTGCGGCCTTTGGCCAAGCAGGCAGGTGTCACGTTGGTTCCAGTGTTGGGGTCGGTCACTGATGGCGATTTGATGCGCCGGACCATGACTGAGAACGGGGTCGAGATTGTGCTTCATGCGGCGGCCTATAAACATGTTCCGCTCGTCGAACAAAACGCGGCCCAAGGTATGGCCAACAATGCACTGGGCACGTTGACCCTTGCTCGGGTCGCCGCCGAGGTCGGGATCGACAGGTTCATTCTGATTTCTACCGACAAAGCGGTGCGCCCCAAGAACATGATGGGCGCGTCCAAACGACTGGCCGAGATAATCCTGCAAGACATGGCAAGCCGCATGCCAGATGGCGGGACTGTTTTCTCGATGGTGCGTTTCGGCAATGTGATGGGATCCAGCGGGTCGGTCATGCCATTGTTCGAAAGCCAGATCGCCCGAGGCGGACCGATAACGTTAACCCACCCCAATGTGACCCGCTATTTCATGACAATTTCCGAAGCCGCCCGACTGGTGCTGGTGGCGGGGTCCTTTGCCGAAGGCGGCGACGTGTTTGTGCTGGATATGGGCGAGCCGGTCCTGATCTATGATTTGGCCCGTCAGATGATCGCAGCTGCGGGGTATAGCGTGCGCGATGCCGATCACCCCGATGGCGACATCGAGATCAAAGTCACCGGTTTGCGCCGTGGCGAAAAGGTCCACGAAGAATTGTTGATCGGAACCACCAAATTTCCGACCCAGCACCCCAAGGTCATGCGCGCCCGCGAGGCGTTTCCCAGCCAGATCGAAGTCGCCGCCGCGCTAAAGGCCATCCGCAAGAGCGTGGCCGACGGCGATGAGATCGCGCTGCGCAGCGCCGCAGCCCGCTATGTCGAAGACGGCGCAGTGCTGCTAGAGGGCGCTGACATCGAAACCGGAACGCAATCGTAACAGGACAGGTTCATGCCTCCAAAATTTGGCACCAGCGGGCTGCGTGGTCTTGTCACCGAATTGTCTGCGGATCTGGTCGGGTCCTATGTTTCGGCCTTTGCCAGGTCGTGCCCTGTTGGCACGGGGGTATTCGTGGCCCATGACTTGCGCCCGTCGTCCCCGTCGCTGGCGGCGGTGGTGATCCAAGCGTCCCGCGCGGCAGGCGTGCCTGTCATCGACTGCGGTGCAGTCCCGACACCAGCCTTGGCGCTGGCGGCATCAGAGGCCGGGGCAGCTGCGGTCATGGTCACAGGCAGTCATATTCCTACTGATCGCAACGGGTTGAAATTCTATACTCCGACCGGTGAGATCACCAAAGCTCAAGAAGCCGGCATTCTGGACGCCGTGGCCAAACCGGAACCGGCTGCATCGGCGTCAGTGCCTGAGGCCGCGCAGGGCACGGACGCTGCGTGTGCGTCCCGCTATATCGACCGGTATGTGGCAGCATTTGGACCTGATGCTTTGGGTGGGATGCGGTTGGGAATATACGCCCACTCAGCGGTTGGTCGTGATGTGTTGGCCACGCTGCTGCGGGCGTTGGGGGCCACAACAATCGAGTTGGGCCGCGCGGATGACTTTGTCCCCGTGGACACCGAGGCCGTCGATGCGCAAACGCGCGACCAGCTGCGCAACTGGGCCGCCGCCCATCAGATTGACGCGATTGTGTCGACCGACGCGGACGGCGACCGGCCATTGTTAACCGATGAACACGGTCAGGTGATCGCCGGAGACATTCTGGGCCAGATCACCGGCCTGTCGCTGGGTGCCGAAGTGGCCGTCACGCCGGTCACGTCGAATACGGGGGCGGAACAGGTTTTCGGCCGTGTTATCCGAACGACGGTCGGGTCGCCTTATGTCATTGCGGGCATGCAGGCAGAGGCGGCGGCCAAGGTGATCGGCTACGAGGCCAACGGCGGGTTTTTGTTGGGGTATCACGCAAACGGGCTGGCGCCGCTGATGACACGTGATGCGGTTTTGCCATTGGTCACCTGTTTGGCGCAGGCCAAGGCCTTGGGCGGGCTAGCGGCCGTGGTTGCCCGCCAACCCGCGCGGTTCACCGCCGCCGACCGTTTGCAAAACATCGCGACACGAACCGCCCAAGAGCTGGTTGCGCGGTTGACGTCTGATGCGCAATATCGAGGCCGCCTGACCGGTCTGTTGGATGGGGTTGAGGCGGCGACCGATACCCGTGACGGGTTGCGCATCTCTTTGCGCGATGGCCGGATCATTCACTTGCGCCCGTCTGGAAACGCCCCTGAATTGCGACTTTACGTTGATGCATCCGATCCGGCCTGTGCGGATCAGACGTTGCAGGCAGGGTTGGCCGCCGTTGAAACCATGATCGGGACCAAGAAATGAAAATTGCTGTCATCGGTTTGGGCTATGTCGGTTTGTCGAACGCGGTGTTGTTGGCCCAACACAACCGGGTCATTGCCGCCGATATAGACCCTGTTCGCGTGGCGCAGGTCGCACAAGGGCTAAGCCCGATTGAGGACCCCGATCTAGGTGGGTATCTGGCCGGTTCGGCGCTGGATTTGCAGACCACAACGGACAGTGGCGCGGCTTGCGTTGATGCCGATTTCATCATTGTCGCCACGCCGTCCAACTATGACCCTGATGAAAACGCCTTTGATACATCGGCGGTCCGGTCGGTCATCAAACAGGCGATCAAAGCCAATCAGACCGCAACGTTGATCGTCAAATCGACGGTGCCTGTCGGCTTTGTCGAGGCCATGCGCGCCGAATTCAACACCGGACGGATCATTTTCAGCCCCGAATTTTTGCGCGAAGGTTCGGCGCTGCATGACAACCTGTATCCCAGCCGGATCGTGGTCGGCGACACAACGCCCGCGGCCAAGGAATTTGCGGCCTTGATGCAGCAAGGCGCCAAGGCGCGGAACATCCCCGTTCTGTTCACGTCCCCGCCAGAAGCCGAAGCAATCAAACTGTTTGCGAATACCTATCTGGCAATGCGTATTGCGTTCTTTAATGAATTGGACAGCTACGCGATGCTGCATGGGCTCGACAGCACGAATATTATTCAAGGTATCGGTTTTGATCCACGGATCGGGGATCACTACAACAACCCGTCGTTCGGGTATGGCGGCTATTGCCTGCCCAAGGACACCAAGCAGTTGCGGGCAAATTACGACAGCGTTCCACAAAACCTGATGGGGGCGATTGTCGACGCAAATGCCACGCGCAAGGCGCTGATGGCGGACCAGATTTTGGCCCGAGGCCCAAAGGTTGTCGGCATCTACCGTTTGGTGATGAAATCAGGGTCCGACAATTTTCGCGACAGTTCGGTCTTGGACGTTATGGCCCATTTGCGCGCCGCTGGGGTCGCGTTGATGGTTTACGAACCCGCCTTGGAGGTGGCTGAATTCCAAGGGGCCGAGGTCGTCACCGATTTCGACGACTTTGCCCGACGTGCGGATATGATCGTGGCAAACCGCACGTCCGAGCAGCTGCGCGGACAGGGAGCTAAGCTGTTTACACGTGATCTGTTCGGGGCGGACTAGGGTCAGTCTTCGTAGCCGTTGGGGTTTTGCGCAGTCCATTTCCAAGAGCTGGCGACCATGTCGTCCAGATCGTGGTTGGAAACCCAACCCAGTTCGTCGCGTGCGCGACTGGCGTCTGCGACCAATGTGCCTACATCGCCGGGGCGGCGTTCGGTCACTTGCACTGGAATCTTTCGCCCCGATGCTTTTTCGAATGCGGCGACCATTTCGCGCACGCTATAGGCTTGGCCGGTGCCGATGTTGAACGGGCGTGCGCCTGTATTGGCCGCCGCCCAGTCCACGGCGGACACATGTGCGCGGGCCAGATCGACAACGTGGATATAGTCACGCATTCCTGTGCCATCGGGGGTGTCGTAATCTTCTCCGAAAATATTCAGATGGGGCCTGCGACCTGCGGCCACTTGGGCCACATAGGGCATTAGATTATTGGGCACGTCTTGCGGGTCTTCGCCGATCCGCGATGAGCCATGTGCCCCAACAGGGTTGAAATACCGCAACAAAACCGCCGTGTTCGCCGGATTGGATGCGCACCAGTCCTGCAATATTTGTTCGGCCATTAGTTTGCTATGACCGTAAACATTGGTTGGTGCTGTCGGGTGGGCTTCGTCCAAAGGCAGGTATTGCGGTTCGCCGTAAACCGTGGCCGAGCTGGAAAACACAATCCGTTTGCAGCCCGCACGCGCCATCGAGCGCAAGACCTGCAATGTGCCCGTGACATTGACGTCGTAGTATTCCATCGGTTTTTCGGTGCTTTCGCCCACGGCCTTGAGGCCGGCAAAATGGATCACAACATCGGGCTGGAAATCGGTCATCAGATCATCAAGCGCTTGGCCGTCCCGAATGTCACCTGCCTGTTCGCGGACTATTCCGTTGGATAGGCTGCGCACGCGTTCCAGCGAATGGGGCGATGCGTTTGAATAGTTGTCGTATGCGCAGACTTCGTGGGTTTGGCCCAACAATTCCAGCAGGGTATGGGAGCCAATATATCCTGCTCCGCCGGTGATTAATACGCGCATATTCGACCTTGTTGTTGCAGTGGTACGGGGTGGGTTTCACCGTTCCAGTAGGGTTTTGTATGTCGCGCGCATAAATATCAACCCCAGAGCAATCATCACAATGGCCAAGCCGTAGCAATAGACCAAAGAAACGTAATCGGCGCGGTAGGTCGGGTAAAATCCGGTTCGGGTCAGGCCTGTGCCATGGATCAATGGGTTCCACCACAGAATTGACTGGGCCATGGCGGGGACATCTTCGTATATAAAAATGACACCAGAGGCCAGAAACAAGGGCCGCGTTATGATCGCCCAGATTTGCGCCCATACGGGAAACAAACCGGTTAAAACCGCATTGCAAAGCCCGACGCCTACCCCGATGCTGATGCAGATACCGGCACCTAACAGAACCGCAGGTAGATCCAGAATGGTGCGTGTCTCGGCCAGCAGCAAAATACTGCTGATAACGATGCAAAACACTGTGGCCGACGTCACGACAGTCAGCAAGAAACGCGCAAGAACCGCATCGATCCACGTGACGGCCGGATAGGTCAGCAAGGGTCGGGAATAAATTAGCGCGGCGGCTGTCTTGGTCGCCAGCGCGCCGTAAAATGTATAGGGCAGGTATCCAGTCGCATAAAACAGGATGAAATTCGTGCCCAGCGACGGTTTGCGCACCACGAGTGAAAACGCAAGCGATAGCACAAGGATCATGCCGACCGGCTGAAGCACCGCCCAAATGTATCCGCCCGCCGACCTGCCGTAGGTTGTGCTCATTTCGCGCAACATCAGCGCAAGGATCGTGCGCGCTGATCGAAAGTTGGGCGGTTTCAGGGAAACCGTTTCAGGTGGGTTCAAGTCGGACATAAGGTCAAAGACCATGGGTGAGACGACAAAGCAAGTCCCCGCCCACGCGCACAAATGCATCCCGACCCGTCTAGGAATCGGTTTTTAAGTGCGTTAAAGTTGCCTTTACTACATTTGGTATTTTCGTAGGGGGTTATTAATCATGCCAGATATTCCAGGGAACTTTTCGACCAATGCAAGTATCGGGCTGAATGGATCTTTTACAGAGCAGTTGGAAATCGGCGGTGACCGCGACTGGATCGCAATCGATCTGGTGGCCGGTGAATCCGTTCGGGTTGATTTGAGCGGATCAGGATCAAAACCTGTTTTCGATACGATCCTGACGATTTACGACGACCTCGGGGCCGAGGTCACATCCAATGATGACATCGACACCGCCGGAGGGAATTACTATTCTTCTGCGTCGTTTACGGCGTCCGAAACAGGAACATACTACATCGAGGCCGCTGGCTATGATTTATCAGATACAGGAACCTACACTGTGACAACAACAGAAATAGCACCCCCCAGTTTGCTGGACAGCATCGCATGGGGCGCGAGCATTGATCTGGCTACGGTCAATGTCTATTTCGCCCCAAACGGCGCGAGTTATGACGGGTATACATCCGAAGGCTTCAACGCTTACGAGCGCGGCCAGTTTATCGAGATCATGGAATATTTGACCACGATCCTTGATCTGGATTTCAACATTGTAACAAATGCTAGTCAGGCGCATGCAATCTTGGTGCTGGACCTGAATGAAATTCCGACAGGATCTGGCGGGTTCTTGGGGTATTTCAACCCTCCCGGCGAGACGAATGAAGGCATTGGCGTGTTCAACGGGAACCTGTGGGATCGCAGCAGCGGTGGCGATCTGGATCGCGGCGGGTTCGGCTATGTCACGATTGTCCACGAGTTACTGCATGGTTTGGGGCTGGCGCACCCGCATGACACCGGTGGCACGTCGGTGGTGATGAACGGCGTATCTTCGGCATTTGATGACTATGGTGATTTCAACCTGAATCAGGGCATCAACACCATCATGACCTATAATTCGGGGTATTGGACCGGCACCGACGGTAGCGCACCAGAAAACGCGACCGGCGGCGACTGGGGTTTTGAAGGCGGCCCGATGGCGTTGGATATTGCCCAATTGCAGCAGATGTATGGGGCCAACACCAATAACATGGGCGGCAATTCGACCTATACGCTGGCAACAGAGAACCAGGCCGGCACCTATTGGGAGGCGCTATGGGACACCGGTGGCCGTGACATTATTCGCCACGACGGCGCCGATAGTGCCACGATCGACCTGCGGGCTGCCACCTTGGAATACGAAGCCGGCGGCGGCGGATTTGTTTCTGCCGTGGATGGCGTGCAGGGCGGTTTCACCATTGCAAATGGTGTGGTCATCGAAAACGCGCGCGGTGGGTCCGGCGACGATACGTTGATCGGCAACGGTGTTGCCAACTATCTGGTCGGCGCATCCGGCCATGACCGCATCTATGGCTACAATGGTCACGACCGGATGGTTGGCGGCAATGGCAACGACCGGATCTATGGTGGCAATGGCAACGATAGCATTGACGGCAATAACGGCCACGACCGGATTTCCGGCGGCAATGGTGCAGATGTCGTCAGCGGTGGCGGCGGCAATGACCGCATCTACGGCGGCGACGGCGCTGACCGGTTGGCTGGCAATGCCGGTGATGACCGCCTGTTCGGCAACGACGGCAACGATCGCCTATACGGATCTGACGGTCGTGACCGGTTGATCGGACAAGATGGCGACGACCGGTTGGTCGGCGGCTCGGGTTCGGACCGGTTTTATGGCGGCGCTGGCCAAGACGTGATGATTGGCGGCGGGGGTCGTGACGGGTTTGTGTTTCTCGACACAAGCGACACCCAAGTCGGCGCGGCGCGCGATATTATCACCGACTTTGACAGCCGTTATGACGTGATTAACCTGCGCCGTATTGATGGCAACGAAATCATCGGTGGCAACCAAAGCTTTGATTACGTTGGCACAGCTGCATTCAGCGGCGCTGCGGGCGAAGTTCGCTATTATCAGCAAGGCAGCGATCTGATCGTTGCCGGTGATACAAACGGCGACGGGATCGCGGACTTTGAGATCTTGCTGCGCAACAACAGCTCGATGGAGGCCGACGACTTTTTGTTGTAGCCCAAGTCAAAGAAACCGCGCCCTATCGTGTGGCGCGGTTTTCCATTCGCAAGTCAACCCTTTGTTATTGTGGACATGTGGTCCCTTTTTTGGCACTGACACATAAATGAATGCAAGGGTGCTGCCTTGAGTGACGCGCAATTGAACACTGGTCCGGAACGCGAGCAAATAGCGCAGGAAATCTGTCAGTATTTGCCGTTGAAAGATATTGTCGCGGGCAAGAAGGTTCTGGATCTGAACGGCCGCTACAGCGAAATTGTGTCCCAGTTGTTGAACTGGGGGGCCGCGCAAGTAGATTGCCTGACCAATACGTCCGTGGCAAAGGCCAGACTGGCGGCTGATTTTTCCGGCCACTCTAATGTGATGATCCGATCTGCCGGTCCGGCAGGATTTGTGGCCGCACATGGTGCAGACTATGATGTGATCATAGGAACCGATTTTTTACAAGAAAACGCCACCCCAGACCGCATTTTGGCGGCGCTTGCCGGTATTGATCGCGGCGACACAGTCATTTTGCTTAGCAGTAGAAACGACGTTTTTACCGGAATGACCCAAAGGACGGCGCCGCGATCATTTTATGATTTCCGAACCGCTTCCGAAGAGGCCTTGGGCGCGGCCTCTTGGTATTTGGGAACCTCAAGCACAGGGTTCGCGGCTGTCAGTGCTGATCGGGCGGTGCAATCGCCAGAGGTGCCGGCCCCGACACAAGACCCCGCCGCAGTTCTGGTATCGGAGCCTGTTCCGACGCTAAAGCCGTCCAACAGTCTATTCTTTTGTGCGATCTGGTCGGGGGCGGAACTGCGCACCGCTTATTCGTCGCTGCTGCCCAGAGGGGGTGACCAGATCTGGCCGGTGCAGTCGCGGGTCCCTGCCGATGTGGCCCTAGGCAAACGACGTAGGGCGGCGTTTGTAATCGACCAACATGGGTGGGCCTTTGACAATATTGTCGACAACATCACCCCGTATCTGGCGGGGCAATACGAGATCAGCGTCTATTGTATCGCGGATTATTCCGATCCGGCTGATTTGTTGAACGCCATTTTTGTCGAAAACACCTATGACAATGTGCATTACATGTGGCGCGAAGCGGTGTTCTGGGACCTGACGGATAGCAGGATCATGCTGCGGTTGTTGGACCGGTCCGGCCTGAGCGTTGCCAAACTGGTCGACCGGCTTGCTGCACCGGTTTTGACAACATCAGTCTATGACCACATGCATTTGCAGTCTCGCGAAATCGAACAGCGGCAGTCGGCGTTTGCATCAGTGGATGGATACGCCGTGTCGTCGCCGCATCTGATGGCGGTCTATCAAGATGCCTATGATGCCAAACCCGCGGTGCAGATTTCCGATGGTGTTGATCTGGAGACATTCGCCAAGGCCCGTGCTATTCGCGCCGGTAAGACCGACGACGGTGTATTCCGGATCGGCTGGGTCGGGAATTCGACTTGGGGGCAGGGCAAGGCCGGTTTGGATCACGACCCAAAGGGGCTTGAGACCGTGTTGATCCCCGCTGTCGAACGGCTGGTCATGGACGGTTTCAAGGTCTCGCTCGAGTTGGCAGACCGTAATTTGCGCTACCGTAGCCGCGCGGAAATGGTCGAATATTACGGCGGCATTGATGTGTTGGTGTGTGCCTCGCAAACCGAAGGCACCCCAAACCCAGTATTAGAGGCAATGGCGTCCGGCACCCCGTTTGTAAGCACCGATGTGGGGATTGTCACGGCGGCCAGCGGCCCAGAGCAAACAAGGTATATTCTATCCGACCGGACGCCTGACGCGATGTTCGATGCTCTGGTGCAGTTGATCGGATCAAAACGCGACCAAAAGGCGCTGGCCGCTGAAAACCTGCGGCGTGTGGCACAATGGGACTGGAGCCGGACCATTCCCAATTGGTTGAAGTTATTAAATCAGGCGCAGGAACACCATTTGCGAACGGGCCGCCAGATGCGCCAGATCACGATGCGGTTACGCTATGATTATTGGCACAGTCTGACGGCCATCGACACCATCCGCGGCGAGGTCGGAGAGCTGAAAGCGCAGTTGTCCAAAGCCGCAACGAAACAAGCAACTGCAACGGCCGAGCTGCAAAAAGTGACAAAGTCGCTGTCGAAGGAACGCAAACAACATTCCAGATTGCGGGCGAAATCGTCTCTTGAACATGTCAAAGACGGGTTGAAACGGCGGGTCCGAAAATGGATGGGCGGACAATGAGCGGGCATTTAACTGTTTGTCTGATGCCATGGGGCCGCGTGGGCAGTAATCTGCTAAACAGCATCATTGCGCGTGGCCGCAATGTTGTTGTTTATAACGAACCCCTGACGCGGATCGATTCACGCGGCCGCAAGAGCGGTGAAAGCCGGAAACAAATCTGGACGGCGCAGCGTGACTGGCTGGCCGAAAACATCGTGCAACCCGACACTGATAGCACCGTTTTTCTGAACCTGTCGGCTGTGCATGTTTTGCGTGCTGCTGCATTTGCCAAACTGATTGCGCCAAGAAAGCCGACCTATATTGTTCTGGATCGCAGGGATGATCTGGCAACTGCGGTTTCGGCCTTGCGAACGCGGGCATGGGTGGACGAGGGCGCGGCCATTGGCGAAAAACGGACATGGGCCATTCCAAAGGATGCGCGGGTCGATTTCCGTCCCAACATCGACCCCAAGGCCTTGGTTGATGCTGTGCAGATCATCCAGAACGGGCGCGATACCATCACCCAGATCACCACAGCCGCCAAGGCCACCCCGACGGTGTATTACTACGAGGATTTGGTATTCGACATGACAGGTGTTGTAGCGGATGTTTTCGCCAAATCCCGAATACCATTTTATGGGTTCGACGTTAAATCGGGCAAATTCGGGTCCGCGCGCTTGGCTGATATGGTGGCGAACCCCGATGCGCTAGCCAAAACTGTCGCCGACCATGCGATTGCGACCCAGTTGGAACTACCCGAGGTAAAACCGTGACCAAAGGCATCCCCGATCCGATCGAATTGACGACGCGGTTGCCCAGCTGGGTGCCCAAGTTCAGCTTGGTCGTGCCGACCTATAATGTGGCGGATTACATCGACGAATTTCTTGCCAGTGTGTTTTCACAAACCTCCAAGACGCAGCGGTTCGAAGTCATCATTGTTGACGATGGGTCAACGGATGGTTCGGGAAAAATCGCGCTGGAATGGGCCAAGAAATACCCCGACCAAATGCGGTATATCCGGCAGGAAAACTGTGGCCTATCGCAAGCCCGCAACACGGGCCTAAGGGCCGCACGGGGGGCTTGGGTCAGTTTTCCGGACCCTGATGATTTTCTCGACGCTGACTATTTTCGCGTGATGCTAGAGCAGACGGTCGTGCCGCACGACAATCCTGTGCTGATGATTGTGTCCAAGCTATTGCCCTATGACGAGGCAACACAAACATCGCATGACAACCACCCGTTGGACTACAAATTCCAAGACGGGCTAAACTATGTCGACACCTCTGATCTGGGCGACTTTCTGCATTTGTCTGCGGCCTCAGCGTGGTTCGACCGCGAGACCCTAGTCAAACACAAGCTGCGTTTTAACCCGCGGGTAAAGCCGGTTTTTGAGGACGGCCATTTGGTCAGCAAGCTGTTGATGCTATGCCCCGACCGGACAATCGCCGTCGTCCCCGATGCTGTTTATCATTACCGAAAACGGGCGGATGCGTCGTCTTTGGTCGGTGGGGCCAAGACGACAAAAGGGTTCTATCTGGACGCAGTCGAATACGGCTATCTGGATTTGATCCTGTTCGCCAAGGCCAAGCTGGGCAGGGTTCCGCATTTCGTCCAGCGGGTATGTCTATACGAGCTACAGTCGCGTATCAAACATCTGGTCGCGCGGCCCGACGCGGATAACATTCTGACGCCAACGGAATTCGCGCGGTTCTCGGGTTTGGTCGAACGGGTATTTCAAGACATCGATCTAGAGACCATCCAAGAATTTCAAGTGGGTCGATTTGACAACCAACAGCGCATTGCCCTGATCGCGCGGTTCAAATCCCAAATGGCCATTAGCCCGTATTTGTATATTGAATCGTTTGACGTGCGCACTGGGCTGGCCCGGTTCAGCTATTTTGTAGGGTCCGGTTCGCGGCCCGAAGTCACGATCACGACACCAAGCCGGACAATCGCTCAGCGGCAGGTTTCGGAACAATGGACCAGCTTTGGCGGCGAGGATTTTCTCGGGCAGGTCTGGTTTTATATCAAGGTCCCCAAGACGGGGCGGATCAGCTGCGAAATGGCTGGCAAACCGTTGGAAATCCGCCAGGGCCGCCGGTCGCTGGCAGAGCCTCTTGGGCACGCGTCGTTGGCGGCGTTTATGTTCGATTTTGTGCCGCGTGGTTTGACAACCGATCAACGTCGCCTGCGCAAGGTGCTGGACCGCGACCAGTCGCGTGACTTTGATGCGGCCTGTTTGTTGATGGATACAGCAATGTTGGCGGGCGGTGACGCAGAGTCATTGTATCGCCATTTGATGCACAAGGGCCGAACCAAGAACCTATGGTTTGTTCTTTCGGTAAAGTCGCCCGATTGGGGTCGGCTGATGGCACAAGGATTTCGTTTGCTGCCCTATGGCAGCCAAGCGCATTCACGCGCTTTGGCGCAGGGGAATGTCTTGGTCACGTCCTGTGCAGATGCGGCACATTATTGGCCAAACGGCCCCGAAACATATCGTGGTCTCAGCCGTCTGCGGACGGTTGTCCTACCCCAGCCCGATGCGCTGCGCAAAAAAGGAATTGATTACATTTGTGCCGCAGGCAC
Organism: uncultured Roseobacteraceae bacterium; assembly: GCA_964022195.1. Lineage (GTDB taxonomy): Bacteria > Pseudomonadota > Alphaproteobacteria > Rhodobacterales > Rhodobacteraceae > Yoonia. The sequence goes on from CAXIAS010000002.1 coordinate 58,449, forward strand.
AAGCGTGGCCGAGTATTTGACACAGTCGGACTATGCGCCCAAATGGTTCCCGAGCGAGGTTTTGGTCACGGGCCATCCAAGACATGACGAGATTGCGCTGCGGCCAAACCGGCCCAAGTCTATCGTGTTTGTGCCTGATTGGTTGATGGATGTCAGTCAGGCATCGGGGCACAACGGGTTTAGCCCTGCGCCGCTGCCCAAGGCGGCGGTCACGCGTTTCCACGCGTTTTGGGATGATCTGTTGACCGAACCGGAACTAGCGGCCCTAAAAGATGATCACGATCTGGAGTATCTCTTGTTGACGGGCTGGAACATGGCGCGCGATGATAAATTCCGTCATCTGGGCCGCACCAAAATTTTCTATCCGGGCGAGACAGCTGACCTGATGTCGGACGGAATTTCGGACGCGGCTGTGGTTGTAACCGACCGTTTGGAAACGGCGATGGATGCGGCCTATGTGGGATCTGACGTTCTGTTTACAGGGCCGCCGCCGCGTGCGCCGCTGCCGCCGCAAATCTGTGTCACCCCAACCAAAGCGGACGTTTTGCGGCAACTGTCCGGATTGGTGCGGATCAAACGTGACCGCGCCAAAATCAGTCGCCCGCGCCCGTTTTTCCCCAAGGACAAAAAATCGGCCTGTGAACGGGTCTTGGCGCAATTGGACAAGATCGACGCGTTACCGGACCATCAACCCGACGATGTGGCCAAATGATCATGATCAAGAACTGGATCAACACTCTTATGGCGAGGGGCACACCGGCTGAAACCACCGACAAGGTGGTCGCGGAATTGACGGCCCGTGTCGCGGCGCAAGCTGATCGCATCGGCGCGCTGGAAACGCAGCGCGACTTGCTAAAGGCGCAATCGTCCAAGGCCATCAAAGAGAATGCGGCGTATAAAACACGGGTGTCGTCGTTTATTTCGGACCGGTTGATCATCCTTTTGGAAAAGCAGAACCGCCTGCTAGAGGCTGTGCAAGCCGACGACAACTACGATCGCTATCTGGAAACGGATGTCATCATTGCGCATCATTTTGACAGCTTGCTTACGGCATTGGCGTTGAAAGAAGCGTCAGGCGACCGGATCAAGGTTTTGTTCGATTGTGTTGAACATCCTATCCATCGGCTGCGCACGCCGGGCCCGTTGGCGGGGTTCTTTGAAACCCATCGCGCCCATGACCTCGCGCATCAGTCTATGAACGATCATTTCATCCGGCAGTGCGATCATGTGACATTCACGTCACCGGGGCATCAGCAGTATCTCGATGACCTCGGGGTGTCGTCGTCGCTGGTCTGGAATACCAAGGATACAAGGTCGCAATCCGTGTCCGACCGCGTTCTGCGACAGGATCTGGGGGCTGCTGAAACGCAACCGGTGGTCCTGTTTCTGAACCACGCCTACCCCAGAGGCGGGTTGGATGAATTCATGGACATCGTTGATACGATGGCTGAGGGTTTCAAATTCGGATTTCTGGGACTGGTCCGTGGCGCGGACTGGTTCGACAGGTTCAAAGCCGAGTTGCCAACCTATGCCGACCGGCTGACGCAATTGGATCTGGAACGACCAAACCGCATCGTGGATTACATCAAAGATGCGGATTGTGTGATCTGTTCGTTCGACCCCACTCACGAGGGTTACAACGGTTTGGTGCCTATCCGTTTCTTTGATGCCGTGATGGCGGGCGTTCCGATCATTGCGCCCAAACATTCGCGGGCCGGCCAATTGATCGAGGAACATGGGTTGGGCATCGCCTATTGGGAAGGGAACCATCTGGCGGCCGTCCGTGAAGCCTGTGAGATGAAAAAGACGCGATCATTCCAAGCTAATTCGAAACGCGCCCGCAAGGTGTTCGGTTGGGAAAACGCGCAGCTACCGCTGGCGGATGCATTAGACGGGTTGCTAGCTCAGACTGAAAACGCGCGGGTTTTGGTCATCGCGAACAAGCCGCTGCGCAACAACAGCCGATTGAGGAATTTTACCGCGACAGCACACGAACGGTCTGCTCGTACCGATGTGATCGGTCTGGCCTTGCCTGACGAAGAGCTGAACGTAGAAGGGGTCACGTATTTCACGTAACCCCCCCTTACAATTTCAAAATGCAAACCGGTGGTTTACTTGCGCCACTTCACGCCGCGGAAGATGCGGTCGTTGACGATCTTGTCTTTGTTTTTGATGATTGGCGCCATCATTTCATCCATGATTTCAGGCGACAGTTTGGTCGGCTTGAGACCCAGATCCAGCAGCCCTGTGTGCACAGGGTTATAGTAATGTTCTTCCATTTCCTTGCGCGGGTTGGGCAGGTTTTCGATTTTGACATCATAGCCCAGACGCGCGCCGGAGGCCTGAACGTGGCCCGCCAGATCGTTGACGCTGAAGGTTTCGACAAACTGGTTCAACACGCGCAGTTCGCCTTCGCCGGCGGGGTTTTCGCAGGCCAGCTGAACACATTGCAGCGCGTCCTTGAGGTGCAGGTAACCACGTGTCTGGCCGCCTTTGCCGTAGACCGTCAGCGGATAGCCCGCGACCGCCTGAACCATAAAGCGGTTCACAACCGTGCCGAACACCTCGTCGTAGTTGAGGAAGGAATACAGCTGCTCATCGTCACCGGTTTCATTTGTTGCCAGACCGTAAACCGGACCTTGCATCAGGTCGGTGACCTTCAGGCCCCAAACGCGGACGTAGAACCATAGCAGATCGGTATCGAGCACCTTGGTTGTGTGATAGAGCGAGCCCGCAGCGCGCGGGAACAGGAACTTGTCCTTGCGGCCCTTGTGCTCGACTTCCAGCCAGCCTTCTTCGATGTCGATGTTGGGCGTGCCGTATTCACCCATGGTGCCCAGTTTGACCAGATGCGCCTTGGGGGTGTGGGTATTCATCGCCTGAATGACGTTGAATGTGACACCGAGGTTGTTGCGCAATGTCAGGTCAGCGGCGCGACGGTCCAGCATGGAATAAGGCGCGGACGGCTGTTCGGCGTAGTGGATGATGGTGTCGGGCATCGTGTCGGCAAACAGTTCGTCGATGAAATCCCACTTGTCCAGATCACCGATGCGCACTTCGATGTCGCGGCCTGTCTTTTCTTTCCACAAGGCCACACGCTGGTGCATGTTCGGCACGTCGACCAGTGCTTCGCAGTCGATTTCGCGCATCAGGGTCCGGCGCATATAGTTGTCGGCCACAGTCACATCGTGACCGGCTGCCGACAGTTTCATCGCGGTTGGCCAACCGATATAACCGTCGCCGCCTAGAATAAGGATTTTCATGTATGTTTTCCTTTAAATTTCTTTTGTAAGTAACTTGCGCACTTGTGTCGGTAGAACGTCAGGTTCGCGCAACATGGCTTCAATATCCTGAGGGGTCATCAGCTCTTCTCTGTCGGAATGATACACGCGCTCGGAATCGCCCATTTCAACGCCCTCGTAAACATAGCTCTGGCGCTGTTCGCGGGTGTGACCTGCGGGCAAAACCGACAAGAAACGGTCACCTTCGAGCAGGCGGGTGGCTTCTTCGTCGGTGCTAAGCTCTTCCCATAGTTTTTCACCCGGGCGCGGGGACGTGATCTGCACCGGAATGTCGTCCGCTGAGTGACCAAAGAGCGGGGCCAACAGGTCGCGCATGGTTTCGGCAAGATGCTTGATCCGCAGCACGGGCATTTTCGTGATGAAAACTTCGCCGCCACGCGCCAGTGCCATGCTCTCGATTACGAGGTCGGCAGATTGACGCAAGGTCATGACAAAACGGGTCATTTGTTCGTCCGTTACGGTCAGCGGTTCCTTGCGTTCGATCTGACGCGCAAAGAGCGGAACAACAGATCCACGAGACCCCAGAACATTGCCGAACCGTGTGCAGGCGAAAATTGTTTCGCTTTCGGTTTGGCGCAAGAAATTCATCGCAGTGAACAAACGCTCGCCCATTAATTTGGTCGTTCCCATAACGTTGGTCGGGTTCACGGCCTTGTCCGAGGATGTAAAAATCACCTTTTGAAGTTTGTTCGCTAGCGCCACACGCCCCACTGTTTCACAGCCAACGATGTTCACGCTGACGGCTGAAAACGGGCTGCGTTCGCAGGACGGCACGTGCTTTAGCGCTGCGGAATGAAAGCAAAGGTCCATGTTTGTAAAGGTCCGCGTCATTTCGCGTTCGTCGCAGATGTCGCAATGAAAGAATTCCGCACGTGGTTCGTCGCGATAAGCTGTTTCCATATCAAACAGCGCGCTTTCGTTGTTGTCGACGACCCGAACCAGCGCCACGTCCATTTCGAGCAAACATTTGACAATCTCGGACCCGACTGATCCGACGCCGCCGGTTACGATGACGGACTTACCTTTAAAGAAATTCTGAATGTATTTATTCTGCACGTTCAATGTCCCTAACGCCTTTGTTTTTGGGCTGAATTGCCTCGTTCACTTTTGTCTATAGATAGGCAAAGGGCCATATTCAACTATAGGATTGCGTCTGCAACCTTGGATGGTGCAATCAAGGCCAGTCGATCAAAGTCAAAGTCGGGCGTTTGGCCGGTGCGTTATCCGCATACCAATTCAGCGCCTCTTGTGGGGTCAAGTGTTCGGTCAGCAACCCGTCGGCCTTGATCCGGCCGCTGCTTGTCAAAGTGACGGCATATTCAAGATTGCTGGCGGATGACCAAACCGGATCACGCGGCAGGTCTGTTGGGCCGCCGCCGGCGCGCACGGCCAGAATGTCCAGTTCTTTGGTAAAGAACGCTTCGCCGTCGATAGAGATCGGGTCGCAGTAGAAACCGGCCCCTAACACTTTGCCGTTTGATGCGGCGGCACGACAAGCCATGTTGAACCCGCCCTGTGCGCCCGTGGTATCGATCGCGATAGGTGCTTTGACCCCATCGGGTTGGTCGGTCAGCGTAGCACCCAGTTGCGCGCAAAGATCAGTATGGCGCGACGGGTTGCGGGCAACAACAGTGACGTCTGCGACGAGGACTTCGCGCAACAGCTGGGTAATCAAGAACCCCAGCAAACCAAAACCGACGACCGCGACTTTGTCTCCGGGCGCAATGCGACCGCGCCGGACTGTGTTCAGCGCGGTTGTCAGCAATGTGCTAAGCAAGACATCCTGCGCGGGGGCGTCGTTTGAGATCTTGAAAATCCGGTCGCGGCCCATTTGAATGACGTGGCTGTCGCCGTGCGGTTTGGGATAAAAAACCCGATCACCTACCGCGTAGCCTTCGACACCGTCGCCGACTGATACGACCTCGCCGATACTGGCGTATCCGGGTTGATAGGGATAGGATTTGCGCCCGCTAGTTAAGGCAGTTGCGCGACCTTCGAACCACATCCGTTCGGTGCCGGCACTGATGCTTGAAACATGGGTCCGGACGATCATCTGGTTTTCAGCGGCTTGATCAGGCAGCGGCCCGTTGTCGACGATGGCTGTGTTCTGGGCGGTAAAATGAATAAAGGATCTGGTCATGCTTAATCTCGTGAAATTGGGCGGTTGTAGTGCTTGTGGTTGTCTTGCGAACAACCCTTGACCGCTATGGGGCAAATAGGCGAAACGGGGCAAAACAACAAAGGTGTTTAATATGTCATCAATTGGATCGTATGGAATTTTAGGATGTGGAAAGCAAGCACCAAAGCACCTGTCGGGACTAAAAGCCGCGGGCGTCGAACAGGTGATTGTCGCTGATGCGTTCCCTGAACGCGCAGCCGAATTTGCAGCGCAAAACGAGGGTGTCGTCGCGGCAGACAGCGCCGAAGCATTGATCAAAACACCGGGCCTGAAGGGCGTGATCATTTGCACACCAACGTTCACCCACGCCGAGCTGATCCGCTTGGCCGTATCTAACAACGTCGGATGGTTGTGCGAAAAACCGCTGTGCGAAGATCCGGTCGAAGCCCGCGAAATCGCCGAGCTGACCAAGGCCGCCGGTGTGGCGGGAATGATCGGCTGGATCTACCGGTTTTCGCCTGCCGCTGTTTTGGCGCGCAAAGCTGTCACCGAAGACGGCGGCGCGATGGGCGACATCCTGCGCGCGCGGTTCCGGATCGGTGGTCGCGGGTCACAGGCCATCTGGAAACACACGGCGGCCCAAGGCGGCGGTGCGACAAACGAAATGTTTGTTCATATGCTGGACTTGGCTGTCTGGCTGCTTGGCACCCCCGAGAAAGTCACATTGCAAGACAAGCAGACCCTAATTCCGGTGCGGACCATCGAAGGCCAGCAAGTTGCTGTCGATAGCGAAGACTGGTTGCAGGTTCAGTTGCAGATGCCCGGCGGCGCACAAGTCGACATTCAGGCCGATTTTGTCACGGCGGTGTTTTCGCAACAGGCTGAAATCATGGGCACCCAAGGGTATTTCCACGGGTCTATCCAACCAAATATGCCGAGCTTTGTCAGTGTGAACGAAGCCCATGGTTCGTTCGAAAAAGGCATGAACCCGCTGAGCAACGAGCAGGTTAACCTGTATTTTGCCCAAACGGCCGCATTTGTGGATAGCGTTGAAGGCCGCGCGCCAATCGATCTGTCATCGGTGACGGACGCGGCAGTTGTAGCCGAAATCGTGCGGGATCTACAAAACGCCTAAATCCGGACGAAACTGATATCAGGGTGGGCCGCGCGGGTGGTCGCGGGCGGCATCGTCGTCACATAGATCGTGACCAAGGCCCCCCTGTCATCAATCAAACTGCGCGCCAGTCGCAGGACCCGCCGATTTTTGACAAGCCCCCTTTGAAACACAATGGCGACTTTGGGGGCGGGGTCGTCGCCCGATAGCGCGGGGACATGGGCACAAAAATCTTGGAATTCGGACTTCCACGATTGATTTTTGGAATACAGCCTGACGTTTTTGCGCAGCGCCTCTTTGCGGGTCTTGGGCAATAATTCCCATGCTGCGATGCAGTCTTCGAACGTTTTGGCGGACACGGTCTTGGAAACCCAGCCCAGTTGTCGTTTTTCTATCACGCCACGGGTTTCGGCGGATGGTGTTGAAATCATTGGCACGCCAGCGGCAACCAGATCGACAAAACGGTTCGTCAGACCAAAGCGGACATTGGCCACGGCTTCGCTGAGCATCACCAGACCTATATCGGCCCCAGCGAGATAGTTCAGGTATTCGTTCGGGTTCGAAATAGTGCCTTTGAAATAGACCCGATCCTGCACACCCAGATCACGGGCCAAGGTGACCAGCCGTTCGTGATCCTCGAGGCTGCCGGGTTGGCCCACAAAAACCAACCGGTATTTGTCAGGCTGGCGGGCCACCAAATGAATGCATTCGTCGCTTTTGTAGGACAGCGAATAGGTGCAGGGGTGGACCAGAACGATGTCGCTATCAGCCGCGCCGCAGTCCTTGCGCATTTTGTTGGTTTTGCGGGTCCTGATCGGGTCGTGAAAATTACGAAACGGGCGCGGCGACACAGCAAACCTGCGGCGGGTGACACGACACAGGCCGACGGATGTTGCGATCAGATGGGTGGCGTTGCGCAGCGGCTCGATAATCATACCGTTGAGTTCCGCCATCCGAACCGATGACAGTTCCCGATAGAATTTTCCGACCCGGTGTTCGAGCCAAGGGAATTCATTGATGTCGATTGTAAGCTCTGCGTTTGACCGCCGCGAAAGCCGCAGTCCGGCAGGCGCCGACGGCAGGTCGACGGCATGAACAAGATCAAAACTATGCGGCAGCGGGGTGTCCGCCAACCGTTCTGAAAACCTGCGAATACGATCAACGCTGTCTAGGTCTACGGGCCGTTTCACGACCCGCGCGCGCGTCGTGTTTTCGGGCCGCTTGGCAGACGGTAGTTTCTTGGACGCCTCAATATCGAACGGGCGATACATACCGCTGATGTCGACCCCGGGGATTTGTGGCGCTTTGGTCGGTTTGTCGGTCGCGTGGAAAATCAAACCGACTTTGTCAGCGTCCAGCAATGTTTTTAGAATGGTTACTGCGCGGCTTTGGCGCGGCACCACACCGCTGAGAACGATATTTACCTTGTCCGTGGCCAGAGCATCGACCCCTTGTTCCCAGCGCTGGATTCTGCGGATCGATTGCGGGGCAGGGGTGAATTTCGCGAATGCGGCGTTGGCCGCGTCATCGGGCCGGATCGGAAATAATATCTCGGCGGCACCTGATGTTGTGATTTCGGCGGGCATGTTTAGATCGACCGCGGGCGGATTTCCGACAAGATATAGGATTGGCGTGTCAAACGGGACCAACCTGCTGACAAGCAGGGCGGACGACCAATCCAGCACAAGGACCTGTCGCGCAGAGACAGTCAATTCATGCAGCTGCGGTTTTGGCTTGGGCTTGGGCGGCGCTGCTACGGTGTCGTTCGACCGACCGGTGACAGCCAGAAAAACCCGTTTCAAGCGACGCTTGATACCGGCCTTAATCTGTTTGGGGGTTCGTTTTTTGAACATGTTGCTTTCGCAGGCACCAACAAAAAGAGGGCCAAAATGAGGTGGACGAACCTTCGGGCCAATGCAAGACGGTTTCAATTGAGCTAAGTATAGATGTTTTCGTCGATACAATCTTGGTTATACGCACGTCAATGCGGACGCGCTGGATGTATTGTATTTTTGTGGCCAGTATGAAGATGGCGCGCGAGTCCATTCAATCATTGAGGGGCCCACGCCAAGGAGTTCACAATGAAAAAAATTGCAATTTTGGGATCGTGCCTGAGCTTGAATTCGGCAAAGGCATTGGCGGCGCTTCGGCCCGATGACTTTTCATATTCGATTTTTCCCCATCTAAAAATATCATACGCCTTGGGTGTGTTGGATGGCACAACGCCTGCCTTGGCCGATGAACAGGTCGCGCAAGTCAAAGAAACGCTCGCGCGCGAGTCCGGGGTCGGAAGCGAGCTGGACTTCACGTTAAAGCAGCATGGGCCCGACCGGTTTGCGTTTCTGCGCAAAGTTGTGGCCAGGGCTGATGTTGTGATGTTGGACCTGCACTATGAGGCGCGTAAAAACTACAGCATGAAGCTGTCGGACGGCCAAGTAGTGCCATTGTCGATTTCGAATGTTGTCAACGAGGGCCCATCGCTAATAATTGGTGCCGCACCCGATGGCAAAAAGAGCGCGACCGCCGCCATTGATCTGGTGCGCGCAATCGCAAAACTGAACCCGACAGCCAAGATCATTGTCCTGAACTATCCGGTCACGGCCTACCGCAAGGACAAAAGCATTTTCCCCGCAAGGTCGTTTGACGCATACGACGTACAGCGGATCAGAACGCTCGAAGAATTTGGCAAGAGTTTTTCGCAAAAACTGTCCAAGCTGGCTGCGAATACCGCAGAACGGACGACGTTTGTGAATAAGTTGGCTGTGCCAAAAGAGACTTTGTCGAAAAAGGGAAAACCCTATTTCGACGCCACCATTTATGACTATTACGCGGGTTTGATCGCGCAGGCGGCTGAGGGGTCCCAAGACGGCGTGACCATCATTGACCAAATTGTCGAAACAACACCCGAACCGGTTGCAGACGCCGCGCCGCAGGTCACGGAACCTACAGCGGGGATAAACCCCTATAAGGATCTGCCAGAACGCAACTATTGGCGCCCCGCTGTGGCGGACAAGTTCCCGATGTCCATCACAGCGTTGTATGATCAGAAATACCCGATTTCGCTTGAGGACAAAGTAGCGACCTGCGGCAGCTGTTTTGCCCAGCACATTGGCCGCTTTATGGCGAACAGTAATTTCAACTACCTAGACGTCGAACCGCTCAGCGAAGCGACAGGCGTCAAAGACCCCAAGTCGTTGGGATTTGGTCTATATTCTGCCCGCTACGGCAACGTTTATACCAGCCGCCAATTGGTGCAGTTGTTCAACCGCGCCTTTGGGACGGAAACCTATGACGAGGTTTGGCAAAATGCCGCCGGTAAATACGTTGACCCGTTTCGCCCGAACCTGTGCGGCGACGGATACGATACAGCCAAAGAAATGTTTGCCGAGCAAAGCAAGCACCTGACGGCGGTCAAGCGCATGTTCAAAGAGCTGGACGTGTTTGTCTTTACGATGGGGCTGACCGAATTCTGGGCCAACCGCAAGACCGGCGCGGCCTATCCGATTTGCCCCGGTGTAACCGCAGGAGAGTTTTCTCACGATGATCACGAGTTCATCAATCTAAGCGTTGTTGACGTGATCTCGGAAATGGAAACGTTCATTGCGGCCCTGCAAAAGGTGAACCCCAGTGCAAAGGTCCTGCTGACCGTGAGCCCTGTGCCCTTGGTGGCCACCGCAGAGGACCGCCATGTTATCGTGTCGACGACTGCATCAAAATCCGTTCTGCGGGCCGCGGCCGAGCATCTGTATCGATCCAACGACAAGGTTGATTACTTCCCGTCATATGAAGTCATCACGGCCCCCGCATTCGGTGGTATGTTCTTTGAGCCGAACAAGCGGGGCGTGCGGCCAGAAGGGGTGGAATTTGTGATGACCCATTTCTTTGCGGCGCATCAAACACCCGAGGTCGGCACGTCTGTTTCGGCAAATGAAGAAGGTTTCTGCGACGAGGAATTTCTGGACGCCGGCGCCTAGGCCAGATCCGGCTGATCCAGTTTTTTCAATTTGTTTTGGGCGGGTTTGCTGCCCAGAGCAGCGGCCCGTTCAAACCACATTTTGGCGCCAGTCCTGTCTTGTTGGGTAAGCTCGCCGTTTTCCAGCATGACACCAGTCATAAAGGCCGCAGCGGCGTTTTGTGCCTCGGCAGCGATCTTGATCCAATCGAAAGCAGATTTGTCACATAGTGGCCGCAGCTCTGCATTCGTGCGCATCAATAATCCCAACCTGAGTTGCGAAGGGCAGTGGCCGCGTGTGGCTGCTTTGTGCATGTAGGACTGCGCCAGATTTGCGTCGACCGGCACACCATGGCCTTTTTGATGCATCCACCCCAAATTCCCGAGTGCCCCAAGGCTGCCGAGTTCGGCTGTCTGTATGTAAATGTCCCGCGCCTTTTCGTAGGACTGTTCGACGAACTGGCCATTGAAATGCATAAACGCCAAACCGTTCCCGGCATCGATGTTGTGTTGCGACCAGCCCAAAGTGAACCAGTGGAACGCCTCGGCGAGGTTTTGTGCAACACCCAACCCGTCCCGGTAGGATTTCCCGACGTTTGCTATCGCAAGGGGGTCACCCGATTGGGCCTGTTTCAACGCAGTTTCAAATGCCATTTCCAAATGGGGGTCCCATCTTGTTTGCGCGGGGACGCAATTTGTCATCGACCAATGCTTGGACAGCTGCCCGCGGATCCTATCCGACACAAAGGTTTGACCCAGCTTGTTTGTCAATATCGCATCAAATCGGGCGTGGCGCGCAACGTTAAAGTTTACGTTAAGTAAATTACTAACGAATTACTAACGCCGCCTCGTGCAAAGTGATTCTTGCATTTGAAGGGGGGTTGGATGTTCATTTTGAATACCCAAGTTTTTGATAAAGACATGTTTCCCGCCCGTCTGGTTCATCTTCCAAGCACGTCCACCCGTGTTGTCGCCAGTGGGTTATTACCAAACCTTTCTTACAATTCTCTTTCAAATGCATCCAATTCTGCGCATGCTTCAACCATGGCGCAAGTCAGCACACATAAAACACAACTGTTCCTGTTGGGGCCATTCGCGCTGCGCGATGGCACGGGCACGGTTTTTACCCCGCGTGGCACCAAGGCCAAGGCGTTGCTTGCGCTGTTGGCGCTGGCCCCGCGCAAGCAACGCACGCGGGTCTGGTTGCGCGACAAACTCTGGAGCGCGAGCGACGAGCGCCGGTCGTCCACCAGCCTGCGGCAAGTTCTATTCGAACTGCGCCGTGATCTGGGGTGGTTGTTCGATGCGCTGCTCGACATTGACCGCCACGCCATCGGCCTAAGGCCCGACGCGGTCTGGATCGACCATGCGGCGGTTCTGGAGGGGTCGGTTGGCTTGGCCGATCTGGGCATCTCGCAGGACACCGAACTGCTAGAGGGCATGGACGTCAAAGACGAGGAATTCGAGGACTGGCTGCTGCTGGAACGCCAAAGCTGGGCACAAAAAGCCGACAGTTTGTCCCAAGACCCCGCGCAGGCAGGGCCGCCCGCGCCACCACCGGACACAAGGTTGCGCGCGGCTGTGATGCCGCAGACCGCCCCGCGCCTGTCGATCGGCATTTTGCCCAGTATCCAGCAAGGGTTTGACGTGGCCACCAGTCACATCGCTGATCTGGTTCTGGAAGGCATCGTCAAGAACCTGAGCGAATTGCACCGGCTGGACCTGTTTGATTTTCGCGATGCGCGGGACCCGTCCGATAGCCTGATCGCGGCGACCGACACCGATTATTTTGTGCGTATTCGGGTTTTGCAAATCCGCCAGACCCTGACGTTGACGTTCTTTTTCTATCAGGCCGAAAAGATGTCGCTGGAATGGAGCCAGTCCATCCAGACAACTGTCGATGAAGTGCTGGATCTGGACAGCTATGTCACCTCGGGGTTTATCACCCAGAATGTGGACCGCATGTCGCGATCCATATCCAGCAATCCGCGTCTTGTGGCGCAAGACGACGCCTCGCCCAACGTGGCCGGCTACACGGCGTTGAACATGATGTTCCGGCTCGACCGGCCCGCGCTAGAGAACGCTGAAACCTTGCTTGCGCAAACCGGTGACGGATCAAGCGAGGCGTTGTTTTTGGCCCTGCGGACCTATGCGGCGTCGTTCAAGCTGGGTGAAAATCTGGGTGTGCTAGATATGGCCGGCGAAACCGAAACCGCCAAACTGGCGCGTCAGGCGCTGGACCGCAATCCGTTCAACGCAATTTCGTTGGCCTGTTTGGGCCATACGATGGGATATGTATTTCGTGACCACTCTTTGGCGGGCGAAGTCCTTGAACGCGCGCTGGAATTAAACCCGAACCAAGCGTTTGTCTGGGATCATTATGCGCTGCACAATTTATATATCGGGGACTACGACCGTGCCCAAAGGGCCGCGAAACGCGCCGTGTATCTGGGCAGCTACAGCCCGATCAGTTATAGCTACGACACCACGTTGGCGATGACCGCGACGATGCTGGGTCAGCGCAACGAGGCGATTCAATCCAGCCGCAATGCCCTTAGAAAACAGCCCCGTTTTGCCGCCGCCTTGCGGTGCCTGCTGGTGAACCTGACCGACGGTGATCAGGTCAATCAGGCCCAAGGGGTTTACGATGATTTGCTACGCATAGACCCTGAATTCAAAGACCCCGAGACCCAAAAGGCGCGGTTCAGGGTCGCGGACAAATCCAAAGAAACAGCCCTATTAGAGACGATTAGAAAGTTTACATAAGAAAGGAACGACATTGGGAATTCACGACATTTTAGCCAAGAATAAATTTACTGTTACATCAACCGGATTAAGTTTGAACGACGAAGCCAGCGATCCGCTGGACGATACAGGTGGCGGGGCCGCAGGTGGCGGGGCGCTGTCGTTATTGGCGCTGAACCGTAATCGTAACCGCAACCGCAACCGCAACAGAAACCGGAACAGAAATCGCAATCGCAACAGGAACCGGAACCGCAATCGGAATAGAAACCGCAACAGGGGTCAGGCCATGTTTGCGGATACATCCGGCGGGCTACAAGAACCGTGGCGCGAGCGCGAAACACTCTACAAGCTGCTGGACGAGTGGATTGATCTGCCTGTGCCCTTGCCGCCCGGTCCCACGCAATTGCGCCAAGAGGCCGCGGTATTGCTGGAAAAGCAAGCCTTGTTGCACACCCCCGAACACCAGCGCCGCATAGACGAGATTTTCACAGAAGCTGATATTGAACTGTCGGGCTATCTGCGCCCCTTGGGGATTGAAAACGCGGGCGGCTATGGTGCGACAGAGACGTTGTTTTACCTGATCCTCGCGCTGACCGACGAGATCGGCTTGCGCTACAAGGACCGCTATAATGTGCTGCGTCCAAATCAGGTCGAGCCGCGCTTGCGCCCGATCCTGCCAAACCCTGCGCATCAGTCCTATCCGTCCAATCATTCGTTCCAGTCGTTTTCGATTGCATTTGTGTTTTCGCGCATGTTGCCCGAACACCCTGCCAGCTCGGAGCTGTTTAACAGCGCGCGCCGGATTGCTGAAAACCGCGAATGGGCGGGGCTGCATTATGCGTCCGACACCGCCGCAGGTCACGCGCTGGCGCGGATGGTCGCCCCTGTATTGGAAAAGGTCTGCGAAGACCAAATGCTCGCTGCATTAGAGGAATGGATTTAAGATGCCCAATTATGAAACCGATTTGACCGGCGGACAGCAGTATCCCGAATACGATGCCTTGTGGCATTTGCAGACGATGGGGGTTCTGGACAGCGACAACGCACCCAATGGCTGGTCTGCCAGTAACCCTGCGAAACCCACGCGCGTTGCGGTGATCGATACATCCGCCGCGATTGACCACCCCAACCTAGAGGGCGTGATCAACACCACATTGTCACTGGATCTGTTTTCGGCACGGCTGGGGTCGTTTCCCTATTTACCCGACGCCCAAGACACGATCGGCGATTTGGACCTGAACTGGACCACCAATGTGGCCGACGGGTTGCCGCGCACGGTGCGCCTGCTGGCGGAATTCGTGGATCGGTTGTCCAACGGGGCCGAGGCCCATCACGCAGGTATTCAGCCCTGCACGCGGCCCGCGTTTTCAAACCACGGCACCAGCATTGCGGGGCTCGTGGGTGCGCGCCCCTGTCTGACCAATCAGGTGTCCGCAGGGGGCAAGATTTCGCCATTGGCCTTGCCGTATTCCGGTGTCGATCCAATGTGCGAGATCGTCCAGATTTCGACCAACTTTGATCCTGATCCCGAAATCCTGCTGCTGGCGTTTTTGTATGCCGATCTGATCGGGGCGGATGTTGTTTTGTTCCCGCGCAATATTGCTGATCCGACCCGCACGGTGCCGGAACTGGCCGATACCCGTATCGGCGATGCGTCCCTGACGGATGCAATCGCACAAGTGGCCGATGATCCCGACAAGACGCAGATGTGGTCCGAACTGGCGCAATTGATCGAGAATGTTTCGCTTGCGCGGCCTGTGGTTTGTGCGGCGGGCAACGCAAATGAGGACAACGCGATCTATCCCGCCAATCTGGCGACAGAACACAACGGGATTATCTCGGTCGGGGCGGTCAACGCCAAAGGGGTGCGCAGCAGCTATTCCAGCAGCCGCAACATCACCGTCATGGCCCCCAGCAACGACGCCGAGGCATTTGACCGCGAAGAGGTCCGGCTGGATACCCAAGCGCCCGATTACGACCCCACAGGCGTGCCCAGCCCCAACAGTAATGCGCTGTTTTCCAGCTATGACATCATCAGCACCGATGTTCCGGGGCCGGCGGGCTATTCCGGCGGGCCGTTCGAGACCGAACACCCTGACGCCGCGCTGCGCGAATTCGGGTCCTACTTTAGCCGCTTTGGCGGGACATCGGCGGCCTCGGCCCTTGTTGCGGGGTTTTTGTCGCTGGCGCAGTCGACCAATCGGTTGGACCCCAATTCAGGGATTGACGCAAAATCGTGGCTGCTGGCGCAATGTCACCAGCGCGACGTCGAAGGCGACACGCTCAATATCCCGTGTTGGGCGGGCGATCCGGTGTTTCCTGACGCCTAAAGCCGCCACGCCACACCCCGTCCCCTGCGCGTTGCAGCGGGGCGGGTTTTTATCGCGAAATTTGATCTAGTGCAAAGTCGCCGCGCGCGGATTATGCGATACGCCGCCTATGGAAAAACTCTTATCTCTTGAGGCGCATGGCCTGTTCGACGCCCGCGTGCCCCGTTACACATCCTACCCGACGGCGGCCGTTTTCTCGGCGCAGACGGGATCTGTGTTCCAAGCGGACGCACTGGCGGCATTGGATGCAGACGCACCCGTTTCGGTCTATATCCACATCCCGTTTTGCGAACGCCTGTGCTGGTTTTGTGCCTGCCATACGCAAGGCACCCAAACTTTTGCCCCTGTCCAAGCCTATATCGAAACCCTAGAGGCCGAGCTGGAATTGCTGCGCGGGACCA
Organism: uncultured Roseobacteraceae bacterium; assembly: GCA_964022195.1. GTDB lineage: Bacteria > Pseudomonadota > Alphaproteobacteria > Rhodobacterales > Rhodobacteraceae > Yoonia. The sequence continues at coordinate 74,412 of CAXIAS010000002.1, forward strand.
TCCCTGCGGGGTTGAAAATGGGCCGCCTGCATTGGGGTGGCGGCACACCGACGATCCTGCCGCCTGCGCTGATCCACCGCTTGGCAGGTGCGGTCAAATCCGTGTTTGCCCAAGCGGATGATTTCGAATTCTCGGTTGAGATAGACCCGACCATGGTGGACCGCGCCAAGATTGACGCGCTGGCCGCCCAAGGCCTGACACGCGCCTCTATCGGCATTCAGGATTTCGACCCTCAGGTTCAAGAGGAGATCGGCCGGCTGCAATCCTACGACGTGACCCGTGCCTGCGTGGACGACCTGCGCGCGGCGGGTGTCAAATCGCTGAACGCCGATCTGGTTTACGGGTTGCCCCATCAAACCAACGCGCGGATTGATGACACAATCGACAAGGTGCTGTCCCTTGCCCCCGACCGTGTGGCGCTGTTTGGCTATGCTCACGTCCCATGGGTGTCCAAACGTCAAAAGCTGATCGATGACAACGCGCTGCCCGATCCGCGCGCCCGCTATACAATGGCCAATCTGGCCGCCGACAGGTTCACGGATGCTGGGTTGACGAGCATCGGGATCGACCATTTCGCCCGCCCTGATGACGCGCTGGCCATTGCGTTGGAAACAGGCCAGCTGCGCCGGAATTTCCAAGGCTACACCGCCGACACATGTCAGACGTTGATCGGGATCGGGGCGTCGTCGATTTCACGACTGCCCACCGGTTACGTCCAGAATGCCCCGGCCACAGCTGCCTATAACCAACGGATCGCCGCAGGTGAATTTGCAGGCGCACGTGGCTATGCGATGACCGCCACGGATCAGCTACACGCCCGCGCGATTGAGCATCTGATGTGCGATTTCGCGTTGGATCTGGGCAAGCTTATCCAGCAGTTCGGCGCATCCGCGGCGGAACTGGCGCCCAGATTGCAGGCAATCGCCGACGAGTTCGCGCCATTTGTGACGTTTGACGGGTTGGTCTTGCGGATCACCCAAGACGGCAGGCCACTGACGCGGATCATCGCGTCGGGGCTGGATCAACACGTCCCCGACGGGGCGCGATATTCGGCGGCGTCTTAGGGCAGGGGCCTGGGCGGTGGGGTGTGCGACGTCATTTACCCAAAAGAGGTTCTGGTGGTGCTGATCACCGTGCCGTCATCGGCGCAGGTCAGGCGCACGGTTTTGCCGTCGTAATAAAACGTCATCCGAAACCGGCCCGCGTCGGCGCCTTGGCCGGTCTCGTATTTGCTGGTGATGTCGCCCGCGCGCATTTTGGTTTGCACCAAAGCCGGATCAACCCCGATCAGCGGGCCCAGATCATGGGCGTCGATCACGGGTTGGGCGTTGTGGATCTCGATCTTCATGGGCGGGGTCCGTTTATGGCTGTCACTATATGCTAATGTCGTCGATCAGCGGGCTGGGTTTGGCGAAATCGACCAATGCGGCCTGATCGGTGATCGCGATCCGGCTGCCGTTGACTGTCACGCCGTGGGCCCGCAGCCTTTTGAACGCGCGCGACAGGTTCTCGGGGGTCATGCCAAGAAACGATGCCAGTTTGCGTTTTTCCAACTGCAACTCAAATTCCTGTGCGCCGTCCTGGCGGGCCTGCTGGCGCAACAGATAGTTGGCCAGCCGTTCCAGCGATGTGCGCAGCTTTAGCTCTTTTTGGCAGCGGACAGAGGCGCGGAACCGTTTCGCCAGTTCGGTCACGATTGCACGGGCGAACCCGTGATCGGCGGCAAAGGCTGCGCGGATGTCGCGGCTGGGGATCAGAACAATGCGGCTTTTCTCGAGGGTGCGGGCGGACATCAGATAGGGCGCGTCGTTGATCGATGCCGCCAGAATGAACGTCGACACAGGGCGCACTGTTGTCATCATGGTTTCACGGTTGTTCCATTTCGACGACAATTCAACGCTGCCGCTTAGCAAGATGTGCAAAAAATCGCTGGGGTCGCCTTCGGTGATCATGTCGATCTGTGGCGGGAAATTCTGGATGTAGGATCCGCGCATCAGTTTGGCGAACTGGTCTTCGGCCATCTCGGCAAACAGGTCCAGTCGCCGGATTTCAGGGTAGTAAGAATCGGGCATGTCAAATGGGCCTTGGATCAGAGTTCATATCTTATCCCGAAGTGATTGATAAATGTCAAGCTTGCGATGGCCATATGTGGATCGCCATTTTGCGGCGCCAACCCGTCGGTCCTGACATATTTTGACAATCATGCCCTGCCTCGGGGCATCTTTCTGTCACTTGATCTAGATCAACTACAGCGCCGATCCGGCCTGTCCATGTTGCCCCAAAACGCGACCCTTTTTGAACGGGGCGCATTTATCGAAGGGGACCGTTGATGGAACTTCAGAACAAAGCCACCTCCTTGTGGTCAAATTTTTTCAACGTAAAGATGGTGCAAATCAGAACCTTCCACATGACGTGGTTTGCGTTCTTTGCGTGTTTCTTTGCATGGTTTGGTATCGCGCCGATGATGATCATCGTGCGCGAAGAATTGGGCCTGACCAAATCGCAAGTCGGCTGGACAATCATCGCGTCAGTCGCCGTGACGATTTTTGCGCGTTTGTTCATCGGCTGGCTGTGTGACCGGATCGGGCCTAGGTTGTCCTACACCGGTTTGCTGGTGCTGGGGTCCATCCCCGTGGCGGGTATCGGGCTTGCGGATGATTTCACATCCTTCCTGTTGTTCCGGCTGGCCATCGGTGTGATCGGCGCATCGTTTGTGATCACGCAATACCACACATCTGTGATGTTTGCGCCCAACGTGGTTGGCACGGCCAACGCCACATCGGCGGGCTGGGGTAATCTGGGCGGTGGTGTGACACAGATCGTCATGCCGCTGATCTTTACCGGTTTTATCGTCGGTTTCAGCTTTACCGATGCACAGGCATGGCGCGCCTCGATGATCCTGGTCGGTGCCATCACATTCGGCATCGGGATCGCCTATTATTTCCTGACCCAAGACGCGCCAGACGGAAACTACAAGGAACTGCGCGAAAAGAACATGTTGCCGCCCAAGGCATCTGTGACCGGTGCCTATTTCCAAGCGATGGCCGACTACCGCGTGTGGCTGATGTTTGTCATCTACGGTGCCTGTTTCGGGGTCGAGCTGTTGGTGAACGGGTCTATCGCGCTCTATTTTGTCGACTACTTTGATTACTTTAACGACAAGCCACTGGCCGAAGCGGCGGTGACTGCGGGGATGATCGCGGGTCTGTTTGGCCTGATGAACATCTTTGCGCGCACATTGGGCGGGATCTTTGGCGATAACTTTGCATCGCTGTGGGGCCTGAAAGGCCGCACAACATGGTTGTTCATCGTCCTGCTGGGCGAAGGCATGGCCCTGATGTTGTTCAGCCAGATGCCGATCCTTTTGCTGGCCATTCCGACATTGATCATCTTTTCACTGTTCACCCAGATGTCCGAAGGGGCGACCTATTCGGTGGTGCCATTTGTCAACAAAAAGGCGCTGGGTGCCGTGGCGGGTGTGGTTGGTGCAGGCGGCAATGCCGGTGCGGTTCTGGGCGGTTTCTTGTTGAAATCCGAAGCCTACAACAGCAGCTGGAACGACGCCTATTTCCTGATCGGTATGATCGTGACGGGTGTTGCCTTCCTTGCGCTGTTCATCCGTTTCTCGCCCGAAAAAGAAGCAGAAGAAAAGGCGCTGTTTGAATCCGCCAACATGGATGTCCTGCAGCACCGCGCGGACGAAGCCACCGAGGCGCTGCGCCGGTCGGTCCAAGTCATCAACGACTACAACCGCACACATGAGATCAAAATCAGAAACAAGGCTGAGTAATCGGCCCCAAATTGCGGGTCGTATAGGGCGGCCCGCTTCACCCTCAGCTTGGAGAAATCAAGTGGGACAAGACATTAGAAACTGGAACATCGAGGACGAAGGTTACTGGTCCTCAACAGGCAAGGCGATTGCCACGCGCAACTTGTGGATTTCGATCCCGTCGCTTTTGTGCGGTTTTGCGGTTTGGCTGTATTGGGGCATCATCACGGTTCAGATGGTCAACCTCGACTTTGGCTTTGCCAAATCCGACCTGTTTACATTGGGCGCGATTGCCGGTCTGACCGGTGCGACGCTGCGTATTCCGTCGACGTTCTTTATCCGCATTGCGGGCGGACGAAACACGATCGTCTATACAACCGCGCTGCTGATGATCCCTGCCATCGGCGCGGGCTTTGCGTTGCAAGACCCTGACACCCCGCTGTGGTATTTCCAGATCCTTGCGTTCCTGTCGGGTATCGGTGGTGGTAACTTCTCATCCTCGATGTCCAACATCTCGTTCTTTTATCCTAAGAAAATCCAAGGTTACGCGCTGGGGATGAACGCAGGCTTGGGCAACTTTGGTGTGACCACCATGCAAATCCTGATCCCGCTGGCCATGACAATGGGTCTGTTCGGGGGCGAAAGCCGCACATTGGTCAACACATCGGGCACATTGATCGGGAAAATCCCCGCCGGCACCGAGACCTACATCCAGAACGCTGGTCTGATCTGGCTCGTGTTTTTGATCCCGCTGGCGATCATCGGCTGGATGGGGATGAACAACATCCGCGACGAACATGTGTCGCCCGACATTCCAAACCCCGTTGGCGCGTTCACGATCATCACCGGTATGTTGATCATCGGTTTCACAACTGCGGCCTTTGGTCTGTGGTTGCTGTTGCCAACTGTTGAGGGCGGCCTGCCGACATCCGGCATCGGCCTGTCAAAGTGGCTGGTGCTGCCGATTGTTATCACGCTGACCGTTCTGGGTCTGAAAATGATCCCTGGCGCTGTTGGTCAAAACCTCAGCCGTCAATACAAGATTTTCGGCAACAAGCACACTTGGGCGATGACCGTGATCTACACTATGACCTTTGGCTCGTTCATCGGTTATTCGGCGGCATTGGCGCTGACCATCAAGGTTGTGTTCGGGTTCAGTCACGTCGAAGTCGACGGTGTCATGACCCACGATCTGGCCAACCCCAACGGGCCATCCGCCCTGATGTTTGCATGGATGGGGCCATTCATTGGCGCCTTGATCCGCCCGATCGGCGGCATGTGGGCTGACCGCGCCGGTGGCGCCAAGGTGACCCAGATCATTTCAGTTGTGATGGTCGCCTCTGCCTTGGGTGTCGCATACTTTATCCAGCAGGCCTATTCGTCGGCCACACCAGAACAGTATTTCTATCCCTTCTTGGGCCTGTTCCTGATCTTGTTCGCGGCGACCGGTATCGGCAACGGGTCCACATTCCGCACCATCGCGATGGTATTCAACAAAGAGCAGGCCGGCCCTGCGCTGGGTTGGACAGCTGCTGTGGCCGCCTACGGCGCATTCATCATCCCCAAAGTGTTCGGCGAGCAACTGAAGGCGGGGCACCCTGAATACGCACTGTATGGTTTTGCCGTCTTCTATGCGGTCTGCATCGCGATCAACTGGTGGTTCTACTTGCGGCCAAACGCCTACGTAAAAAACCCATAAAACCGAATGCCTGCCCGCCCCTGCAAATGCGCGGGGGCGGGACCACTCTAACAGGAGAAAACACATGAGCCACCTGCTCGATAAGCTGAACTTTCTGGAATCCAACACCCTCGAGAAGTTCTCGGACGGCTTCGGTAAAGTCACCAATGAGAACCGCGACTGGGAAGACACCTATCGCAACCGCTGGCGGCACGATAAAATTGTGCGTTCGACCCACGGGGTGAACTGCACTGGCTCTTGTAGCTGGAAGATCTACGTCAAGTCCGGCATCGTTACTTGGGAAACCCAGCAAACCGATTATCCGCGCACCCGCGCCGACCTGCCAAATCACGAACCACGCGGCTGTGCCCGTGGCGCCAGCTATAGCTGGTATCTTTACTCGGCCAACCGGGTCAAAAACCCGCTGGTGCGGGGCCGTCTGATGAAGGTCTGGCGCAAGATGCGCGAAACGCTTGATCCGATTGCAGCATGGACCAAATTGCAAGCCGATCCGATCCTGCGCGCGTCCTACGTCGAAACCCGCGGCAAGGGCGGTTTTGTCCGTGCCACATGGGACGAAGCCACCGAAATTACAGCCGCCGCCAACGCCTATACGGCCAAAACATACGGCCCCGACCGCGTGTTCGGCTTCTCTCCGATCCCGGCGATGTCGATGGTCAGCTATGCGGCGGGTTCACGGTACCTGTCGCTGATGGGTGGCGTGTGCATGTCGTTTTACGACTGGTATTGTGATTTGCCACCTGCGTCACCGATGACATGGGGCGAACAGACCGATGTGCCCGAAAGCGCGGACTGGTATAATTCGGGCTACTTGCTGCTGTGGGGCTCGAATGTGCCACAGACGCGGACGCCGGACGCACATTTCTATACCGAGGCCCGCTATAAGGGCACCAAATCCGCCGTGATCTGCCCCGACTATTCCGAGGCCGCAAAATTCGGCGACGTTTGGCTGAACGCCAAGCAAGGCACTGACGCGGCGCTGGCGATGGCCTTTGGCCACGTGATCCTGCGCGAATTCCATCTGGACCGTCAGTCCGAATATTTCGAGGACTACACCCGCAAATATTCCGACTTTCCGATGCTGGTGAAACTGGAAAAAAGCGGTGGCAAGCTGGTCCCTGGCCGGTTCTTGCGCGCGGACGATCTGGACGGAAAACTGGGCGAAGACAACAACCCCGAATGGAAAACCGTCGCCTTTGACGAAACATCCAAAGGTCTGGTCGCGCCCAATGGGTCGATCGGGTATCGCTGGGGCGAAGACGGCGAATGGAACCTTGAGGAAAAGGCCAACACGACCGAAACCAACCTTAAGATGTCGTTCGTGCTGGAAGAAGACCACGACGACGTTCTGGGCGTGGATTTCCCGTATTTTGGCGGCGAAGCATTTGGTCAGTTTAAAACCGACGCCGATCACCCTGACGTTCTGACCCGCAACATTCCTGTCAAAAAGGTCAAAACAGCCGACGGCGAAATTGCTGTGGCGACTGTGTTCGACCTGTTTTGCGCCAACTACGGTCTGGACCGCGGCTTGGGCGGTGACTGGGTCACAAACGACTATGCCGACGACATGCCGGGCACACCGGCGTGGGCCGAAAAGATCACAGGCGTTCCCGCCGACAAGATCGCCCACGTGGCCCGCGAATTCGCGGATAACGCAGAAAAGACAAACGGCAAGTCGATGATCATCATCGGTGCGGCGATGAACCACTGGTTCCACATGGATATGAACTATCGTGGTGTCATCAACATGCTGGTTATGTGTGGTTGTGTCGGTCAATCGGGCGGCGGCTGGGCGCACTATGTGGGCCAAGAAAAGCTGCGGCCCCAGACCGGTTGGCAGCCGCTGGCATTTGCGCTGGACTGGAACCGTCCGCCGCGTCACATGAATTCGACCAGTGCATGGTATGCGCATACCGATCAGTGGCGTTACGAGACATTGAAAGCCGACGAAATCCTGTCGCCCACCGCGCCAGACGGCGATTGGGACATCAGCCTGATCGACTACAACATCCGCGCCGAACGCATGGGCTGGTTGCCCTCTGCGCCGCAGTTGAAAACCAACCCGTTCGAGGTCGCAAAGGCGGCCCAAGCCGCGGGCAAGGAGATCCCTGCCTATGTGGCCGAGACCCTGAAATCCGGCGATCTGGAAATGTCGTGTGAAGACCCCGACAACCCCGCCAACTGGCCGCGCAACCTGTTTGTGTGGCGGTCGAACCTGCTGGGATCCAGCGGCAAGGGTCACGAATATTTCCTCAAGCACCTGCTGGGCACCGACCACGGTGTGATGGGCAAGGATTTGGGCGAAGACGGCGGCCAGATGCCAAAAGAAGCGGTCTGGCACGACGAAGCCCCGCGCGGCAAACTGGACCTGTTGGTGACCATCGATTTCCGTATGTCGACCACGGCTGTCTATTCCGACATCGTTCTGCCAACCGCGTCTTGGTATGAAAAAGACGACATGAACACGTCGGACATGCACCCGTTCATCCACCCGCTACAAGCGGCTGTTGATCCGGCCTACGAGTCCAAATCAGACTGGGAAATCTTTAAATCACTCGCCAAGAAGTTTCAGGAAATCACACCGGGCTATCTGGAAAAAGAAACCGACATCGTCGCGTTGCCGATCCTGCACGACACCCCTGCGGAAATTGCGCAAGATCAGGTCAAGGACTGGAAAAAAGGCGAATGCGATCTGATCCCGGGCAAAACGGCCCCTGCCTATGTGGCGGTCGAGCGTGACTATACCGCGATCTATGACCGGTTCACGGCGCTTGGTCCGATGCTTGATAAACTGGGCAACGGTGGCAAGGGTATCAGTTGGGACACCCAAGAAGAGATCGACAATCTGGCGGACCTGAACGGGGTGCAACTGGACGGTGCGGCCGCTGGCCGGCCCAAGATCGAGACCGCGATTGACGCCTGCGAAGTCATCTTGATGCTGGCGCCTGAAACCAACGGCAACGTTGCTGTCAAAGCTTGGGAAGCGCTTGAAAAAGCCACAGGTCGCGAGCACGCGCATCTGGCCGAGGGCGAACACGGCAACAAAATCCGGTTCCACGACATCGCAGCCCAGCCGCGCAAGATCATCTCGAGCCCGACGTGGTCCGGCATCGAGAGCGAAAAGGTCAGCTATAACGCGGGCTATACCAACGTCCACGAGCTGATCCCGTGGCGCACCCTGACGGGGCGGCAACAACTGTATCAGGATCACCTGTGGATGCTGGCCTTCGGCGAAGGCTTTATGTCCTACCGCCCACCTGTCGATCTGAAAACGATCACCAAGGACGTGCAGGATGATGGTGACAACCTTGTGTTGAACTTTATCACGCCCCACCAGAAATGGGGGATCCACTCGACCTATTCCGACAACCTGTTGATGCTGACGCTGAACAGGGGCGGGCCGGTTGTCTGGCTGTCCGAAGTCGACGCCAAGTCGGCGGGTATCGTCGATAACGACTGGATCGAGGTCTATAACAGCAACGGTGCGTTGACCGCCCGTGCGGTTGTGTCACAGCGGATCAAAGAGGGGTCGACCTTCATGTATCACGCCCAAGAAAAGATCGTGAACACACCGGGGTCGGAAAAAACCGGACACCGCGGGGGCATCCACAATTCGGTCACCCGCACGGTTCTGAAACCAACCCACATGATCGGCGCCTACGCCCAACAGTCCTACGGCTTTAACTACTACGGCACTGTTGGCGCCAACCGCGACGAATTTGTTGTGGTTCGCAAGATGAAGAACGTTGACTGGCTCGACCGCGAAGAAAGCTGGAAAGCACCTGCACAGGAGGCAGCACAATGAGAGTCCGCGCACAAATAGGCATGGTGTTGAACCTCGACAAATGTATCGGGTGCCACACTTGTTCTGTCACATGTAAGAACGTCTGGACCAGCCGCGACGGTGTCGAATACGCGTGGTTCAACAACGTCGAAACCAAACCGGGCCTTGGCTATCCTACCGATTGGGAAAATCAGGCCCGCTGGAAAGGCGGCTGGGAGCGGACCAAATCCGGCAAATTGCAGCCCAAGCAGGGGGGCAAATGGCGGATCTTGTCCAACATCTTTGCCAACCCGTCCATGCCCGAGATCGACGATTACTACGAACCGTTCGATTTCGACTACGATCACCTGAAATCCGCCCCCGAGCTAGAGGCGTTCCCAACGGCGCGCCCACGGTCCAAGATCACAGGCGAGCGCATCGAGAAGATCGAAAAAGGCCCCAACTGGGAGGAAATCCTAGGCGGCGAATTCGAAAAGCGATCGGGCGACTACAACTTTGAAGGCATCCAAAAGCAGATGTATGGCGAATACGAGAATACATTCATGATGTATTTGCCGCGTCTGTGTGAACACTGTCTGAACCCCGCCTGTGCGCCGTCCTGCCCATCGGGGGCGATCTACAAACGCGAAGAAGACGGCATCGTCCTGATCGACCAAGACAAATGTCGCGGCTGGCGGATGTGTGTTTCGGGCTGTCCTTACAAGAAGATCTACTACAACTGGGAAAGCGGCAAATCCGAGAAATGCACATTGTGCTATCCGCGTATTGAATCCGGCAACCCGACGGTGTGTTCGGAAACCTGCGTTGGCCGCATCCGTTATCTGGGTGTCATGCTGTATGACGCCGATAAAATCGAAGACGCCGCAAGCACCGAGCATGAGCAGGATCTGTATGATGCACAGCTGGGCGTGTTCCTTGACCCCAACGATCCCGAAGTGATCGCCGCCGCGACGCGTGACGGTGTGCCTCAGGACTGGATCAAAGGCGCCCAAGAAAGCCCGATCTGGAAGATGGCGATGGAGTGGAAAGTAGCCTTTCCGCTGCACCCCGAATACCGGACGCTGCCAATGGTTTGGTATATCCCGCCATTGTCCCCGATCCAAAACGCATCCGAGGCCGGCGCAATTGCCAGCAAAGACGGTATGCCAGACGTCAAAAACCTGCGCATTCCGGTCAGATATCTGGCCAACATGCTGACTGCGGGCGACGAAGCCCCTGTCGTCACCGCGCTGGAACGGATGTTGGCCATGCGGTCGTATATGCGGTCGAAAACCATCGACGGTGTGATCGACGAAGGCATCGCCGACCGTGTCGGCCTGTCGTCGCGCATGATCGAGGACATGTATAAAATCATGGCCCTTGCCGATTACGAGGACCGCTTTGTCATCCCGACGACGCACCGCGAACAAGTCGAAGAAGCCTACGACCTGCGCGGCGGCTGCGGCTTTACCGACACCAACGGTTGTGGTGGCGGATCGTCCAAGGGGTCGCTGTTTGGCGGGTCCAAGAAACCCCTGAAAATGCCAACGGAGGCACTGTGATATGACCCAGTCTTTTGACCGCACTCTCAAAGCATTCTCGCTACTACTGAGTTACCCGACACGCGAGCTGCAGCATGCCATGCCCGAGATCGGCGCCGTTCTGGCCTCGGACACGCGTTTGACAGCAGCAGCCCGTCGGGCGTTGCGCCCCCTAGTGGAGGAGCTGGGCGGGCGCGACATTTATGACCTCGAAGAGCAGTTTGTGCTGCTCTTTGACCGCTCGCGCACCTTGTCGCTGAACCTGTTTGAACACGTGCATGGCGAAAGCCGTGACCGTGGCGGCGCGATGGTGTCGCTGGTGGAAACCTACCGCGATGGCGGGTTTGATCCGGCGACGTCCGAATTGCCCGATCACCTGCCTGTTTTGTTGGAATTCCTATCAACACAGCCTGCAGAGGCCGCGCGCGACACACTGGCCGATGCGGCCCATATCTTTGGCGCGTTGGCCGAACGCCTTGTGCGCCGCGAAAGCGCCTATGGCGCGGTTTTCGCCAGCCTGATGCAGCTGGCAGGTGTGGCCGTCGACCAAGAGGCGGTGGCAGAAATGCTGACCCAACCCGACGATGACCCCAACGACCTAGAGGCGCTGGACGAGGTTTGGGAAGAAAGCGAAGTCCTGTTCGGCCCCGATCCAAATGCGGGCTGCCCACAAGCACGTGAAATGCTCGCGCAGATGGACGTGCCCGTTAACCCCGCCCCGCAGCATGCGGCGAAATAGGGAGATACTGAAATGTTCGAGAATCTAGACATCAACTTTATTATCTTTGGCATCATGCCGTATGCGGCGCTGACCATTCTGGTGGTAGGCTCGATCGTGCGATACGACCGCGATCAATACACATGGAAGAGTTCGTCCAGCCAGCTATTGCGTCGCAAGCAGCTGATCTTGGGGTCGATCCTGTTCCACGTGGGCATCATCACCATCTTTTTCGGCCACCTTGTGGGTCTGTTCACACCGGTTTGGGTGCTGGACACATTGGGCGTGCCCTATGGCCTGAAACAATGGATGGCCGTGATCATCGGTGGCCCTGCGGGTGTTGCCGCGCTGATCGGGGGCACGTTGCTGTTGCACCGCCGCCTGACCGATCCGCGCATCCGCGCCACATCGACCCGTATGGACATCACCATTATGGTGTTGATCTGGCTGCAACTGGTAATCGGTCTGCTGACAATCACCCAGACGCTGCAGCACATGGACGGCTCGGAAATGGTGCGTTTCATGAGTTGGTCACAAAGCATCGTGACATGGAACATCAACGCATGGGTCACCGTGGTTGACGTGCACTGGCTGTATAAACTGCACATCTTCTTGGGCTTGATCATCACCGCGCTGTTCCCGTTCTCGCGTCTGGTTCACATCGTGTCGGGCATGGCCGCACCGATTAAATACCTGATGCGCCCGGGCTATCAGATCGTGCGGTCCCGTCGCAAAAAGCCGCTGCCAGATCGCGGCGCCAAGACAACTCCAGCGGAGTAGGACACATGAATTCTGCAATGTTCCCCGACCTGATTGTCAACGGCGAAACGGTTCCGCACACCCAAGTGGCGGCAGAGACCCAAAACCATGATGCACCGGCTGGCAAGCCGGGCATCGCGTGGCGCAAGGCGGCAAATGCCGTCGCCATCCGCACCTTGTTGTTGCAAGAAGCAGGCAAGCGCGCCTTGGTCGCTGACCGTCAAGAAGTTGCCCCCGGCAAGTTTGAAACCGACGAAGAGGCCCAGATCAGGGGCCTCTTGGACAGTGTTGTTGACCCCGTCGCCCCCCAAGACGACATGATCCGTGCCGAATGGGAAAAAGACCCCAGCCGGTTCCGCGCTCCGCCATTGTGGGAAGTGTCGCACATCTTATGCGCTTGCGACCCGCGCGATGAGAAGGCCAAGCACGAGGCAATGCACCGCGCCGAGGCGTTGATATCTGCGGCGTCCAAAGACGGCAAAAGCTTTGCGGCTGTCGCAAGCCGCGAAAGCGATTGCGGGTCCAAATCCTCGGGCGGCGCTTTGGGGCAACTCGGGCCGGGCGACACAGTGCCCGAATTCGAGGCGATCCTGCGCCGGCTGGGCCAAGGCGACATCACGCCGGCGCCGATCCTGACGCGCCACGGCTGGCACATTGTGCGGATGGACGCGGTGGCCTTGGGCGACGTGTTGCCATACGAGATCGTCAAACCGCGGATTTCGGACGCCATGGAAAAAGCGTCATGGGCACAACAAGCCCAAGCCTTTGTCCAGTCACTGGTGGCCAAGGCCGACATCTCTGGCGCTGATCTAAAGCCCGTTTCATAAGGCAGACCCATGTCAAATGACCTGATGGACCGTGCGGATGGCACGGTTCGGATCACCCCGACATTCAACTGTGGTTGTGACGCCCACGGGGCCGCTGATCTGATCAGCATCGACGTGGCCTTGACGCGGATCAAACGAACGATCTGCGCGATTGGCGACGCCCAAGTCATTCCGTTGGCGCAGGCCGCAGGCCGAACCCTGACGGTTGCCGTGCGCGCCTTGGACATGGTGCCGCCTTTTGCCAATTCCGCGATGGACGGCTATGCCATCAACACTGCGGACCTGATCGGCGACGGGCCTTGGACATTACATGTGGCTGATCGGGTCGCGGCTGGTCAGGCCCCGCAAAACGCGCTGCGACACGGCACCGCCGCCCAGATTTTCACCGGCGCACCGGTGCCCGACAGGGCCAACGCCGTCATCATGCAAGAAGATGTGACGCGCACAGAGGCGGGCATAGAAATCCGTCGCAAGGTTGCGCCCGGCACCCATATTCGCGCGGCAGGCGAGGATATGGTCAAAGGCAAAATCGTCGTGCCCGCCGACCGCCTGCTAACCCCCCGCGATATCGCCGCTGTTGCTGCAGCAGGTCATGGGACCGTGACCGTGCTGCGCAAACTGCGGGTGGCCTTGGTCGTGACAGGCGACGAGGTTTGCCAACCCGGTCAGGCCCGTGGTGCGGCGGGCATCTGGGATGTGAACACCCCGATGATCGCGGCCACAATGACCCAGCCCGCGTTGGACCTGTGCCATATCGAGACCGCCGCCGATACCCGGCGGGCCCTGTCCAAACAGCTGGCCAGACTGGCGGCCAAGGTTGACCTGATCGTCACAACAGGCGGCATTTCGGTCGGCCAAGAAGACCACGTCAAACCCGCCCTAGATGATCTGGGCGCGCAGATCGTGTTTAGCGGTGTCGCCATTAAACCGGGCAAGCCGGTGTCGCTGGGCAAGCTTGGGCGCACAGTCTGGTTGGGACTGCCGGGTAATCCGTTGTCGGCCTTTGTGACGTGGCAGGTTTTTGGCGTTCCGTTGTGCCGCGCGTTGGGCGGGCAGGCGGCGGACCCCTGCGCCAGCCGCAAGGTCGCACTGTCCAAGCCGATCAGCCACAAACACGGACGTTGCGAAATGCGGTGCGCGCAACTGACCGGTATTGACGACCTGGGGCGGGCCATCGCCGCACCGGCGGCGGCCACCCATTCGGGGCGCGTTGCCACATTGCCTGATATGGACGGGCTGATCCGTATCCCCGCAGACGCCCCCGAATTGCCGGTCGGCGCGATTGTCGACTTTACCCCGTTTTGATCCAAAGGACCTGACCCCATGAAAATCGCATATACAATGGCAACAGAACGCGGCGGCATTGATACCGTGTTGTTCGAGGTAGCCCAGCAATTGATGGGCCAAGGCGTGCAGTGTTGCGGCGCGGTGCAAGTGAACACCGACCGCGCAGCGGGCCCGTGTGATATGGATGTCAAACTCTTGCCCGATGGGCCGACGCTGTGCATTTCCCAAAACCTAGGGGCGGCGTCGCGGGGGTGTCGTCTGGATCCGGCCGCGTTGGAACAGGCCGTCGGATTGGCCGAACAGACCCTGACCACAGGGGCCGATATTCTGATCATCAACAAATTCGGCAAACACGAGGCCGACGGCCGCGGGTTCAGGTCCGCCATCGCCCAAGCCATCGCACAAGACATACCCGTTTTGGTCGGCGTGAATGCGTTGAACTATCCCGCATTTGCCGAATTTGCGGGCGATCAAGCCACGCAAATTACCCCATCAGCGCCCCAGATTGTGGCATGGTGCCAAGACGCAATGGCGGCCAAAATGGTCGCAGCCTAAGCCCTCAGGCCCATGGGGATTTTTTAGAAATCTCACTTGTGTGTTCGCCTAGGGTAGGCGGCGCACGGCGATAGCTGACAGGCGTTTGCGAGAATTTGAGCGGATTGCCGATCATCGGAACAACAGTCCCCGCGTTTGTGTTTTCCAACGCAATTTTCATACCGCGCGCTATCACTTGATCCGAACCAAACGCCTTATCAAGTGTATTCACAGGTCCAACGGGCACGCCACATGCCTCTAGGCCAGCAATGATATCGCCCATGGACCGCGCACTGAATGCGGGCATCAGATAGGTGTTCAAAGCGCCCCTGTTCACGATCCGAGCGGGATTTGTCGCGAACCTTGGGTCTTGGGCGATGTCGTCGAGCCCCAAAAAACCGGTCAATCGCGCGAATTGACCGTCGTTGCCACAGGCCACGATCACATGACCATCTGAGGCGTCATAAACCTGATAGGGCGCGATATTGGGGTGCTCGTTTCCGCGTCGTTTAGGCAAGGCCCCGGATGTCAGATAGTTGGTGCCTTCGTTTATGAGCCACGCAATCTGGCTGTCGACAAGGGCTATATCAATCTGTTGGCCGATGCCGGTTGCCTCGGCGTGGCGCAGCGCGGCCAGAATCCCGACGGTGGCATACATGCCGCACATCACATCTGCGATCCCGACGCCGACCTTTGTCGGTTGGCCTTCAGGGTCGCCTGTCAGGCTCATGATGCCGCCAAACCCTTGGGCCATCAGATCATACCCCGGTTTATGCGCATTGGGTCCGGTGTGTCCGAAACCGGAGATCGAGCAATAGACCATTGATGGATTAAGGGTTTTCAGACTGGGATAATCGAGCCCATATTTCGCCAATCCGCCCGGCTTGAAGTTCTCGACGACAATGTCTGCCTGACTGGCGAGAGTGCGGATTGTGTCTTGGCCTTTGGCTGACGTTATATCCACGCAGATCGACCGTTTGTTGCGGTTGGCACAGTTGAAATAGGCAGAAAGATCGGTGTCATTGCCTGCGGCATCTTGTGCGTAGGGTGGCCCCCACGCCCGCGTGTCATCACCTGCGCTAGCGGGGTTTTCGATCTTGATGACGTCGGCGCCCAGATCGCCTAGCAGTTGGGTGCAGGTCGGACCCGCAAGAATGCGGCTGAGGTCTAGCACCTTTACCCCGTCCAACGCCCCGGTCATTGCGCGGCCTTTAGGGTTGCTATGGCGGTTTTGATGCGGTGGCAGGCCTCGCGCAGATCGGCGTCGCTGGCGGCAGTTGAGATGCGAAAGTGCGGCGACAGGCCGAACGCGCAACCGGGCACCACGGAAACAAAGTGTTTCTCCAAAAGCCAAGTGCAAATGTCGGCGTCCGTTCCAAGAACCTGACCGTCAGGGGTTTGCATCCCGATCAACCCCGCGCAATTGGGGTATAGATAAAAGGCACCTTCTGGCGATAACACGCTTAGCCCAGTTTGATCGCTGAGCGCATTGAACACCACATCACGGCGCGCTTGAAAGCTTGTGGCCCGTTGGGCAATGAAATCGGTCGGCCCGTTCAATGCCGCGACGGAGGCCGACTGCGAGATCGAGCAGGCGTGCGTGCTGCTTTGGCCTTGCACGGTGTTCATGCCCGCGATCAGGGCCTTGGGTCCGGCCCCGTAGCCAACCCGCCAGCCCGTCATGGCAAAGACTTTGGACAATCCGTTCACGACCAGAACGCGGTCAATCAAGTCTGGAGCGACCTCGAGGATTGACACAAATTTGCGCTGATCGAACATCAGGTGTTCATAGATATCATCGCTCATGATCATTACCTGCGGATGATCGCGCAGAACACAGGCCAGATCGTTCAGTTGGTCAGCCGTGTAGACGCCGCCCGTTGGATTGCTGGGTGAATTGAGCATGAGCCATTTGGTGCGCGGCGTGATCGCTGCTTGCAGCTGCTCTGGCGAGAGCAGAAACCGTTGCGTTTGCGGGCAATCCACGATGACAGGCGTCCCATCGGCCACAGACACAATATCAGGATAGGACGACCAATAAGGCGCTGGAATGATGACTTCGTCACCCGTCGACAGGGTCGCCATAAGCGCTGTGAAAATGACCTGCTTGGCACCGCCCGAGACTGTGATTTGATCGATCGCGTAGGGCAGCCCGTTTTCACGTGCCAGTTTCGCGGTTATGGCCTGTCGTAACTCTGGCGTCCCCGGCACAACGGTATAGCGTGTCTGATCGCTGTTGATCGCGTCAATTGCTGCCTTTTTGACATGATCGGGTGTTGTAAAGTCAGGCTCGCCAATTCCCAGATCAATGACCGGATGTCCTTGGGCGGCTAGGGCGCGGGCCTTTTGCACCAACCCGAGGATCATGGATGGCTGAACGGCGGCCAGTCGGTGTGCGGGCATCATGGTATGTTCCTTTTGGGCGCTGGGGTCGGACCAGCCAATGGTTGGCAGCTGTTTAGATCAAACCGTCATAGGCTTGGGGTTCAATGACGGCGGCGATTACCGTGAATGTGTCGGAGGCTTGCGCCGCATCTAACGCCGCGCGCAATTCAGCGCGGTTGTTGACGGTATGACCCGCACCGCCAAAGGACCGGCCGATTGCCGCAAAATCGTGGTGCCCGAAATCGACACCTGCGTTGGTCAACTGGCGTTGGCGTTGCTTTAGTTCGATCAATGACAAACAGGCATCGACGAAAACCAGAAAGATCGGGTTGCCGCCCAGTTCGGCCGCGGTCGAGAGTTCGCCAGCCACC
Organism: uncultured Roseobacteraceae bacterium; assembly: GCA_964022195.1. GTDB lineage: Bacteria > Pseudomonadota > Alphaproteobacteria > Rhodobacterales > Rhodobacteraceae > Yoonia. The sequence goes on from CAXIAS010000002.1 coordinate 92,065, forward strand.
ATCAGCATTCCGGCGTCACCGGAAAAGGAAATCACTTGTCGGTCGGGGGACGCAATTTTTTCGCCGATCGCCATAGGGACCGCGCAGCCCATTGTGCAAAGCGCTGATGACTGGATCAGGCCGCGGGGTTCGTGACAGGCCCACATTTGCGACAGCAAGATGCGATGCGCGCCGGAGTCCGCTGTGGCGAGGGCGGTTTCGGGCAATGCAGTGCGGCATTCGTCGATGACGGCGGCAGGCCCCCATGTGGTATCTGTCGGAAAGGCCGCGCCAAGCGCGTCCTGGACATTGGTGATTTCACCGTCCGCCCACGTGGTGTTGGGCGCGACGCCGTGGCCTATCGATTGCAGGGTCTCGCTGACGCCGGAAACAAAGTTCAATCCGGCTTGGTGCATGTAATGGGTGTTAGGGACGGCGGCGATGTCGATGACATTGACCTCGGCAGGGTCCCAGATTTCCCGCCAACCCGTCCGCATTTCGATAGGGTCATAGCCCGCACATACGATCAGGTCCGCCTTGTCTATAAATGGCAGCAAGTGACTGTCATTGAGCGGCGACAGACCGGCACCGCCGAGGCAAAGCGGGTGGTTCTCAGGGACAATGCCTTTGGCCTTGTAGGTGGTGACAAAGGGCACCTGATAGGTCTCGCAAAACGTTTTAATGGTGGCGCCCGCGTCTTGTGCAACAGCGTCTAGGCCGATGATCATGACGGGCCGTTTTGCCGTGCCCAACCACTCGCGGGCCTGCGCCATATCAGCCCCTTGGGACGGGACCGTGGGGCTGGTTGGCGTGCGGCGTCGCAGCTTTGGCAAGGTCGCGATCTCATCCGCGACGGAAATTGGCACATCGATGTGGACCGGCCCTGCGCGGCCCTCGGTCGCGATTGAAACCGCCTTGTCGGCCACGATGTCAGCGCCTTGTGCTGTCAGGCAAAACGTTGCCTTTGTGATTGGCGCAAAGACGGCACGGTGGTCCAGAACCTGATGGGTATAGGTCAGCGCCTCATCCGCATCGACGCAGCCCGTCAAAACGATCATTGGAACGCGGTCTTGGTGGGCGTTGGCAACCACATTGACGCCGTTCACGGCGCCGGGTCCAACGGTTGCCACCAAAATGGCGGGCGCACCATCGCGGTGGTGCACACCTTCGGCCATGAACCCTGCGTTATTTTCATGTTTGCACAGAATGAATTTGATGCCTGCCGCTTCTAGCGCATCAACGATGGTCAGGACCTCTCCGCCTGGCATGCCAAAGGCGTAACGGCAACCGGCCTCGTAGAGGCGGCGCGCCACCAGATCAGCCGCACGGGCCGTTAGTTTTGTCATCGACATCGTTCAGTCCTTTGTTTTTTCGGCAAGGCGGGCGTAGCCATTTCGGGTTTGTGGGGTCTTGATGCCCAGCAGATGTCCGGCGACCTGCGTTTTGAGAATCTGCGCCGTGCCACCGCCGATTGTGAACATGCGCACGTCACGGTACATGCGTTCCAGCGGTTCCTTGTCGCCGTAGCCCCGCGCGCCAAAAATCTGCAGCGCATTATCGACGACTTTGATCGCCGTCTCGGAGGCAAAGGCTTTTGCGCGCGCGGCCATCATCATATCAGGGAATTGGGACCCGTTCGGCCCGCGCGATGTTGCGGCTTCTTGTAGCATCAAGCGTGATGCGTGAACCCCAGCATCCATGTCCGACAGCATCCATTGCAGGCCTTGGAACTCGGCCAATGGGCGCCCGAACTGGTGACGGTCCTTGAGATACCGTTTGGCATGATCCAAGGCACCAGCCGCCACACCCATTGCAATTGTTCCCGCGCCAACCCGTTGGCTGTTATAGGCGTTCATCAGATCGGCAAAGCCGCGGCGAAAACCGGATGGGGGCACCAGCACCATGTCTTCTTCGATCACAACGTCTTGGAAAACCAGCTCTGCTTCGGGCATGCCACATAGGCCCATCGTGCGTTCGCGGCCTGCAACGGTAAACCCTTTGGGTTCGATTTTGGCTGCGGGATCGTGCTGCAGGATAAAGGCCCCGATGCCAAGATCAGCCCCGTCCTCGTCGATGACCCGCGCAAAAATAACGTAGAGTTTCGAAACCCCACCACCCGTGATCCAGTGTTTGCGACCGTTCAGGATATAGGACGTCCCGACCTTGCGGGCGGTTGTGGTCATCTCGGTTGCGGCACTGCCTGCATCGGGCTCGGTTATGCAAATCGCAGGCTTGTCCCCCGCCAAAACAATCGGAGCAGCAAAGGCACGTTGCGCGTCCGTGCCATAGGCCATCAATGCCGAAATGCCACCCATATTGGCTTCAACCAGAATGCGCGCACTTAGCGTGCAGGCTTTGGCGATCTCTTCTACGGCGACAACAACATCCAGATAAGAGGCCCCTTTGCCGCCAAATTCCTTGGGAATGGTCATCCCCATGAGGCCCGCGTCTGCCATTTCTGCGGCGTTTTGCCAGCAGTAGGTGCGGGTCCTGTCCCATTCTGCCGCGCGGGGCGCGAATTTTGTTGCGAGGTCGCGTGCAATTGCGCGGGTGGCTTCGGGTGATGATATATGTTCCATAGGGTTGAAAAAACGGGTTCCCAAGTTTCAATCAATCTAATAAGATTTGATATCAACTTCAGGAATGTTTAAGTTATGCAAACGCGGGCGCTAGAAACATTGGTGCGGATTTCGCAGGTGAATTCCTTCACCGAGGCGGCTGCGCTCCAGAATATGACCTTGCCAGCCCTAAGCATGCAGATGAAAGCGTTAGAGGCGGAATTGGCGGCGGTCCTGTTTGATCGCGGTTTCAGGCCACCAAGGCTGACGCCGCTCGGGCGGCTGGTCGCAGAGCAGGCCCAAGAGGTAATCGCCCAAGCGCAATCCATCAACAACATATGCCGCCCCAGCGAATCCTTGATCGGTCATTTTCGGCTGGGGTTCATTCAGTCGGCCAGTGTCCGTATCCTGCCAACGTTCATTCAGACAGCGCAGAGCACGGCACAAGGTGCCACGTTCCAGTTTTCAACGGGGCTAAGCGAAACGCTGATCGGGAAGGTAATGGCTAACCAGTTGGATGCAGCTGTTGTGACCCAAGTCGGGTCATCCGACAAATTCCTGCGCTACGACGAAATCACATCAGAAGATCTGGCCTTGGCTGTTCCGGCTGCGTTTTCGTCTACAGCAATCGCCGATCTACCCGATCTGCTTACGTTTATTCACTTTATGCCGACGACAGGAATTGGGCGCCTCATTGCATCACGGGTCGGCAATCTGCCCAAAAAGCCGCAGCGGACCTTGGTATTGGACGGGATTGAATCCGCCGTGGAATGTGTAAAACGTGGACTAGGTTACACCATTCTACCGCTGCGGGACATGAACAGATACGTGGACGAAAATGTCTACGTTCATCCCGCCGGACCGTCGCGAATTAAGCGAAAGCTGGCCTTGGTAACAAGGCAGGATCAGCAATCTGAAACATGGCGCGCGCAACTGCTTGCGGTGTTTGGGGTGTCAAATTGATGCGCGCGCCTGCGCGCTGCGGCTTGCATGACAAAGCCAAAGTTCAAGATGATGACCGCTTTTCTTTGATGCACGCCGCAGGGTTTGATCTGATTTGGCTCGGTGTCGTCTATACGATCACGATGCAAATGCTGGTCATTTGGGGCGATACAGATCAATCCGACCGATGGCCACGAGCCCAATCCCTATTCCAGATGGCCAGGCAGTCGGTCTTGCGGCGCGCTTTGCAAAACAACCAAGGTGCCGGTCCACAACATGCGGGCAGGGCCGTCGCCACGGGTTTTCCATGAATGCGGGGTCATGCCGTCAAAATGCATGCTGTCGCCTTCGCGTAGGACGAATACCTGACCGTCCAGATTCTGTTCAATTTCGCCGGCCAAGACATAGACCAGTTCTTCGCCTTCGTGCTGGAACGTTTCGGATACGAAATTGGCGGGACAGTTCATGATGTAGGACGACAGTTCGTGTCCGGGAAAATTCGTGCTTAGTGCTTCGTAGGTCACACCTGTGTCCGATAGCGAAAATTTCCGCCGCCGGTTAGCATAGGTGACGGCATCACCCGGCTCGGAGCGGGCCACGAAATAATCCAGCCCCAAGTCCAGCGCATAGGCAATCTGCGCTAATGTGCCCAGTGAAGGTGTGGCGTTGCCGCGTTCCACTTGGGACAAATAGCCAACGGATACGCCAGCTTTGTCGCCTAATTCCTTTAGGGTCAGATTACGCTTGTGGCGGCTTTTGCGGATGAGCTGGCCCAGCTTGTCCGCCTCGATTGTGGTCGCTTTGTTCATGCCCGTCCCCCTTGCCCCGCGATTTTAGCGCGGCGAGTGGTGACAGGATGAACAAGAGGCGACGTCAATACGGATCAACCCGACAATTGTGCAAGGCGCGGCATCAGATCCAGCAACTTGGCCGTGTAGTCGTGTTGTGGATTGCTAAACAGGGTTTCGGTGTCTTGGACTTCTACCAATTGGCCCTGTTTCATCACGCCGACGCTGTCACACATCTGGCGCACCACCGGCAGGTCATGGCTGATGAACAACATGGTCAGGCCCAGATGTTCCTGAAGATCCTTTAGAATGTTCAGGATCTGCGCCTGAATAGACACATCCAAGGCACTGGTGGGTTCGTCACAGATCAAGAACCGAGGCTGCGTGGCCAAGGCCCGCGCGATGGAAATCCTCTGCCGTTGCCCGCCCGAGAATTCATGCGGGTATTTGGACGCCGCCGCCCGCGTCAGGCCAACCCGATCCAGCAATTCCTGCACCCGCCCGCTGATCTGGTCATGCGGCAAGAGTTTGTGATGGATCAAAGGCTCTGCCACGATGCTCTCGACCTTCATACGCGGATTAAGGCTAGAGAACGGATCTTGAAAAATCATCTGGATCTGTTTGCGATAGTCGGTCAGATCGTCACGCCCCATGGCGGTGATGTCGTTACCGTCAAAATCGATCTGCCCCCCGTCAACGGGCAGCAGGGTGGCGATCATGCGCGCAACTGTCGATTTGCCCGACCCGCTTTCGCCGACGAGGCCAAAGACTTCACCGTCTTTGATGTCAAAGGACACATTATCCACGGCGGTAAAGAATTTCCGCCGAGACGGCAGGATCGCCCCTTTTTCAAGGAACTTCTTGGTGATCCCTTTCACCTCTAGCAGCTTGCCGGATTTTGACGGGGCAGGCTTGGTCCAGTTGCGGGCGAGGTCTTCGATCTGAAACGCTGTTTCGCGGCCGCCATAGCTGACTTGTGGAAAGCGGTGCAGTTTCACCTGCGGGCGCGGCACAGCGGAAATCAGTGATTTGGTATAATCGTGCTGCGGGTCGCTGAGCACCTGATCGGTGGTGCCGTTTTCAACCACTTCGCCTGCATACATCACCGTCACCTGTTCGGTGGTGTCCGCGATGACGCCCATGTCGTGGGTCACGAGGATCACACCGACTTGGGTTTCAATCGCCAGCTCTTTGATCAGGTCCAGAACCTGTGCCTGAATGGACACGTCCAGCGCGGTTGTCGGCTCGTCCGCGACGATGACCGATGGTTCCGAACATAGCGCCAGCGCGATCACGACCCGTTGTCGCATCCCGCCCGAGAACTGGTGCGGATATTGGTCAAAGCGGGTCACCGGATCAGGGATCGACACACGGTCCAACAATGCCAAGGCCCGATCGCGCGCCTCGCTGGCTGACACCTGTAGGTGCAGCTGGATTGTCTCGACCAACTGCTGGCCGATTGTGAACAACGGGTTGAGCGACGACAGCGGGTCTTGGAAAATCATGCCGATTTCGCGACCGCGAATGGCGCGCTTTTCCTCGACGCTTAGGTTGTCGATGCGCCGCCCCTTTAGCCAGATTTCGCCCGACGCGATCCGCGCCGGATCATCCAGCAGGCCGATAACGGCGTTGCCCGTCATGGACTTGCCCGCGCCGCTTTCGCCGACGACGCCGCGGATTTCACCTGGAAAGATGTCGTAGGACACATTTTGCACAGGTTTGAACAACCCGTGTCGCGTGGGAATCTCGACCGTCAGGTTACGGATGGATAATACAGGTTCGGTCATTTCAGCCTCGGGTTCAGTGCATCGCGCAGCCAGTCGCCCAGCATGTTCACGCTAAGGGCCAGTGTCAGCAGAGTGACGGCAGGAAAGAAGAGGATCCACCATTCGCCGGAAAACAGGTATCCTTGGCCAACGCGGATCAGCGTGCCCAGTGACGGTTGTGTCGGCGGTGCGCCAACCCCCAAAAAGCTAAGCGTCGCCTCGGCGATGATTGCCAGCGCCAGCGAAATGGTCGCGATAACCAGCACAGGCGACAGGATGTTTGGCAAGATGTGTCGCGCCATAATCAGCGTCGGTTTGCGCCCGATCAGCCGTGCCGCCGAGACGTAGTCTTTGCCTTTTTCAACCAATGTTGCACTGCGCACAACCCGCGCGAATTGCACCCAGTCGCTGAGCCCGATGGCAAGGATCAGCACCCAGATTGCCATCTGGTCACGGTGTTCAATCGGGGTGATCCCCTTTGCAATCCCAAAGATCAGCATCGCCACCAGAATGGACGGAAACGTCAGCTGGACATCGGCTGCACGCATGATGAACCCGTCGATCCAGCCGCCGAAATACCCCGCCAGCAGGCCTAGGATGATCCCCAGCATCACAGCAAATAGAACCGCCGCGAACCCGACGAACAAGGAAATCCGCATCCCGTATAGGATCGTGGAAAACACGTCGCGCCCTTGGTCATCGGTGCCCAGCCAGAATGTTTCGCCGGTAAAGGCGTTGGGCTCCATCGGCGGTGTGAACCCGTTCATAAGGTTCAGCGAAGACGGGTCAAACGGGTTGGTTGTGGCCAACAGCGGTGCAAAGACCGCCGATAGGATCAGCAACGTGGCGACAACCGAGGACACGATCGCCACCGGTGATCGCCGGAATGCATAAAACAGATCACTGTCCAGCATACGCCGCCAGCGTCCCGTTGGGGCAGGGTGCGTTTCAGGTGTTTTTGGTTCAGAGGAATAAGTCACTTGGCAGTCACCCTTAAGCGTGGGTCGATGAAGGCGTAGAGGATATCAACCATCAGGTTGATCACTACGAACATCACCGAAATCATCATCAGATAGGCCGCCATAATCGGAATATCGACGAATTGAATTGCATTGATAAACAACAGCCCCATTCCGGGCCATTGAAAGACGGTTTCGGTGATAATCGCAAAGGCGATGATGGCACCCAGTTGCAGACCGATGATCGTGATCACCGGCACCATTGTGTTTTTGAGAGCGTGCCGGAAGTTGATCGCCCGATTGCTGATCCCGCGGGCGCGGGCAAAGCGGATATAATCCTGCCGCATCACCTCGAGCATTTCAGACCGCACCAAGCGCATGATCAACGTCATTTGATACAGCCCCAGCGTGATTGAGGGCAGGACCAATGCCTTTAGACCGGATTCCGTCAATAGCCCTGTTGTCCAACTGCCGACTTTGGTGACTTCGCCGCGGCCAAAGCTGGGCAACCAGCCCAATTCGACCGAGAACAGATAGATCAGCAGGATGCCGATCAGAAATGTCGGCAAAGAAACCCCGATCAATGAGGCGGACATAATAAAATTGGCGACAAAGCCGTCGCGGCGGATCGCGGTGAACACCCCCAGCGCAATTCCCATCAATACGGCAAAGATCGCGGATAGCGCGGCCAGTTCTAGCGTGGCGGGCGCGCGTTCCATGATGATTTCGGACACTTCGCGGCCCTGACGGTAGCTGACCCCGAAATTGCCTTGGGCCGCTTGGGTCAGAAATTTGAAATACTGCACTGGCACGGGTTTGTCCAAACCCAGTTGCGTGCGCAGCCGTTCGACGTCTTCTAGCGTGCGTTCCTGCCCCAGCATGTTGTCAATAGGATCACCAACAAAGGTAAACATTGAGAACGCGATGGCGCCGGTAACCAGCAGGACCAAAATCGACTGCAGCACGCGTTTGAAGATAAATGACAACATTGCATAGTCTTTCTCGTGTCATCGGGCGCATTGGCCAGATGGCGAATTAATCCAACCGCAGACACAACACAGGCGCCTGTCGCTCGGACATAGAAAGGGCCGCCCGCCATCAGCAGGCGGCCCAGTTCGATTTAGTTCATGGTAAAGTATTTGACCCGCGGCTGATCCTCTGGATCAACTTCGATGCCAACGCTTTCGCTCATGCCCCAGTTCAACACTTGGTGGTGGATCGGGATGTAAAGCTGTTCATCCTGAACAACACGCCAGATGCTGGCGATATCCGCGTTACGCGCGGCCAGATCCGTGTTGGATGCCAACGACTTGATCGTCGCGTTCAGCTCTTCGTTGTTGAAACCGGTACCGTTCCATGTGCCGATGTCGCTTTCGCGGCCGTGGACAAGGAAGTTAAAGATATACTCGGAATCGTAGGTCGGAACACCCCAGCCCAGCATGTAGAAATCTGTCTTGGCGTCGGTGATTTTCGGGAAGTGCTGTGCCTTTGGAATAGCGTCCAGGTTCACAGTGATCCCGATCTGACCCAGCATGCCAACGGCCGCCTGACAGATCGCTTCGTCGTTGATGTAGCGGTCATTGGGGCAATCCAGACGGATCGAGAAACCTTCGCCGTAGCCGGCTTCGGCCATCAGGGCCTTGGCGCCTTCTACATCGGTCGAGCTTTCGGCGTCCATCTCGGCAGTCCAGCCGTTCACGAACGGCGGCGCAATCATGCCCGCAGGCTGGGATTGGCCACGCATAACAACCTGACGGATCGCATCACGGTTGATCGCCAGCGACATCGCCTTGCGCACACGCACATCCGCAAGAGGGTTCTTGCCTTCGACGTTATCACCCTCGAGGTCAGCCGCGCCTTGGTTCATACCAAAGAAGATCACGCGGTTCTGAGGCGCCTGTTTGACAACCAGACCATCGGCATCGTCAACACGTGCCAAATCCTGCACAGGCATATCCTGAAGGAAGTTCACCTCACCCGACAGCAGCGCCGCAACACGTGTCGCTGCGTTCTGAATAGGGGTGTAGATGATTTCGCTGACTTCCATTGGGAATTCGTCGCGGCCCCAATAGTCGTCGTTGCGCGCCATGACGGTTTTCACGTCAGGCTCGCGGCTGACCAGCTTATAGGCGCCGGTGCCGTTGACGTTGGTGGTCGCGAATGTGATTTCGCCGCCTTCAAAGTCTTGGACGTTGACTGTGTTGTTTGCCTCGGTCCAGCCCTTGTCCATCATAAACAGGTTGGTCAGGTTGGATGGCAGGATCGGGTTCGGGCCATCTGTTTCGATTTCAACAGTATAGTCGTCAACCGCACGAACCGCTGTGATCGAACCGATCAGTTCTTTCATGTCGGAATTTGGCTGCTTGGCGCGTTCAAAGCTGAACACAACGTCTTCGGCGGTAAAGTCAGCACCATCGTGGAACTTGACGCCTTGACGCAGGTTGAAAACCCAAACATTGGGATTGTCGGCGCTAGGGGCCCAGTCGGTTGCCAGTGTCGGCACAAATGCACCGCTGGTGTCGCGAATGATCAGCGGCTCATACATCTGGTGACGCATGGTGTGGCTGGGGCCTTCGTTTTGCGAATGCGGGTCAAGCGTCAGGGCATCGCCCGCGCGCGCCCAACGGAGCGTTTCGGCATTTGCAACGGCGGCTGATGACATCAGCGCGGCAAAAGCTAGAATTGTTGTGGTCTTATTCATAGTAACCTCTCTGTTCGTGAGTTTTTCAAGCAAGCATTTTGTTATTGTCGCTAAGGCGGCAATTTGCGGGTTGGTTCTGTTGATTTATATCCCCGGTTCCCAAAATTGCCGCAGCATGCTGTGGCTTGCAGATTTAGCCCTGAACGAAATCGACGGGGCAATGGGGGGACTATAAAAATAACTTAGTGATATACAATAATTATTTTTCTAAACCCAAGGTTGAATGCACAAGGCAATGCCCCCGAACACCGGCAGGCTGCGCCGGTTGACAATGCATTGGAACGGATGAAAATATCAAAGCAGGCGCTTGGATGATAGCCTATTCAGGCGAGGGGCCGCAAATTTCATCTAAAACCGTTTCCTTTCCCCATCACCCGAATGACGGCGAACCGACCCGAGTCTCGCATATGAATGAACAGCCACAATTCGGCACCCGAACCAAAGACATTGCGCTGAACTTGGGCGACGGCCCCGCGTTTCTATCGTTTTTGCGGTATTTTATGCAGCATCCGATTGCACATGCGATGATCGCAGGGGTTGTTCTATTGTATGCCACCGGCGTCGCGGCGCCTGCTCATCCACAATTACCTGCGCCGATGACCGGTCTGTTTTGGGCGCCTCCTTGCTTGCGCCGTCTCGTTTGCTGAACTTGTTGCGCTCGTCGTCGCTGGCGTCGAAGGTCACACGTGGCACGCCTTGCCCGGCCGTATTGTGGGGCGGTTTGTTTTGATCTCTGTAATCCACATTCCTTATGTATTTTACCACGAGGCCGCAATCCGCGCGGGGTTGGGCAAATTGCCCGACCTTGTGCCGGTGTTCAAACCGGTCAAGCCGTCCCCCAGCCTAGAGGTGCCCGCGTATCTGGTGGACCCCGAATTTGACGGCAAGGTGATCAGCCTGCAGGCCGCAAACCAATACACAATGGTGCAAACAACGGGCGGCGAAAAACTGGTTCGCGGCACATTGGCCGAGACGATCGCGCTGTTGCCAGACAGGGTTGGCATCCGCACGCACCGGTCCTATTGGGTGTGTTTGGCTGAATTGGATGGCGCGCATTTGATCGACAAATCCAAGGCGCTACGCACCGTGCGGGGCGACACATACCCCATCGGCAAGACGCGGTTGGACGCCGTCGCGGCGGCTATCAATCGGTAAAACCAAATCCACTATTTGGAGTGAAAACCCCCGATTTGGAGCGAGCAACACCCGTCGCGGCGTTGACTGAAATATCCATCCTTACCTAACGTAATATCAGTTTCTACAGTTTTTGTTTGATCCGGACATGATCAAAACGGCGCCGTTCCAGGGGCCGTTTTTTTACGCCGTATCGCCAGCCAACTGCAGATATAAACATCGATTGCCGACGCCATATATCAGCACAAAGAGGGACGGACTATTATGAAGGTGAATTTTCGAAATTCTAACCGGGCGAGGCCGAAACGCCACCACGCGCGCGCCGCGGGTAGACCCAAGGTAGCGTTATTTTCGGCCCTTTTCGCGGCGCTTGCGATGACGGGTGCATCTGCCCAAGAGATATGCGATCCGGGCGACTTTGTCCCCCCGCCCCCATCAGTCAACATCACAAACCTGACACATGTCGGGGACGGAAAATATTCTTCGTCCGTCAGCTTTACGTCCAAACCAAATAGCGACACGCCATTTGAAGTAGGGGATCTGAGGGTCATAGGCGCGACGCCTTCGCTCACGACCAATTCCAGCAATGGCTACACAGTCACCCTGAGCCCGAACCAACAGCATTTCGGGTTTTTGGTAAAAGCGGCGGCGATCCAAGATTGCCTCGGACGAGATAGCGTCGAGAGCGCCTTTTTTCGCAGTATTACTGACGTATCCGCACCCGTTTTTGATACTTTTCCGTCGAAAGTCACTCTTCGTGCGGAAGCCGCATCAACAACTGTTCGTTTTGATGTCACAACAATGCCATTCCTGTCCGCCACCGACAGGGGCGCGGATGCATCAATCGCGGCGCCGGACCCGATATTCACATCCTATAACCCGTATCAAGAATTTATAATGATACCTGGCCCGACCGAAGTGACCTTTGCCTTCGAACTCGACGGGGCGTCTTTGACTGGTCCGTATGACTTTCCGATTGGGACGTCGACCGTGTTTGTAACGGCCTCTGACAGTTTTGGTAACAAGCCAAGCCCGAAGTCATTTACTGTCGATGTTGCGGCGCCTCCGGCCGACACCACACCACCGCCACCTCCGCCGCCACCAACGGTAGATACGACTGCTCCGGTGCTGATTGCGCCAGCGGACGTTGAATTAACCGCAAAGACCGGAGAAACGTCGGTTTTCCATGACGTTACAGCCTTGGGAAAATACAATGACGAACGGAATGAAATGATCATCATTGATTACAAGGTTGGCGGTATCGTGGTGGACGGGTCCTACGGTTTTCC
>CAXIAS010000003.1:0-90899 GCA_964022195.1 uncultured Roseobacteraceae bacterium
CGCGCTGCCCGAGGCGGCGGTTGTCGGAGAAACGATCATCGTGCCATCTGGCTCGAACGGGAAATTTGTTAGCCGTGTCGATCTGGATATTCGCGATGGCCGGATGATGGGCTACCGAACCAAGCTTATACCGATCTTTTCCGACGTTATCGAACCTGACGCTGAAACCGCGGCGGTGATTGACGCCGAACGCGCACCCTACGCGGCGGAAATGTCCGAAGTCATCGGCCAGACCGAGAGCCTCTTGTATCGTCGCGGTAATTTTAACGGAACATGGGATGACCTGATCTGTGACGCGTTGATCAGTGAACGCGATGCCGAAATCGCACTTAGTCCCGGCGTGCGCTGGGGCCCGTCGCTTGTTCCTGGTCAAGACATCACCCGAGAGGATATTTTCGGCGTCACTTCAATGTCTTACGGAGAAGCCTACCGCTCCGAGATGACCGGCGAATTCCTCAAGGTTGTTCTGGAAGACGTGGCCGATAACATCTTTAACCCGGACCCCTACTATCAGCAGGGCGGAGACATGGTCCGCACCGGTGGTCTCGGCTACCGGATTGATGTGTCAAAGCCGCAAGGCGAACGTATTTCCAACATGACCCTCTTGAGCACCGGAGAAGAGATCGACGCGGCAAAGTCCTATGTCGTCGTTGGCTGGGCAAGCGTGAACGAAGATACCGAAGGCCCCCAAATTTGGGACGTTGTTGAAAACCACGTTCGCAAGCTCGGAACCGTCACCGTGCAAGATAACAATAGTGTCGAAGTCATTGGCACATAACCGAAAGTTGGAGACTTTCTATGGATGAGAAGCTTACACCTTCGCGCCGCGCCTTCCTGAAAGGCAGCGCTGCCGTAGCAGCGGGATCCGTTGCCGGCGCTGCCGCGGCCGAAGGCGCCCCTGACCCTTTGATTACGGAGCGTCAGGATTGGGCGTCGTATACCGGTATTGGCGTTGATGAGGTCCCTTACGGATTGCCCATCCATTTCGAAAAGAACGTCGTGCGTCGCAACGTTGAATGGCTAACAGCGTCGCCGATCTCGTCGATCAACTTTACCCCGATCCACGCGCTTGAGGGGACGATCACGCCCCAAGGCTGTGCGTTCGAACGTCACCATTCAGGTGCTATCGAACTGAGCAAACAAGACTACCGCCTGATGATAAACGGGCTGGTCGATAAGCCGCTTGTTTTTACCTACGAAGACCTTGAACGGATGCCGCGTGAAAATCACGTCTATTTCTGTGAATGTGCGGCGAACACGGGGATGGAATGGGCGGGGGCGCAATTGAACGGCGCCCAGTTCACCCACGGAATGATCCACAACATGGAATATACCGGTGTCCCGTTGCGCACCCTTCTGAAAGAAGCAGGCGCGGACATTTCGGCGGATAACTGGGTCTATGTCGAGGGCGCGGATGCGTCCTCGAATGGTCGGTCCATCCCTATGGAAAAGGCGCTGGATGACGTTTTGGTGGCCTTCAAGGCCAACGGCGAAGCGCTCCGGATGGAGCACGGCTATCCCGTTCGTTTGGTCGTTCCCGGATGGGAAGGAAACATGTGGATCAAGTGGGTCCGTCGCATCGAGATTGTCGACCGGGCTGTCGAAAGCCGCGAAGAAACATCGAAATATACCGACGTATACGAGGATGGCACAGCTCGGAAATGGACATGGGTCATGGATGCAAAATCCGTGATAACGTCACCTAGCCCGCAAATGCCGATTACCCATGGGACGGGCCCATTGGTCATTTCAGGTCTTGCATGGTCAGGCCATGGACAGATCACACGGGTCGACGTGTCCAAGGATGGCGGGATTACATGGGAAACCGCGCGTTTGGGCAAACAAGGCGACACCAAGGCCTTGACCCGCTTTTATCTCGATACCGACTGGGACGGTGCACCAATGCTTTTGCAAGCGCGGGCCATGGATGACACCGGATATGTACAGCCAACCAAAGAGCAGTTGCGCGAAACGCGCGGCGTCAATTCTGTCTATCACAACAACTGTATTCAGACGTGGTACGTCAATGTAGAAGGGATCGCCGAGAATGTCGAAGTCTCCTAATATCATCATTCCGGCACTCGGTGCGACAGCGGTCATTCTAGGGGTTTCCTACGGCTATACCGCGCGTGACTACGGGCAGGACAGGATTAAAATCCTCGAGACGCGCGTCGAACAAGCCGAAGCAGCAGCGCGGGCCTCTAGCCAAAATGCAAATGCCGCGTCTGATAGCGCCGCAGATCGTGAACAGCGAAACACCCAAGCGAAAGGTGCGGCCGACCTAACCGCGCCGGCACCTGATCATGGATCAGCCATGGGCATTGGACGCGTTGCACTGCCTGCGGAAATCGCCGCTTGGGATGTCGATGTCCTTCCCGATGGTCGCGGATTGCCCGTGGGCAGCGGTGATGTTTTTACCGGCGAAGAGGTGTTCGTTGAACGTTGCGCCGCGTGTCACGGGGATTTCGCCGAAGGCGTCGACAACTGGCCAGTTTTGGCTGGTGGTTTTGATACGCTGGCAGATGACGATCCGGTCAAAACAATGGGCTCTTATTGGCCCTACCTTTCCACGGCTTGGGATTACATCAACCGTTCGATGCCATTCGGCGAAGCGGGCACGCTGACAGCGGATGAGACCTACGCGATCGTAGCATATTTGATGTATTCCAACGACATGGTGGATGATGATTTCGTTCTCAGCCAAGAGAACTTTACAGATGTCGAAATGCACAATGCATCCGGCTTTGTTATCGATGATCGTCCGGAAACAGAATACGCAGCTTGGCGGACTGAACCTTGCATGGAAAACTGCAAGGACGAAGTGAGCGTAACAATGCGCTCTGTATTCTTGGTTGCGACCCCGGACGCCGGAGGCACACAATCCGTGATCAACGATGCGACCCCTGATGGCCTGCCCCGCTTTACCGCGGCCGGCCCGTCATTTATTCCTGCCGCGGCCGAGGCATCTGTCGAAGACGCCAGCCTCGCGCCCGCAGAGCAGGACGTCGAGGCGACCGACGGTGCAGATCTTGCAATGGTGGCGGCAGGCGAAAAACTGTTCCGCCGGTGTTCGTCGTGCCACGCAATCGGTGATGGCGCGAAAAACAAGTCAGGCCCGCAATTGAACGGGATCGTCGGGCGCACGATCGGCTCGGTCGACGGCTTCCGCTACTCGAACGGTATGGTCGCCGCAAATGCCGAAGGCCGCGTTTGGGACACCGAGAGCCTTGATGGTTTCTTCGAGAACCCAAAGTCCTATTTCCCCGGCACCAAAATGTCATTCCGCGGGTTCACGACACCAGAGGACCGGGCCGCGGTCATCGCGTATCTTCGTTCCGCAGGCGAGTGATTGCATGTTCAGGATTTTTGCTCTTGGGCTGACTTTGACGACTTCGGGCGCCGCGACGATCGCTGTTGCGGAACCAGTAGGTGATCCTGCGTCTGGTCAGAAACAATTTCGCCGGTGTGCCAGCTGCCACATGATTGGCCCGGATGCGCAACACCGTGTCGGGCCCGCGCTGACCAATGTGATCGGCACAGCAATTGCGAGCGCCCCTGATTTTGCCTATTCCGACGCATTACGTGTTGCGGGGGCCGAAGGCGGGATTTGGGATGCGGAAACGTTAGACGCCTATCTGGCAAACCCCCGACAGGTTTTTAAAGGCAACCGGATGTCGTTTCGCGGTCTACGCAATGATCAGGACCGTGCGGATGTCATCGCCTATATAGAAACATTTGCAGATCAAAACGAAGCCGTAGACGTCGCGGAGGGGTTTGCCGTGAGTGCCGAGATTTTGGCCATCGAAGGCGACGTGGAATATGGCGAATATCTGGGCAGTGAATGCAAGACCTGCCACCAACCCAGCGGCGACGACGATGGAATTCCCAATATCGTTGGCCTTGCCGTAGATGATTTTGCAATTGCGATGCACGCCTACCGCGAAAAATTCAGAGAAAATTCGGTTATGCAGATCATCGCAAGCCGTTTGAATGATGAAGAAATTGCAGCTTTGGCTGCGTATTTTGAGGAACTAGAAAACTAGTCCTTTTAACACCAGGGAGAGATTAAATGACACTTAGCAGAAGAAAATTCCTCGGCACATCTGTCGCCGCTTCGGCCGCGCTTGCTGCGCCCATGTCCTTTGCCGCGGGGCACGGAAAGCCCCATGTTGTTGTTGTGGGTGGTGGTGCAGGCGGCGCAACTGCCGCGCGCTATATTGCAAATGACAGCAAGGGCGAGGTGGCTGTCACCTTGATCGAGCCTACGCGCACCTATTACACCTGCTTCTTCTCCAATCTTTACCTTGGCGGGTTCAAAACGATTGATGACTTGGGCCATTCCTATGGTGGCCTTGCGGCTGGCGGCGTGAACGTTGTGCATGATTGGGCCGTCGGTGTTGATCGTAGCGCCAAGACAGTGACTTTGGCTGGGGGTGCGACACTGTCCTATGACAAGCTGGTCCTTAGCCCCGGTATCGACTTTGTCGAAGGTGCGGTTGAAGGTTGGGACCTGACGTCCCAGAACGCGATGCCACACGCCTACAAGGCAGGTTCGCAGACCGAATTGTTGAAATCCCAACTGATGGCGATGCCACAAGGCGGCACATTCGCTATGGTTGCCCCACCTAACCCGTACCGTTGCCCTCCTGGCCCATACGAGCGTGTTTCAATGGTCGCGCACTTCTTGAAAGAGAATAACCCAACGGCCAAAATTATCGTGGCAGACCCAAAGGAGAAATTCTCGAAGATGGCGTTGTTCCAAGAGGGTTGGGCGAACCACTATGAAGGCATGGTCGACTGGATCGGTTCTGACTTTGGCGGCGACAACGTGTCTGTTGATCCCGATGCGATGACCTTGTCCATCGACGGTGAAGTCATGAACGTCGACGTTTGTAACGTGATCCCTGCGATGAAAGCGGGCCGAATTGCGGAAATCGCTGGTGTGACAGACGGCAATTGGGCACCTGTGAACGCGATCGACATGTCCAGCAAGGCAGACGCGGACGTCTATGTTTTGGGCGACTCGTCGCAGCAAGGCGACATGCCCAAATCTGGCTTCTCCGCAAACAGCCAAGCCAAGGTGTGCGCGAATGCGATTCGTGGGGCGCTGACAGGTAGCCGTGTGTTCCCAGCCAAGTTTTCGAACACATGCTGGTCATTGATCAATACCAATGACGGTGTGAAGGTCGGCGCAACCTACGAAGCGACGGACGAGAAAATCGCCAAGGTAGAAGGGTTCATTTCGGCTACGGGTGAAACCGCTGACGTGCGCCAGTCGACCTATGAGGAATCCGAAGGTTGGTATGCGGGCATCACCGCAGATATGTTCGGCTAATCACAAGGTGCTCTCGGACCGATAACCGGTCCGAGAACACCCCTAAGACTGGAGGAGACGACATGCGCAAAATTGTGTTTGGGCTATTCATGGCGGCGTCCCCGGCTCTTTCCGATGCGCCAATCCAGACTACGTTCGACGGCACCTTTGATGACGCGACATTTGCCGTAGAATCCGCAATTGTGGGTCGTGGTCTGGTCATCGATTATGTCAGCCATGTCGGTGACATGTTAAAACGCACAGCCGCCGACGTTGGTAGCACAAAGGTCGTCTTTGAACGGGCTGATATTTTTCTTTTCTGTTCGGCTGTGGTGTCTCGCAAGGTGATGGAAGCTGACCCAGCGAACATTCAGCACTGCCCTTATGGTATCTTTGTCGCGCAGCGCGATGGAACGGTCGTGATTGGATATCGCGACTATCCAGATGGCCCTATGCAATTGGTCGAAACCCTGCTGCAAGAAATCGTAAAAGAAGCTACCGAATTTTGATGGACTACACCGCATTTTTTGCGTCCCGACTGGCCGCGCTAAAAGACGATGGAAACTATAGGCAGTTCGCCGAGCTAGAACGCCATCGCGGCGCATTTCCCAATGCCACCTGCCACAACGGGGCAGGTGATGTGACGATCTGGTGTTCCAATGATTATCTCGGCATGGGGCAGCACCCTAGTGTTTTGGCCGCGATGCATGATGCGCTGGACCGCACTGGCGCGGGGGCTGGTGGGACGCGCAATATTTCCGGCACGACCCATGACCATGTCCTGCTAGAGGCAGAGCTGGCGGATTTGCATGGCAAACCAGCGGCGTTGTTGTTCACGTCGGGGTTTGTATCGAACTGGGCGGCCTTGGGCACCCTTGCGGCTCGGATCCCGAACTGCGTTGTGCTGTCGGACGCGCTGAACCATGCGTCGATGATCGAAGGCATCCGGCAATCGCGCGCGCAAAAGGTGATTTGGAAACATAACGACCTTGCCGACCTCGAAGCCAATTTGGCGGCATTGCCTGCCGATCAACCAAAGCTGATCGCGTTCGAAAGTGTTTATTCGATGGATGGTGACATTGCCCCGATCAAAGAAATTTGTGATCTGGCAGACCGTTATGGCGCCATGACCTATCTGGATGAGGTCCACGCCGTTGGCTTGTATGGACCGCGCGGCGGTGGCATCGCAGAACGCGACGGCCTGATGGACCGGCTAACGGTCATTGAGGGCACACTAGGCAAAGCGTTCGGAGTGATGGGTGGCTACATCGCGGCCTCGACGGAATTGTGCGACTTCGTCCGCTCGTTCGCGAGCGGCTTCATCTTTACTACAGCGATCCCCCCTGCAGTGGCCGCCGGTGCGACGGCGTCCATCCGGTATCTGAAGCACAGCGACCAAGAACGCACGGACCAACAAGAGCGCGTGGCGCAGCTGCGCAAACGGTTGGATGACATCGGGGTGCCACATATCAAAAACCCCAGCCACATAATTCCCGTGATGGTAGGGGATCCGGTGAAATGCAAATTTATCTCGGACACGTTGATGCGGGATTACAGTATCTACATCCAGCCTATCAATTACCCAACCGTGCCCAAGGGAACTGAACGTTTGCGTATTACACCGTCGCCGGTTCACACCGACGAAGATGTTGAACGGCTCATTACGGCCCTTGGCGCCCTATGGACGCAATGCCAGCTTGCCCGCAGCCCGTTGGAGGCGCACAAGACCAGCACTTGACGGTTTTCCGTCGTCTATTCGAATTCCATCTGCTCATAGACGCGACCGGCATTGCGCGTGGCCAGTTCGTCAAATGTGTCGAGTCCGGTATAGGCGCTCTGGTCGACGTAATAGGCATCGGCCAGCCCGCCGCCATCATCTAGGTGGGCCCCGACGACAGTGCGCAAATGCACCAGATAGTCGCGGGTATAACGGCGCACCTGGTCCATATTTGTAGGGTGCCCGTGCCCGGGAATGACGTAAGTCGCGTTCAGCTGTTCAAACCCGTTGTCCCATGTTTCAATCCAGTCATAGACGATGGTGTCTTCAAAGATTGGCAGCATCCGTTCGTGAAACGCCATGTCGCCGGCGATGACCAAGCCCTGCTCGGCCAGCCAGACCTGTGTGTCGCCGGGGCCGTGAGCCGGCCCAAGATGCATGACCTCGATTGTGAAATCCCCCATCGTGATCACGCGGCTATCATCGAACGTTTCGGTTGGCAGGGCGACAAACGTGCCCTCGGCCTTGTCACGGTTATACCGTTTCATCCCGTCCAGTATTAGCGCCCCACGCTCTTCGAATTCGTGGGCCGCGTCCACATGAGCAAGGATCGGAACGCCTTGTTCGTGCCAATATGAATTGCCCAACATGGCGTGACCCTGACCGTTTTCATCAATCACCAGTTTGACCGGTTGATCGGTGATCGCTTTGATCTCATCGTGCAGCGCACGCGCCAGAATGTAGGCTGCGCCGCCATTCACGACAATCACACCGTCGCCTGTCACAATGAAACTAAGGTTGTTGTTGTGACCCGAATTTTCATAGGTCGGCGGGGCGGTCGCGCCGATCGCCGACCACACATGGGGGATGACCTCGACGGGTTTTGAATATAGCGCCGAACCGGGGTATTGATCTGCGATGTCTTCGCTCGCGAATACGGGCGACGCGGCTAGTATTAGTGTTGCTATTAAGCGCATGGTCATACTCCTATAAAACGGTAACCGTCCCCGTCGATTTCGGCACGTCCCATGCCGCCGTCGGGTAGATGAAAACCAACCAGTGACATCTGTTCGTTTGTCAGACGGTCGAATAGCATTTTGCGTGTGGCGATTGCCATGTCCGCGTCCTGATCAGACCCGCTGGGCCAGTCCGGCTGCCGAAATGCAACGTGATGGTTGCCGATTGCGTCGCCCAAGATCATCGCAGCATCGGTCCCTTGACGCACCTCGAATGCCATATGTCCGGGCGTGTGACCGGGGCTGGAAACCGCTGCGATCCCGGGCAATACTTCATCGCCGTCGTCGAATAATATAACCGAGTCCTCAATCGCCTCCAGACGCCGTTTCGCGCCAACTGCAAATGTCGTGCGGGCCCCGCCGATTGTATTTACGGTTTCAGGGTTCCACCAATAATCCCACTCTGCGCGCCCCATCAGATAGGTGGCATTATAGAATAGCGGCTCGTCGAAATCATCCAAAAGGCCCCAAATATGATCAGGGTGAGCATGGGTGAAAACGACATGTGTGATGTCCTCGGGCGACAGGTCGATTGACGCCAAACCGTCTTGAATTGTCCCTGCCGAAGGCACGAAGTCCGGCCCTGAACCGACGTCGAACAGAACTGTATTGGTTCCGTCCCGATATAGGGCAAGGTTGCATTCTGGTGTCACTCGCTCGGGCGAGATACCGTATTCTTTTAGGATCAGGGCTAGGTCACCATGTGGCATGGCCGAGAACAGAAAATCACCCGGTAGGATCAGGCTCCCGTCGCTAACAGTCGTCAGCTTGGCACCACCTATCGCCAGATCGGCGCGGGCCAAATGGGGCAGCGCGCCAGCTAGCGGGGCTGCCAACGTAGAGCCGAGAAAGGTGCGGCGAGAGAGCTTCATCAGGGCCTCCTGTTAAATTCTTGATTTTGAATATGAATGGGAAACGCCGCTATAGCAAGGCTCAGCCGCAGTGATCCGACAAGTGAAGGCACAAAGACCTCTTTTGCACCCCGTCGATCCCCTTTGTCCCGGCGGCGCATCATGCTAGGGGACAGGGCGAAACAACCATAAGGCCGCAGTCGCATGCGCGAACCGATGAAATCTTCGATCCCGATCGCTATGCCGGACCTTACGATGGACGGGCTTTGCTATCGAGTGGAAGAGAAGGACATTCTTCACGGTCTTACTGCCTCGATTAGGGACAACCGGATTGGTATTGTCGGGCGCAACGGGTCAGGTAAATCGACCTTGGCGCGGCTTATCACCGGCTTGATTTCTCCGACAGCGGGGACGGTTCGCCTGAATGGCACCGACCTGTCCCACAATCGCAAAGCGGCCCTGTCCGAAGTGGGCATCCTGTTCCAGAACCCCGATCACCAGATCATTTTCCCCACCGTCGAAGAGGAAATAGGCTTTGGGTTGCGTCAACAAGGACGCACCAAAGACGACGCGACTGCGACAACCCAACATGTGCTGGACCAGTTCGGGAAACCCCATTGGGCCCAAGCCCATGTCAGCACGCTTTCCCAAGGACAAAAACACCTAGTTTGCCTAATGTCGGTTGTCGCAATGCGGCCCAATATGATCGTTCTGGACGAGCCGTTCACAGGGCTTGATATCCCGACCAAAGCACAGCTGGTCCGCTATCTAAGCCATTACCAAGGCGGGCTGATCCACATTACCCATGATCCCGCTGATTTGGCGGGATATGGCCAAGTGATCTGGCTGGAAAAAGGAACATTAACCGCCGTTGGGGACGCCCACGCCGTGTTAGCGGATTATACCGCCGAGATGACAAAACAAGGGGGGCTGGATGATATCTCTGACCTCAGCAGTTAAAACGCGGGCGCACGGTTGGCCCGCCGGTGGCAAACTTGCCGGCCTGAGCGTGTCGACCGTTTTGCTGTTCGTAACACATAGCCCTGTGATTTTGGCCGCGGTGTTGGTTGGCATCATCAGTCTATATGCCCTTGCGGGGCGCGCGTTCTTGCGGTCGGGCGTCAGTGCGTTACGTATATTGTGGCCCTTTGTTGTGCTTGTGGGCGTATGGCATTTCTGGACCCAGGACTATGGCACGGGCGCCGCGATCATCCTGCGCATGGTCTGTGCCGTCGCACTTGCCAACCTCGTGACAATGACAACGCGCCTGTCCGACATGATTGACGTGGTTGGTTGGCTGCTTGCGCCGCTTAGGCGGTTCGGCTTGCCGACACGGGTTTTGGAACTCTCGATCGCGCTGGTTATCAGGCTGACGCCGGTGCTGATCCACAAGGGCGCGCAACTGTCCGACGCATGGCGGGCGCGGTCGGCAAAACGTGCAGGTTGGCATATCGTGTTGCCCTTTACGCTGGTTGCGTTAGACGATGCAGATCAAATAGCCGAAGCCTTGCGCGCAAGAGGCGGCCTGGACACCTGACGGAGAAGACCACATGGAAAAGAACGTAGCTTTGATTGCCCTGTTTGCAGCCCTCATTGCAGCATTGGGGTTGATCCCAAAAATCACATTGGGGTTCGGCGTGCCGATCACCGCCCAAAGCTTGGGCGTGATGCTCTGCGGCACGGTCCTTGGCGCACGTCGCGGTGCGTTGTCGGTGGCGTTGTTCTTGCTGTTGGTTGCGATTGGTTTGCCCCTGCTTTCAGGCGGCCGCGGCGGCTTGGGTGTTTTCACAGCCCCGTCTGCCGGTTTCCTGTTCGGTTGGCCGGTCGCCGCATTCTGCACCGGCTTGATTGTTGAAAAATGGCGCGGGGCCCCGCTGGCCGCAGTGGCAGCGATCGCATCCGTCGCAGGCGGAATTATTGTAATGTATGCTTTTGGCATCGTCGGACTGTCGCTTGCATTGGGGAAAACATGGTCCGAGGCCGCATTGCTCGTGACCGCGTTCATCCCGGGCGACGTGATCAAGGCCGTGATTGCTGGACTGCTGACGGCTGCGCTGTTCAAGGCGCGTCCTGCCAGCGTTCTGTCGCGAACCGCCTAAGGCGCGATCGGTGGCGGACCTGCATGATCTTTTGGCGCAGCGCCGGTCGGTTCGGGCCTATACATCCGAACCGGTCGACCGTGCCTCATTGGAACGGATTTGCACCGCTGCCCGTTTGGCCCCAAGCGGGGCGAACCTGCAACCGGGCAAATTCCACGTGCTGGCGGGGGACGCGCTGGGCGGGCTCCGCGCTCGGCTTAAACAGGCCGTTGATAGCAACGAACCCATCGCTTCCGAATACTCATATTTCCCCCCGCAATTGTCGCCTGCTCTAAAGGATCGGCAGCGCCGCGCGGGCTATGCTTTGTATCAGGCGCTGGGGATCGACCGCAGGGATGTCGCAGGCAGGCGGGCGCAATTCGCCCGCAACTACGATTTTTTCGGCGCACCGGTCGGGGTGGTTGTGACCATTGATCGAGACATGGGTAAAGGGTGCTTTATGGATCTCGGCATGTCGATCATGGCGTTCCTGCTGGCGGTCCAAGACGCAGGGTTGGGTGCGACGGGCATCGGTGCTTTGGCCAACTACGGTCCCGCCGTTCACGACCACCTAGGGCTGCCGCAGGATGAAATGGTGGTTTGCGGGATCGCCGTTGGGGTGCCTGACACGGACGCCGACGTGAACAACTTCCAAACACAACGACAGGATTTGACCGGTTTCAGCAGCTTTCGGGGATTTCCGGGCGACTAGGCCTCTAACGCAATCGCAGTGCCCAGCCCGCCCGCGGCCGCGATTGCTGCAACACCGAAACCGCCAAGGTCGCGTAATTGGTGGACCAAATGCACTGCCAGAACCGCCCCTGATGCGCCGACAGGATGGCCCCGGGCCAAGGCCCCGCCCCATAGATTGACCCGTGACGGGTCGAGTTTTGCGCCTTGCTGGCAGGCAATTGCCTGAACGGCGTAGGCTTCCATTATTTCGGCGGTTGTGACGTCAGAAGGGGAAATCCGCGCGTCACGCATCGCCTGCTCGATCGCGGCAACAGGGGCGAGGCCCGGTAGGGCCGGATCGCCCCCGACCGTGCAACCCGATACCAAACGTGGCCCGGATAAGCCGCGACGCTCTGCCCAGTTTTCCGACGCCATGACGACAAACGCCGCCCCGTCGGCGGCAACAGCGGCGTTTGCGGCCGTGATATCACCCGCCACAACCGGCGCCCGTTGGCACAGCCGTGGGGTCAGTTGGCGGCCAAACAGATCGCGTGTGGTATCGCGCAAGGGAACAAGATGGGCGGCGGGCGCATTTCGCGCCGTTTCGTGGCTTTGAACCGCCCAAGCATCCTGTTCGGCGCGGCTGATCCCCAGCCCGACACCGAGGTCATGCGCGGCCTGTGCCATATCGGGATCGCGGTCAGGCCACGGGGTGAATTGCGCTTGGGTGTAGCGCTCGGGCGGGCGGCCATCCGGAAAGGTCCGATACCTGTCGGGTTGCCGCGAATAGCTTTCGACGCCGCCGGCAACCACGACATTGCACATGCCCGCGCGGATCATTGCATCCGCCAACAATATTGCGTCCAGCCCACCGGCGCATTGCCGGTCAATGCTCAGCCCTGCGACACGCTGCGGCAGACCCGCGGCCAACGCCACGATACGGGCTGGGTTGCCTCCTGCACCCAACGCATTCGAGGCGATCACCTCGTCAATTTGATTTGCATCGATCTTGGCGTCCGATAGGGCTGCTTGGATCACAGGGGCGGCCAGTTCCTCGATTGAGAGCTGCGCCAACGCGCCGTTCTTGGGGGCGATGACGCTGCGACGGGCGGACAAGAGGACAGAACGGGTCATACCGGCTTGGCTACCAGTTTTTGCAAGGCGCGCAAATCCGGCTTGCCCGACGGCAGAAGGGGCAATTCGGGAATATTGCGGATTTGGCGGGGGACAAATGCCTTGCCCAACCGCGCGCGGCACAGGTCACGAATATCTGCTTCGGGCGCGGTCCCGACAACACAACAGATGACTTGATGCCCGCGCACAGCATCAGGCACGGTCAAGGCCACGCAAGACGCAACACGATCCATCGACAGGACCGCATTTTCAATCGCTTCGGGAAAGACGTTTACATCGTTTATCGTCACCATACGGTCCACGCGTCCACACAAGAACAGATACCCTTGGGCGTCTAGATAGCCGACCTCGCCAGTCGGTACATAGCCATCGAGATCAAACTGAGTTTCAGCATCGGCATAGCCTTCGAACAAAAAAGGGCTGCGGACGCGGACGGGGGCAGGGGTGTCAGGGGTGCCACAGCGCAAATCCACGCCCCGATAGGCCCGCCCGACCGAGCCCGTTGGCGTTATGGCGTCGGTCATACTGATGAAACTGGTTTCGCTGGTGCCATAGAACTGCACAATCGAGGCGTTCGGGGCCAAACGCGCAAGTTTTTCGGCCAAGGCCCTGTCCAAGGTGCCGCCGCCAATGAAAACGCGCGACAGGTGATCCAATGTGGTATCCCCTTTGCGCAGGGCTGCTGTCAGCAGTTGGCTGACCTGCGTCGGGGTCGCGTATAAAACGGTCACGTTATGACACGTCATTTGGCCTAACTGTGCGGATGGGTGCACCCCCCCCAGAGCGCACAAGTCAGCCCCGATGTGCAATGCCTCGAGCGCGGCATATAGGCTAAGCGAATAGCCGATCGCGCCAAGAACCGCGTAGGTGTCACGGGGTCCGACGCCGAAACTGTCTTTTGAAATCTCAAAACTTTTGATCCAAGATGCCGGCCTGCGACGGATCGTCTTTGGGATGCCGGTGGAGCCTGAGGTCTGGCATTCCAACCACTGGGCGCGCGACGTGATCCGCGTAATCGGGGCCCCGGGCGACTGGCGGGCGACTATGGTGTCGCGTTGGGCAATAGCCTGAACAATCTGCACAAGCCCCGCCGCTTCCGGCGTCAAAAGGGTGCTGTCTGGGTGGCACTGGAACTGCGTCGGATCGGTCATGGGGCATTCATAATCTTTGGCTGCGGCAATGCCAATCGCACCTTTTGTCGGATATTGGCGAGAGCGATGCCCCTTGTTCGGCTCGTGACCTTATGTAACATCGATAGAATGAAGACTGTTATTATCATTCCCGCACGTTTTGCATCCCAACGGTTCGAGGGCAAACCCCTCGCCATGTTGACCGGTCCCGACGGCGGGCACCAAACCCTGATCGAACGCAGCTGGCGCGCGGCGATGGCCGTTCCCGATACCGTTGGCGTTTATGTGGCAACCGATGACGACCGTATCGCGGAGGCGGCGCGTGCGTTCGGGGCCGACGTGATCATGACAGACACGAGCTGCGAAAACGGGACCGAACGGGTCGCACAAGCGATGAACGTCGCGGCCATTGACGCAGACGTGGTGATCAACTTGCAAGGCGATGCGCCGCTGACACCGGACTGGTTTGTCACCGCGCTGATGGATGCAATGGCTGCCGACCAGTCCATTCAGATGGCCACACCGGTTGTGCGCTGCGACGCTACGACCCTTGCGTATTTTTATGCAGACCGCAAAAACGACAAAGTGGGCGGCACCACTGCTGTGATGGATGTGTCGGGACGCGCGCTGTATTTCAGCAAAGAAGTCATTCCCTACATCGTTCCGGGGCAAGTGCCTGACCCTGTTCCTGTATTCCACCATGTTGGCGTCTACGCGTATCGGCCCAAGGCGCTGGCGGCCTACGGCAGTTGGCCTGTCGGTCCGCTAGAAGCGCTGGAGGGGTTGGAACAGCTGCGGTTCCTTGAAAACGGCACGCCGATTTCATGTGTCGAGGTGCAAACCCGCGGGCGCCTATTCTGGGAGTTGAACAACCCCCCCGATGTCGCCCGCATCGAGGCGGCCATGATCGAGAATGCCCAGAATGGATAACGCCCCTCACATCACGACAACGCGGACGGTCACCATCGGCGACATCGCGATCGGAGGGTCCAATCCGATGTGTCTGTTTTCCGGTCCCTGCCAAATCGAAAGCCTCGATCATGCGTTGATGATGGCGGACCGTATTGCGCAGGCCTGCGCGCCAACTGGCACAGGATTTGTGTTCAAGGCAAGTTATGACAAGGCGAACCGGTCGTCTGGCGCTAGCCAGCGCGGGGTCGGTCTGGAAAGAGGTCTGGAAATCCTGATGCGGGTGCGCGAAGCGTTCGACTGTCCGGTCCTTACGGATGTGCATGAACCTGCTCATTGTGCCCTTGCCGCTGGTGCGGTGGATATCCTGCAAATCCCTGCGTTTTTGTGTCGCCAGACGGACTTGTTGCTGGCAGCGGGCGAAACCGGTCGTGCGATTAATGTCAAAAAGGGGCAGTTCCTTGCGCCTTGGGACATGGAACACGTCGCGGCGAAGATTGCGTCAACTGGCAATATCAACATCTTGCTATGTGATCGCGGAACCAGCTTTGGGTACAACACACTGGTCAGCGACTTTCGCGGACTGCCAGTGATGGCAGCCACGGGATATCCTGTCGTGTTTGACGCCACACATTCGGTGCAGCAGCCCGGTGGATTGGGCGTTGCGTCCGGCGGTCAACGGCAATTTGCGCCTGTTCTGGCGCGGGCCGCCTGCGCTGTTGGTGTCTCGGCTGTTTTTATCGAGACGCACCAAGACCCCGATGCCGCGCCGTCCGACGGCCCCAATATGATCCCCGTTGATCAATTGGCTGATCTGGTCACCCAGCTTCGGCAATTTGATGAATTGGCCAAACAAAGAACCTAATCCAAAGCACCCGCGGCGCAATCGGGCCCTGCAAGGAATTGACCCGCGCGGTTTGGAATTTTGGCTTTGGCGTTCGGACACAACAGTCAGGGGCGCGCGCTGGATAGGCGAACGATCAAACGTGGCGCGCAATCGCCCGATATCTCGGTCGCATCCTCGCGCAGGATTGCAGCCATAATGGCGTTTCCGGTTTCGTGGCCGATTGTAACCGCAGGGATGCGCACGGTCGTCAGCGCGGGTTCGATTTCGGACGATCCTTTGAAGTCACCAATGCCGACAATCGACAAATCCTCGGGCACGCGAACGCCCATCGACATCGCCCCATAGATCGCGCCAGTGGCAAGGATGTCATTGCCGCAAATTAGACAACTTGGCCGCTTGCCCGACGCCAGCAGGGTCCGGGTGTCCCGTTTTGAGGCCGAGATGCTATAGACAGTGTTCAACATCCAATGATCCGGAATCGATAGGCCTGCGGCCTCGACCGTCTTGATCACGGCGTCGCGCCGCCCTTGGGCACGATCATTGCCCGAGGTCGGCGGCAACATGCAGGCAATATCGCGATGCCCCATATCCAAAACATGCTGTGCGATCAAACGTCCGGCCTCTAGGTTGTCGGACCCGATGGACGGGTATCGCGATTTCGCGGCGTAATTCCACATCAACACGCAAGGGATATTCTGGCTGTCGATCAGCTGGAACACGGCGTCGTCATGATCCAACCCTGTCAGAACC
Source organism: uncultured Roseobacteraceae bacterium (assembly GCA_964022195.1). GTDB lineage: Bacteria > Pseudomonadota > Alphaproteobacteria > Rhodobacterales > Rhodobacteraceae > Yoonia. Next base: position 16,419 of record CAXIAS010000003.1, read on the forward strand.
ACGCCATCGACCCGATGTTCCAGAAATTTGCGCAAGATCGCGTATTCCTTTTGCTGGTCATATCCGTGAGATGCCAACAGAATGGTAAAGCCTCTCTCGGCGACCTTGTCCGAAAACGCCTGCACGACTTCGGCAAAAATCGCGTGGTCGAGCGTAGGCACCAAAACCCCGATAGTGCCCGACCTGATCCCGTGGATCGTTTGGGCCGCTCGATTGCGGATGTATCCGGTTCGTTTGACCGCGGCTTCGATCCGCTTACGAGTCGCGGGTTTCAGCAGTTGCGGATGGTTGAAATAGCGAGATACCGTCGAAGCCGAGGTTTTTGCCGACTTAGCAACATCGATGATATCGGCCCTTTTGCTAGACATTTTAGTTGGTTACCTCATATTTATGAAAACATTTGCAAAACTATTTTCATCACTTAGCCTGACAGGTCAAGATTGGTATTACGGGGTCAAACCAACGATGGAATTTCTGTTCTATATGGGCGATGTGTTCACGCCTGTGAACTTTGGTCTGCTGCTGCTGGGCACAATAGGCGGCCTGATTTTGGGTGCTACCCCCGGTCTGTCACCGACGATGGCAGTTGCGTTGTTGATTCCGTTTACGTTCAAGCTGGAACCGCAGCAGGGTCTGATCCTGCTTGGGGCCGCTTATACATCGACCGTTGCAGGGGGCGCGGTTAGTGCGATCTTGCTCAAGATTCCGGGCGCTCCGGCGAATATTGCGACCACGCTGGACGGCCATACTATGGCGAAAAAGGGTGAAGGCGCCAAAGCCTTGCAGTTGTCGTTTATTGCCTCTGCCGTGGGCGGGCTGTTCGGGGTGTTCTTGTTGATCTTCCTGACGCCGGTTCTGGCCCAATGGGCACTGGCATTTGGCCCATCTCACCTGTTCTGGCTGGCGATCCTCGGCGTGACCGTCATCGGCACGCTGGACAGCAGTTCGGTGGTCAAGGGGCTGCTGTCAGGCTGCATCGGGCTTTGGCTTGCCACCATCGGGTTCGACGACATCATGGGCGCGCAGCGGTTCATCTTTCATCCAGCGGTCAGCGGCGGGATCAACGTGATCCCTGCATTGATCGGGTTGTTTGCAATCCCGCAGGTGATCACCATGTTCACCAAGGGACGCAAAGCATCCGAGGCCGAGGTCATAACCGTGCAGAAACACCCCATCGGGGCCGCGTTTCGCGAAGTATTCGCGCGCAAAACCGCCCTTGCCATTGGGACAGCGGTCGGGTCGATCATTGGTTTGATCCCCGGCGTTGGTGGCCAGATTGCGGGCCTTGTTGCCTATGACCAGTCCAAGAAATTCAGCAAGGAATCCCATAAGTTCGGTACAGGCCATTCCGAAGGCGTGATCGCCGCGGAAAGCGCGAACAACGCGATGGTAGGACCGTCATTGGTGCCGCTATTGACCCTGTCGATCCCCGGGTCGCCCACCGCAGCTGTGTTGCTGGGCGGTTTGCTGATCCACGGTATTTTCCCTGGACCGGACCTGTTCATCAATTACCCGCAAGTTGCGTGGACATTCATTGACAGCATGTTGATCGGGCAATTGCTGATGTGCATCTTCGGTCTGTATATCGCAGGGCTTGCAGCCAGCGTTGCGCGGGTTCCCCACGCGGTTATGGCCGCTGTAGTATTGGGGCTGGCGTTGTTCGGGAGCTATTCGGTCCAGAACTCGATGGGTGACGTCTATGTCATGGCGACGCTCGGCATCGCGATGTATTTTCTGGAACGTTTCGGCTTTTCTGCGGCGCCACTGGTGCTGGGCCTGATCTTGGGTCCAATCGCTGAGGCGAACTTTATCCAAGGATCGATGATCGCCAATGCCACTGTTGGCACTGGCACATACTTCTTTACCGGTTGGTTGAACTGGCTGCTGATCGCGATCGTCGTCGCTTCTGTCGCCTATTCCGTCTGGATGGAAGTCGCCAGCCGCCGCTACACCACAAAAGAGGAGGCATCCGAATGACCAGCCTGCCCCGCACCCAGCACATCGTTGCCTCAGGCGTGATCGCGCTGATCGGTGTCACTGTTGCCTACGTCAGCTTTACCCAAGAACCGGCTGACGCATTCATCTTTCCAAGGCTGATATCGTCAGTGTTCGCCGTGCTGGCTGTCTGGACGTTCGGCAAGGCGATACTGGGCCGCACCAAAGTAGGCCCCGGCCTGTCGGGCGAGGCAGTGCGCAACATGCTGCCCGGTTTGATCGTCACGCTGGTCTATGTCTATTGGGCCGCCAAAGGGTTGGGGTTTTATACCGCGACCACCATCGCGTTTTTCATCTTACTATCGCTCTATGATCCGGCACCGCACAGTGCACCTAAGACGTGGATCAAACGGGCGCTCATCACCGCTGGTTTTATGGCGGTAATTTACGGTCTGTTTGCGCAACTACTCTATGTATTTACACCGCGAGAGATCTTTTTCTGAACCGCAAAAGCGGCGGACCAACCAACTAGGGAGAACGACAATGAAAAAATGGATTGCAGGGGCGGCGATTGCCCTTACAGCACTGGCAACCACCGCAACAGCGGACGGGCACGCCAATTATCCTGACCGACCGGTTATGATGATGGTGAGCTATGGCGCTGGTGGTGCGACCGACTTTCAGGCGCGCATCGTGACAATGACCGCCGGAAACGAGGACGCGCTGGGTATGCCAATCGCGATCGTCAACAAATCCGGTGCGGGCGGTCGCGTCGGCTGGAACTGGTTCGCCACACAGGCCGAGGCCGATGGCTATACGCTGGGGGCCTATAACATCCCGCACTTTATCGCCCAGTCGATCGAGGGCGGCGTGGAATATTCAGCCGAAAGCTTTGAACCGATTGCAAACTGGGGCGCAGACCCTGCCGTGTTCGTCGTTGGCGCGGATTCCGACTTCAACTCGATGGCGGATGTTGTCGAATTCGCCAAGGCAAACCCGGGCGGTTTGACTTTCTCTGGTGCGGGTCTGTTTGTGGGTCACCACATCGCGGCCTTGCAGCTTGAAAAAGCAGCTGGCGTCGAGCTGGCCTATATTCCGAACAACGCCGGTGGCGCAGGTGCGATGCGTGCTGTGATCTCGGGCGAAGTTATGGGCGGGGTAAACAACCTGTCTGATGCGTTCCGCGCACAGGCCGCTGGCAACGTCAAAATCCTAGGTGTGTTCGATCTGGAGCGTAACGCAGAATTCCTTCCAGACGTGCCTACACTGATGGAACAGGGCTTTGACATCGACAATGCCTCCGTCAACTTTCGCGGTGTGATGGTGCCTGCTGGGACACCACAGGCGATCATCGACAAACTGGCAGCAACTGTGCCCGCTATGTTTGAAAACGGCCGCGTCGCAAGCCGGATGAAGGCCGGCGGCTCGCCGATGCACATCATGACCCGCGAAGAGGTTCAGGCAATGTGGGCCGCTCGTCAGGCGACACTAGAGGAATTGCTCTCAGGTCTTTAATCAACAACAGGCAGGGCGCCTATATCGGTGCCCTGCCATCCCATACTTTGGGAGTGTCCAACCATGTCCGACCGTGATCCAATCGCAGAAGTCGAAGCCATCGTCGCCCGCGCCCGCGCGGCGCAACGGGCATATGAGGCGACCGGATCGCAGGATTTGTATGACACGGCAGCCGCTGCGGTCGCTTGGGCCATTATGGAGCCCGCCCGTAACAAACATCTTGCCGAACTGGCGGTCGAGACAACCGGCCTAGGCAACGTTCCCGACAAGATCACCAAGAACCACCGCAAGACATTGGGTCTGATGCGTGACATTAAACAGGCCGTGACTTTTGGTGTGATCAGCGATGATCCGGCCACAGGTATCACTGAAATCGCACGGCCAATCGGCGTAATCGGTGCGGTGGTCCCGTCCACAAATCCAGGCGCTACCCCCGCCAACAACATTATCAATGCCGTCAAATGCGGCAACGCCATCGTTGTGTCCCCGTCCCCCAAGGGCGTGCCAACTTGCGAGGCCCTGATAGGGTATATCTATGCCGAATTTGACAAAGCCGGGATCGACCGCGACTTGGTCCAGATGATCCCGGGACGCGGGTCCAAAGAAAAGACCCAACGCTTGTTGGAAATCTCGGACTTGATCGTCGTCACAGGCAGCCAGAACAACGTGCGTCGCGCCTATACCTCGGGCACACCAGCGCTGGCTGTGGGGGCAGGCAACGTGGCCGTGATCATCGACGAGACCGCCGATCTGGCTGCAGCTGCGGACAAGGTGTTGGCGTCCAAGACGTTCGATAACGCGACGTCGTGTTCGTCCGAGAATTCGATCGTTGTTGTTGACGCAATCTACGACGCTTTCGTGGCCGAAATGGCCCGCACGGGTGGGGCGCTGATAACGGATGATAAGGCCATTACAGGGTCGCTATGGGTCAAGGGCCACCTGAACCCCGCCGCCATCGCCCAAGACGCCGACAAGATGATCGAGGCGCTGGGCCTCACCGAACAAGTCCCCGCCGACACAAAATACATCGCGGTCGAAACCAAGGGCATCGGCCCTGATCACCCGTTGTCGGGGGAAAAGCTGTCCCGCGTTCTTAGCGTCTATCGCGCCGCCGATTTCGACGACGCTGTGGCCATCACCCGCCGGATTGAACTGCACCAAGGGGCGGGCCATTCGGTCGGCATTCACACCACCGTTGATAGCCGGCCAATGGTGCTGGCCACCGCAATTCCCACCAGCCGCGTGATTGTGAATCAAGCCCATACCTTTGCGACCGGCGGGGCGTTTACCAATGGCATGCCGTTCTCGCTGTCGATGGGCTGCGGGTCTTGGGGTGGGAATTCGATTGATACGAACCTGCATTGGCGACATTTCCTGCAATCGACCAAAATTGTGCGTGAAATACCGGCCAACGAGCCGTCCCTGGACCAGATATTTGGCGATTATTGGGGCGCTGTCGGTCAATGATTTATGAACCGACTTTACCACCTGTTGGCACCGTGCGCGACTGGCTGGACGCCCGCGCGGCATCCGGTGGCGTGGGGTTTGTGTTTCCTGAAACCGGGGGAACGCTGGACTGGCGCGATCTGCGTGACCAAGCACGTGACATAGCGCGGGGTCTTGCTGCACTTGGCGTGGCCAAGGGCGAAAGCATTGCGATCATCCAGCCGAACGGACCGCAAGGCGTCCTGTCCTTGTTCGCGGCATTGTATGGCGGCTATCGCGCGACGATGATCAACCTTGCCGCAGGTCCGGTGGCAACGGGGTATGCGTTGGAACATTGCGATGCGCAGTTCGCCATTGTCCACGACGACCAGCTAGACCTGTTTGCAGCCGTATCCCCCGTAGGTATGCGGGCCGTGGATTTGGGCGCGCTGGAACCTACAGGCCAACTGCCTGATATTGTTGCCTCGGACCACGCTCTGTTGATGTATACATCCGGCACCACTGGCCGCCCCAAGGGCGTCGTTCACACGCATAGCAGCCTGCTGGCCGGCGGATGGACATCGGCGCTTGCTCATGAATTGACGGACCAAGATCGCGGTTTCTGCGTTTTGCCAATCTACCACATCAACGGCCTGTGTGTGACGGTGATGGGCGCGCTTGTCTCTGGTGGATCTTTGGCAATGGTACCACGGTTTTCCGCCAGCAGGTTCTGGGACTATGCCGCGAACGCACAGGTCACCTGGTTCTCGGTTGTGCCAACGATCATCAGCCACTTGTTGCACGGAAAACCCTCGCCCGACGAGGCGACCCGCGCGCGCATCCGCTTTGGCCGTTCGGCGTCATCTGCCTTGGCGGTTGAAACCCAATCCGCGTTCGAGGATCGGTTTGGCATTCCGATCGTTGAAACAATGGGCCTTACCGAAACGGCCGCGCAAATCCTGTCCAACCCGCTGCCACCGGGGGTGCGCAAAATCGGGTCGCCGGGCAAATGTTTTGGTAATGACGTCTGTATCCTTGGACCCGATCTATCGCTGTTACCGCCAGACGTTGAAGGCGAAATTGCGATCCGTGGCCCAAATGTTATGTTGGAATACCTAAAAAACCCGCAAGCCACGACCGATACATTTTCCGGCGATTGGCTGCGCACGGGCGATTTGGGGCGGATCGACGCCGACGGTTATGTGTTTGTGACAGGTCGCCTAAAAGAGCTGATCATCAAGGGTGGGGAAAACGTAGCCCCCCGCGAAATCGACGAAGTGCTGTATTCGCATCCCGCCATTGTCGAGGCCGCGGCATTTGCCCGACCTTGCAAGCGCTACGGCGAAACGATCGAGGCCGCGGTCGCAATCGACGAAGGTTTTGATGTCACCGCTGACGAACTTATGACGCTTTGCCGTGACCGATTGGGGGCCTTCAAGTCCCCTGACCAAATTCACATCACGACGGAGCTGCCCAAAGGCCCGTCTGGTAAAATCCAGCGGTTGAAACTGGCAGAATTATTGCCGGTTGCCAGCCCCTAGGTGCCGCTTCTGATCTGGTCGCGTCTGGTCTGGTTTGGTATCACGCTGTCAGATCCATTTTCTACGAAAGGCTGATCAGATGATCGAACGAATTGATGCCGGTGTACGGTCGTCCAAAATCGTAAAATACAATGGTGTTGCGTATATCACCGGTCAAGTCGCTGAGGGCGAGACAATTCAAGAGCAAGTGCAAGGCTGTCTGGATAAAATCGACGCGCTGCTGGTGCAGGCAGGTTCGAACCGTGAGAAGATGCTGCGCGTCACCATCTGGTTGGCAGATATGTCGGATTTTGCGGGCCTTAACGAGGTATGGAATGCTTGGGTGCCAGAAGGCCACGCGCCCGCACGTGCCTGCGGCGAGGCCAAGCTGGCCCGTGCCGAGCTCAAGGTCGAGTTCATTGTCGATGCTGCCTGCGACTGATTTCCCCAAGGCGTTTTTGGCAACAAGAACGGGCTGGCGCGTCGGGCGCGGCAGTTTTAGGGTTGGGTGATGGAACCATCCAAGACCATATCGATCGGGTTCTTGATTTTCCCGGGCTTTCCGATGGCCTGCTTGACGTCGATGATCGAACCATTGCGGGCTGCCAATGAAATAACCGGCAAGTCGTTGTTCGTTTGGTCGTTGATCTCAGAGGACGGCGGCAAGGTCGAGGCGAGCGCCAATGTGTCGTTCGAACCGGATCTGGCGCTGGAAAACTCTGACAAACTGGATCAGATTTTTGTGCTGTCGGGCCCCTCTTCGAACTTTGCGAACCGGACGTCATCCGAGGGCCGGTTGCGCAAATTGGCCCGCCACGGGATGGTTGTCGGGGCCATCAGTGGTGGCATTTTTCCTCTGGCCCGTGCGGGATTGTTAGAAGGGCACTCAGTATCCGTGCATTGGTGCTATGAGGCGGCGTTCAAGGCAGAGTTTCCCAAACTGCGGGCCGTCGAAGACGTGATCGTATTGGATCGCCGCAGGATCACCGCATCGGGGGCCGCTGCGGCGTTCGACCTCTCGCTGCATTTGATTGATCAGGCTCATGGTCCGGATGTGGCGACCGAAGTGGCCTGTTGGTTCCAGCACCCGTTGGTCCGCGGCGAAGGGGTGTTGCAGCGGCGCCCGACCTTTGCGTCGACCAGCACGGATGACATGTTGCCCGACGCGGTGGCCAAGGCGGTTCAGGTGTTCTCTGATCACCTAGAAGACCCGCTAAACATTGCCGACGTCGCCGAACAGGTTGGTGTATCGGTGCGCCAGTTGGAACGCGCCTTTCAAAAGGCGACAGGCAACACACCTTTGGGGTATTACCGGACATTGCGAATGCACAAAGCCCGCCAACTGTTGCTATATGGCAAGGGGTCGTTGTCCCAGATTGCGCAGGCCGTCGGATATTCGTCATCCAGTGTGCTGAGCAAAAACTACGTCGAAGTTTTTGGTATCCACCCCAAGGAAGATCGCCAAAAGGTCAACATGTTCCGCGTGCGGGATAATTCGATCGTGCCGCCCGCTTAGGCGACAGAATGGGCCGCGCCGGCCAATGCGTGGTGTAGCGATCCGGCTGATGCGCGTGGGCCGATGACCCGCACATGATCATCCGCGTCGCGGCGAATGACAAAGCAGCTAAGGTGGTGGATCGTGGTCCGCTGTGCATCGCCCGCGACCATGCGCCGAATGGGCGCGGGACAGATCCGTTCCATCGCGTCGATCATATTTGGGCCGACAACATCAAAAACGACCCATCCGCCAGATTGCTCTGTTACCGATGCGGCGTCCCCGAGGCTGTCCTTTAGCTGATCAGCCAACAATTCATGGGTAACCATGGGCGCGCCGATCATCCATTGGTTTGGGCCCATCCAGAACCCTGCTTCTGGGTCGTGCAATTGCGCCCGCCCGGGTCCGGGCACATCGCCGAGCAGTTTTTTCAACACTTGCGCAGTTTTCTTTTCGCCGTTCAGACGGGCGGCAACGGACGCTAATGCAACGCCAATATTTTCCGTAATTGTCAACGCGCCGATGGTGTCGACGCGCGGTTTGGCCCCGCCCAATGCAGTGGTTGGTTTTAGATCATGCACGAAGCCGTTCCCCCTCTGGGTCGATGAAATGGGCGCTGACAATTTCGACGTCGACCTCGACGTTGGTCAGGGGCGAAACGAGGCGCATTTTTTCACCGTAGCGGTTGTTGCCGCTTTTGACGAACCCAAGCGCCACCTGATGCCCCAAGCTGGGGGAATAGGCGGATGATGTCACATAGCCTTGGTCGTGGGTCGCGTCGACAGGGCCGGTGGCATTCATCAGATGACCACCCGCTGGTGCGGGATCGGCGGGGTTCACAGGTTTGATCCCCACAAGCCGCAGGTCGTCGGTGCCGTTCAAGCCGACCCGTTCGGACAAGGTGGACCCGATGCTGTCTTTTTTCTTGCTGACCATGCGACCCATGCCAAGGTTTTGCGCCGTGGTCGTGCCGTTCAGTTCATTGGCGACCGCGTGGCCTTTTTCGATCCGCATAACGCCAAGCGCCTCGGTGCCGTAAGGGGTCACGTCAAATTCGGCCCCGGCCTCCATGATTTTGCGGATCATCGCGTCACCGTATTGGGATGGGACGGCGATTTCATAGGCCAGTTCGCCCGAGAACGAGATGCGGAACAGGCGTGCGCGCAAGCCCCCGCAAACGGTGATATTGGCGCAGGCCATGAATGGGAACGCGTCGTTGCTGATGTCTTGATCGACGATTTTCTCTAGCAGTTTTCGGCTGTTGGGGCCCGCAACGGCGTATTGTGCCCATGCTTCGGTGGTCGAGATCATTTGCACATCCATGTCGGGGAACAGGCATTGGTGCACAAATTCCATGTGGCGGTAGACAGGCAGGGCGTTGGCGGTGGTGGTCGTGACGACAAAGTGGTCCTCGGCTAGCCGTGCGGCGGTGCCATCGTCCATGGCAATGCCGTCTTCGCGCAGCATGACGCCATAGCGGACCTTGCCCACGGCCAATTTGGCAAAGCCATTGCAATAGACTTTGTTCAAGAACGCGGCGGCATCAGGGCCTTGCACGTCAACCTTGCCCAGTGTGGTCACATCACACACACCGACGGAATTACGGGTCGCGATGACTTCGCGGTCGACGCTCTCGCGCCAGTGTGTTTCGCCCTCAATCGGGAACCATTGCGCCCGCATCCAGTTGCCGGTTTCCACAAACACCGCGCCGCGTTCTTCGGCAAAACGGTGCGATGGCGTCAGGCGGGTCGGGTGGAATTCCATGCCCACGGACCGGCCCGCCAGCGCACCCATCGCCACAGGTGTATAGGGCGGGCGGAAAATGGTGGTGCCGGTTTCGGGGATCGTTTTACCCGTCAGTTCCGCCATAATCGCAAGGCCGCCCATGTTGGACGTTTTGCCCTGATCGGTAGCCATGCCCAGCGTGGTGTAGCGTTTCAGGTGCTCGACCGAACGGAACCCTTCTTGGTGGGAAAGTTTCACGTCTTTGACAGTCACGTCGTTTTGTTGGTCGAGCCAGCCGCGCGTGGTGCCGTCCACATACCAGAACGGTTTTAGGGCCACGGGCGCGTCTTCGGCCTGTGGCATCTTGGGCAGGCGCCCTTTGATACCCAACGCGGATTTCGCGGCTTGTGCACCGCTGCGCAACGCACCGGCAGTCGAGAAATCCCCCATCGCGGCGCCAGCGACGACCATGCCTTGCGGCAGCTCGGCTGCTGGAACAAAGGCCGCGATGTCGTCGCGCCAATCGGGGCGGCCACGGTGATGGCTGGTCAAATGCACATTCGGGTTCCATCCACCCGACACACCCATCGCGCCGCATTCCAATGTGCGGGTTGATCCATCCGCCAGCCTGACGTCGGCAAACGTCAGGCCAATGCGGCCCTTGGTGTTGATGACCTCGCCTTGGATGACTTCGTAATCCAGAGAGCGCGGGGCATCCGGCCGCACATCTACCACGGCGGCGATTTTGACGCCTTTGGCGTGCAGGTCAGCGGCGGTGCGGTGGCCATCGTCATTGTTGGTAAAGACCGCGACACGGCGGTCGGCGGTCACACCAAAACGGTTGGCGTAGGTGCGCAGCGCGCTGGCCATCATGATGCCCGGACGGTCGTTGTTGTCGAATGCGATGGGGCGTTCAGTCGCGCCAGCCGCAAGGATCGAGTGTTTGGTATAGATGCGCCACAGGACTTGGCGAGGTTTGCCAGCGGCAGGCACAGCGACGTGATCGGCGGTGCGTTCCAGCGCGCCAAAGATACCGTGGTCGAACGCCCCAAGGATCGTGGTGCGGGGCATTATCCGCACATTGGGCAGGGAGGCCAGTTCCGCAACAGTCGCAGCGACCCAGTCAGCACCAGATTGGTCGTTGACGCTGTGGGTTTCACTATTCAGGCGACCGCCTAGCAGGAAATCTTCGTCAGCGATGATCACGTCAGAACCTGCGCGACCTGCCGTCAGAGCGGCCATCAGGCCTGAGGGACCAGAGCCGATCACCAGCAGATCGCAGTGCAAGAACCCTTTGTCGTAGATGTCGGGATCGTCCTGTTTTGACAGCGACCCTAGGCCTGCCGCGTTCCGGATGATCGGCTCGTAAATCTTTTCCCAGAATGCGGCGGGCCACATGAAGGTCTTGTAGTAGAAACCAGCGGTCAGAAAGTTCGAGAACCGGTCGTTAATCGCCATGAGGTCGAATTTCAGGCTGCCGATGCGGTTCTGGCTGCGGGCCGTTAGCCCATCAAAGAGTTCTGCTGTCGTCGCGCGCGTGTTGGGTTCTTGGCGCGCGCCTGTGCGCAGTTCGACCAATGCGTTTGGTTCCTCGGATCCTGCGGTCAGCGGACCACGCGGGCGGTGATATTTGAACGACCGCCCCATAAGCCGTACGCCGTTGGCCAGCAACGCAGAGGCGAGGGTGTCGCCGTCGTGCCCCGTATACGACTTGCCGTCGAAGGTGAATTTCAACGCTGATTTACGGTCGATCTGACCGCCTGCGATCCGGTTGATCTGGGTCATTTGCTACGCCCCCTCTGGCGGGCCACATCGCGGGCCAGTTCCACCGATTTGATTTCATGTGTCAGCGTGTTGCGTGTCACCACCAACCAAGAGCGGTCGCCGCCTTCGTGGAACCACAGTTCTTGGTGCCAGCCTGCGGGGTTGTCGCGCAAATAGCCGTATTCATAAAAGTCCTGCGCGGCAGTGTCCGACTGCCAATCGGGGCGGTCAATCAGGCTAGCGTCGCCCAGATAGGTAAATTCTGCCGCGTCGCGGGGGCCCAGAAGGGGGTGGTCAATGATCATCGCAGACCCCCTTTGGCCTGCGGTGTAATGTGAGTATTTGGAACAAAGCGAGGCATAGGTGCGGTCCTCAATGCAGGTTGGGCTGGTTGCCCATGCCCTTTTCATCGATCATCAAGCCGCGGCTGAAACGATCAAAGCGGTAGGCTTTGGCGGTGTCGTGTGGTGTGTCTGTGGCCAGCAAATGCGCAAAGCTATAGCCCGAGGCAGGCGTAGCCTTGAACCCGCCGTAGCACCAGCCACCGTTAAAATAGAGCCCGTCAATATGGGTGCGGTCGATGATCGGCGAGCCGTCCATCGACATGTCCATCACGCCGCCCCACATACGCAAGAGCCGCGCACGTCCAAGGGCTGGCATCAAGGAGATGCCACCTTCGCAGACGTCTTCGACCACGGGCAGGTTGCCGCGTTGGGCGTAGCTGTTGTAGCCGTCCAGATCGCCGCCAAACACGAGGCCGCCTTTGTCCGATTGGCTGCAATAGAAGTGGCCCGCGCCATAAGTGATGACGCCGGGCAGGATCGGTTTCAGGCCTTCCGAGACGAAAGCTTGGAGGACGTGGCTTTCGATGGGCAGGCGCATGCCGGCTTTGGCCATGAGCCTGCCGGACGAGCCTGCGACCGCGCAGCCAACCTTGGACGCGCCGATAAAGCCGCGTGTTGTTTCAACTCCGAGGCATTTGCCGCCCTCGATTTTGAAGCCTGTGACTTCGCAGTTTTGGATGATGTCTACTCCGCGGCTGTCGGCCCCGCGCGCATAGCCCCATGCAACAGCGTCGTGGCGCACTGTGCCGCCGCGGTGTTGGGCCAAGCCGCCCTTGATCGGGAAGCGGGCGTCGTTGACGTTGAGAAACGGATACTTCTCTAGGATCTGCTCGGTCGACATGAATTCAGCGTCGGCCCCGTTCAGGATCATGGCATTGCCACGCCGGATCGCCGCGTCGCGTTGGGCGTCCGAATGAACAAGGTTCAGGATGCCGCGTTGGCTGATCATGGCGTTGTAGTTAAAGTCTTGTTCCAAACCTTCCCACAGCTTTAGCGAAAATTCGTAAAACGGCTCGTTCCCATCTAGCAGATAGTTGGATCGCACAATTGTGGTGTTGCGGCCAACGTTGCCGCCGCCGATCCAGCCCTTTTCCAAAACGGCGATCCGCTTTTGCTGGAATTTCTTGGCGAGGTAATAGGCCGTCGCCAGCCCGTGCCCGCCGCCGCCAATGATTACGATATCATAAGCAGGCTGCGGTTCCGGATTTCGCCACGCGGGCGTCCAGCCTTTGTGCCCTGTTAGGGCCTCTTTGATCACCTTGAATCCGGAATAGCGCATTTTCGACATCCTTATTGGGTTAAACCTAGCAATGAGGGGGGCAATGTCACGATGAGATTGGACAACAACCTGTTCAAACACGACACCGCCTGCATGTGGTGGCAAATGCCATGCGCCTCAGCCAAACTGATCGCGAAGAGTTAAGAGAGGTGATTCTGTGATGGCTGACACATTTGACGAAGATTTGTTCCTAAAGGGGCTAGAGCAACGTCGCGCCACACTGGGGGCCGAGTATGTGGACAAAAATCTAGCTGCCGCTGACGATTTCACCCGCCCGTTCCAAGAGGCGATGACCGCGTGGTGCTGGGGCTTTGGCTGGGGCGACGAGGTGATTGATCCCAAGACGCGGTCGATGATGAACCTGTCGATGATCGGGGCTTTGGGCAAGATGCAAGAGTGGGAACTGCATTGCCGCGGTGCGTTAAACAACGGCGTCACAAAAGAGGAAATCCGCGCAATCATCCATGTTATCGCGATTTACTGTGGGGTTCCGCAAAGCTTGGAATGTTTTCGCGCGGCACGCAAAGTTTTGGAAGAGGCCGGAGAGTTATGACCCGTATCTTTATTAATGGTTTTGGCCGGATTGGGCGGACAGTGCTTCGGGCTTGGGCGCGGGGCGATTGGCCGATGTTGGACGTGGTCGGGATCAACGATATCGCCGCCCCGGATCTTTGTGCACATCTGTTCGAATACGACAGCGTCTTTGGCCCGTTCCAAGGGGATGTTCGGTTGGACGGTGATATCTTGCACATCAACGGCCAAGCGATCCCGATGTATCGGACCGCGGACGCCAGCACATTGGATCTGTCCAACGTCGACCTGTTCTTGGAATGCACGGGCAAGGCCAACACCCGCGACGTTGCAGAGCGGGCTTTGCGCGCGGGGGCGGAGCGTGTGTTAATCTCGGGGCCGTCGGAGGCTGCGGATGCCACCATCGTGTTGGGGGCCAACGACGCGGAACTGGCCGACCAAGTGATTGTGTCCAATGCGTCTTGCACGACCAATGCGCTCGCGCCGTTGGTCCGTCTGTTGGACGACGAATGGGGCGTGAAAACGGGGTGGATGACCACGATCCATTGTTACACCGGCAGCCAGCCATCCATCGACGCACCGCGCGGGGATATGATGCGCAGCAGGGCTGCCGCCATGTCGATGGTGCCCACCACAACCAGTGCGATGACTTTGATGGACCGCGTCCTGCCCGACATCGCAGGACGGATCGAAGGGGCGGCGGTGCGCGTGCCGGTTGCGTCCGTGTCAGCTGTTGATCTGACCGTGACATTGAACCAAGCGATTTCTCGAGACGAGGTCATCGCCCGCCTGTCGCAAACATCCGCGATCATCGGGGCCACAGACAAACCCTTGGTGTCCTCAGACCTGCGCGCGCGCCCCGAAAGCCTGATCGTGTCGCTACCCGAAACCCGCGTCACAGCCCAAGGGCTACTGCGTGTGTTCGGTTGGTATGACAACGAATGGGGCTTTTCGTGCCGCATGTTGGATATGGCCGTGCGGATGGCCTAGGTTTTTTGTGACGCGAAAGGCAGGATCTGCGCGACACCTGCTGTTTCGATGTGAGTCATTCCGGCCCGACACGCGACAGTCAACGGCGCAGCAACTCCGGCAACAAAGACAAAAGCGAGGAAACAAGTGTCGACATTGGGTTGCGGCCGGGTGCCTCGTTTGGTCGAACATATCGGCGGGCAATGCGTCGAAAAATTCGGGTCTACGTCATGTCCACGCGAACATTTCAAACCATGCAATATAGATGTGAAATAGGTCAATCAGTGCAACAAGGGCGGGCGCAACTTTTCTCTTGATGCGTTCCAATCGTTTTGGCAGGGAATGACCGACAGGGTCGCCGTTGAGGCAGGACATAGATAGCGATTTCCGACTTCCGCTTTTACTTCCGTAGCGAAGGGACTAAGTTCTACCGAAGAATAAAAGGACATCCCATGACATCTGTGGTTTCGGTAAGCGATTTGCGCAAGGCCTATGCGGGCGGGTTTGAAGCGCTCAAGCGCGTTAACCTAGAGATTGAAGACGGTGAGATACTTGCGCTGCTTGGCCCTAACGGTGCGGGCAAAACGACGCTTATTTCCACAATTTGCGGGATAACGGTGCCCACATCGGGATCGGTCACAGTTGGTGGGCATGACATCGCCACAGATTTTCGCGCCGCGCGCGGTATGATCGGTTTGGTGCCCCAAGAGATCAGCCTTGAACCGTTCGAAACCGTTTGGAACACAGTGCGGTTCTCGCGTGGCTTGTTTGGGAAATCTCGCAATGATGCATTGCTCGAGGACATCCTGAAAAAGCTGTCGCTGTGGGACAAGAAAGACAGCAAGGTCATGATGCTGTCGGGCGGTATGAAACGCCGTGTCCTGATCGCCAAAGCCCTGTCCCATGAGCCCCGCGTGCTGTTCCTAGACGAGCCGACCGCTGGTGTGGACGTGGAATTGCGCAAAGACATGTGGGATGTGGTCGCCGAGCTCAAGGCGGACGGGGTGACAATCATCCTGACCACCCACTACATTGAAGAAGCCGAGGCTATCGCCGACCGTATCGGGGTCATTTCCAAGGGCGAAATCCTGTTGGTGCAGGACAAGGCATCCTTGATGGCCCAGATGGGGCAAAAACAGTTGCAGGTGGACCTTGCGGCGCCGGTCTCCGAGGTTCCCAAAACGCTGGCGGCATATGCATTAGATATCGGCGACGATGGGCAAAGCCTGATCTACACCTACGACACCAACGGCGACCGCACCGGCATCACGACCTTGCTGAACGACATTCAAAAAGCGGGGCTACAGATGACCGATATGCAAACCCGTCAAAGCAGCCTCGAAGACATCTTTGTTGGCCTTGTAAAGGAAACGACATGAACCTGACTGCTGTCGCCTCAATCTACCGTTTTGAAATGGCGCGGTTTTTCCGCACAATTACCCAGTCGCTTGTGTCGCCTGTTCTATCCACGTCGCTGTATTTCGTAGTGTTCGGCACAGCCATCGGCAGCCGCATCCAAGAGGTCGAGGGCGTCAGTTATGGCGCATTCATCGTGCCCGGTCTGATCATGTTATCGGTCATGACCCAAGCCACCAGCAACGCGTCGTTCGGCATCTATTTCCCGAAATTCATCGGCACGATCTATGAATTGCTATCGGCACCTGTGAACTTTCTCGAGATCACATTAGGCTATGTTGGGGCCGCCGCGACCAAGGCGTTGTTCATCGGCTTGATAATCCTTGCGACGTCGTTCTTCTTTGTCGACATTTCAATCGCGCACCCGTTTGCGATGCTCGCGTTTCTTGTGCTGACCTGCATCAGCTTCTCACTGCTCGGCTTTATTATTGGCATTTGGGCCGGCAATTTTGAGCAGCTCCAGCTTATCCCGCTCTTGATCATCACGCCGCTCGTGTTCTTGGGTGGCTCGTTTTACTCGGTGACCATGCTGCCGCCGATCTGGCAGACAATCACGATGTTCAACCCCGTCGTCTATCTGATCAGCGGGTTCCGTTGGGCGTTTTTCGGGGCGGCTGATGTTCCAATTGGCCTGTCGTTGCTGGCAATCGGCGCATTTACTGGGGCGTGCCTGCTCGCGATCTGGTGGATTTTCCGCACAGGTTGGCGGATCCGGCAGTAACCCTTGTTGTCGGGGGCGCATACCCATAAATGAATGATATGAAAAAATTCATCCCCTTTATGAAATCCGACCCCTATGTCGCCGTGATCCGCCTGCAAGGCGCGATCAGCAATGGCGGCCGTGGTTTGGATAATCCGTCGCTTGCCCCCGTCATAGAAAAAGCTTTTGCAAAAAAGCCCGCAGCCGTGGCGCTGGAAATCAACTGCCCCGGTGGCAGCCCGGTGCAATCGTCACTGATTGCGGCGCGCATACGGCGGCTTGCGGACGAAAAATCCGTGCCCGTCTTTGCCTTTGTCGAAGACGTCGCGGCGTCGGGCGGTTATTGGCTGGCGTGTGCCGCTGACGAAATTTTCGTCGACGACTGTTCGATCACCGGATCGATCGGCGTGATCAGCGCAGGTTTTGGCCTGCAGGATGCGATCGACCGGTTTGGTGTTGAACGTCGCGTGCATACTGCCGGTAAGTCGAAATCAATGATGGACCCGTTCAAGGCCGAAAAACCCGCCGATGTAAAACGGCTCAAGGGGTGGTTGGGCGAGATTCACGAGACGTTTATCTCTTATGTGAAATCACGCCGCGGGGCGAAACTGGCTGATAATCCCGACCTGTTCACCGGCGAGGTGTTTATCGGACAAAAAGGCGTGGATCAGGGGCTGGTCGACGGCATCGCCCATCTGATCCCCGAGATGAAGCGCCGCTTTGGTGATACTGTAAAATTCAAACGCTATGGCGTGAAAAAATCGCTGCTGACACGGTTCGGAGCGCAGATTGTCGGAGACACACTGGCCGAAGTCGAAGACCGAGCCGCTTTCGCGAGGTTCGGCCTTTAAATGATCATCAAGGTCGTCATGCTATTTCTGGTGTTCATGGCCGTTTTGGCCATGTTCGGAAAATGGCGATTTCCGGGTGCGGCAAAACTTGATGCGGCCAAATGTAAAAACTGCGGACGGTTCCGGATCGGCAACGGCCCGTGCCCCTGCACCAAAGGACGACCATAGATGGATTGGCTCTATACAGCTGTGGGTCTGGTGATCCTTTTGTTGGCGGGTGACAGCCTTGTAAAAGGGGCGGTGAACATGTCGCTGCGCCTTGGGGTGCCCGCACTGATCGTGTCGCTGACGATTGTAGCCTTTGGCACCTCAGCGCCCGAGCTATTGATCTCGGTTCAGGCGATTTGGGACGGTGTGCCGGGGCTGGCGCTGGGCAATGTTGTCGGGTCAAACACTGCGAATGTATTGCTGGTGCTAGGGGTTCCTGCATTGCTGGCCACTCTCCACACCAGTGACTGCGACACCCGTGGCAGTTACTTGCAGATGCTGGCAGGCACGGCCCTATTCATTGTTTTGTGTTGGAACGGCTTCTTGACGTGGTCGAGCGGCATTATCCTGCTGGCGGCCCTTGCCGCGATGCTGGTGTGGGCGGCGATGGCCGCAAACAAGCATCGCAAGGCCTCTGCCGAAGACGACGAAATCGAAGGCGCGGATCCGACCTTGGGATGGGACAAGATTAGCTTGTTCCTTGTGCTTGGGTTGATCGGCTTGCCTTTGGGGGCCAATTTATTGGTCTCCGGGGCGACGAATATCGCGCGCGACTTCGGGATATCTGAAACTGTGATCGGCCTGACGCTGGTGGCGATCGGCACCTCCTTGCCTGAACTGGCAACCACCGTTATGGCCGCCTTGCGCAATCAGGCGGATGTGGCGTTGGGCAATGTCATCGGGTCAAACATGTTCAATCTGTTGGGAATCATGGGCGTTGCCAGCATTGTAGGCACCATCCCCGTCAGCGACGAAATTCTGGATTTTGACATTTGGATCATGCTCGCAGCGACGCTTATTCTGATCCCGTTTGTTTTCCTTCGGATCAACATCACGCGGATGTGGGGGGTGTTTCTGACTGGCCTGTATGGGGCGTATTTGCTGATGGTTTTGGTATGACTTGCGCGCTGGTCACAGGGGGCGGCGCACGGCTGGGTCGCGCGATGGCGTTGCATCTGGCCGGTCAGGGCTATGATGTCGCAGTGCATTACGCCAGCTCCAAGGATGGTGCGGATGAAGTCGTGCACCTGATCCGCGACATGGGCCGAAACGCGGTTGCCCTACAGGCGGATCTACTGGACGAGGCCGCAACGCAGTCGCTGCTGCCTAGGGCCATCGACGCGCTCGGCGGGCCGTTCACCTGCCTGATCAACAACGCGTCTGTTTTTGAGTATGACAACCTACAGACGGCGACCCGCGACAGCTGGGATCGGCATCTAGGATCAAATCTGCGCGCGCCATTTGTGCTGACCCAAGCTTTGGCCGCCCAAGCACCCGAGGCCGCGACTGATAGCGCGGGTGAACCCGTCGCAACGTCGCTGGTGGTCAATATGCTGGACCAGCGCGTACACAAACTGACGCCCGAATTCATGACCTATACAATTGCCAAAATGGGGCTGTGGGCGTTCACCCAAACCGCGGCCCAAGCGCTGGCGCCCCGTGTGCGGGTAAACGGAATCGGTCCGGGTCCGACATTGCAGGGCCACCGTCAATCGAAAGATCATTTCGACAGACAACGCGCTGCGACTATTTTGGGACGCGGCGCGAACTCGGGTGATATCGTGCGTGCGCTGGATTTCTTTTTGAAATCACCCGCCGTGACAGGGCAAATGATCGCTGTAGACGGGGGGCAACATCTGAACTGGCGGACCCCTGACGTTTTGGGCATAGAATAGCCCCCCTCGCAAAGTTGTGCACGTCAGTGCGCAAGCGCCCGAATCTCTTAATGAATCATTAATGTTTTCAATACCTTGACTATAGGCAAATATTTTATACAATAAAAACAATCGGTTAGCTTAGTGCCCAAAAAACAGGCACATTGGTGAAGGCAGTTAAAAACAACGATTTTTTCGGGATCAGGTAGAATTGCCCACCAAGTTATCCACAGAAACCGTGGATGCCTTTTCACTTGCCCGATACCGTCTACCATGCACAGGCCCGCAGAATCAGAGCAGATCATGACCAAACCGGATACCACACCGCCAAAAACTGGATATGACGTTATCAAAGGGTACCTGCGGACGATTGACGGCTCGCCTGGTGTGTACCGGATGTTGGACGCTGACAGCCGCGTTTTGTATGTCGGCAAAGCCCGCAATCTAAAGGCGCGGGTCAGCAACTATTCCCGCCCTGGTGATCATTCTGCGCGCATCACCCGCATGATCCGCGAGACAGCGTCGATGATGTTCCTGACCACGCGAACCGAGACCGAAGCGCTGTTGCTGGAACAGAACCTGATCAAACAGCTCAAGCCGCGCTATAACGTGCTGCTGCGTGACGATAAATCGTTCCCCAATATCCTTGTGACCAAGGATCACGAATTCCCGCAGATCAAAAAACACCGCGGCGCAAAAAAGGAAAAGGGCAGCTATTTCGGACCCTTCGCTAGTGCGGGTGCCGTGAACCGGACATTGAACCAGTTGCAGCGCGTGTTTTTGCTGCGCAATTGTTCCAACAGCGATTTTGAAACCCGCACACGGCCTTGTTTGCAGTATCAGATCAAGCGCTGTTCGGGCCCTTGCGTGGGCAAGATCAGCGCGCAGGACTATGCGAAATCAGTGTCCGACGCAGGGGACTTTTTGTCCGGTCGCACCAAACATATTCAACAGTCGCTGGCTGCTGAAATGTCCGCCGCGTCCGAGGAATTGGAATTCGAACGTGCCGCCGCCTTGCGGGACCGGATTACGGCGTTGACCCAAGTGCAAACCGCCCAAGGTATCAATCCGCAATCCACCCCCGAGGCCGATGTCATCGGCCTGCATATCGACGGTGGTCAGGCCTGCGTGCAGGTGTTTTTCATCCGCGCCAATCAAAACTGGGGCAACCACGATTATTATCCCCGCATCAGCGGAGAAGAGGACGCGTCCGAGGTCATGGAAGCCTTTGTCGGGCAATTCTATTCCAACCGCGAGCCGCCCCGTGCCGTGATCCTGTCGCATGGGTTGGACAACGAGGATCTGATGGCCGCTGCTCTGGCAGAAAAAGCCGAACGCCGCGTCGAGGTGATTATCCCACAACGCGGAGAAAAGGCCGAACTGGTCCAAGGCGCACTGCGCAATGCACGCGAAAGCCTTGCGCGCAAAATGTCCGAAACCGCGACCCAAGCGAAGCTTCTCAAAGGGTTGACCGAGGCGTTCGATTTGCCCCGTGTTCCTGCGCGGATCGAGGTCTATGACAACAGTCACATTCAAGGCGCTCATGCGGTCGGTGCAATGGTTGTTGCGGGCCCCGAAGGGTTCGACAAAAACCAGTATCGCAAATTCAATATCCGCGGCGACGACCTGACGCCGGGCGATGACTTTGGCATGATGAAAGAAGTAATGACCCGCCGCTTTCAGCGCTTGCTAAAGGAAGACCCCGACCGTAAATCCGGCATGTGGCCCGACCTGTTGTTGATCGACGGGGGCGCAGGGCAGGTCAGTTCCGTGCGTGAGATCATGGATGATTTGGGTGTCAGCGACGTGCCTATGGTTGGTGTTGCCAAAGGCGAAGACCGCGACGCTGGCAAAGAGGTTTTCTACCGCACAGGCAAACCGGTGATGGCCCTGCGCCACAATGATCCGGTCCTTTATTTCATCCAGCGGATGCGCGACGAGGTCCACCGCTTTGCCATCGGCACCCACCGCGCGAAACGGTCCAAGGCGATAGGGGCCACACCCTTGGATGACGTGCCGGGCGTGGGGGCGGGCCGCAAACGCGCGCTTCTTGCGCATTTCGGATCGGCCAAGGCCGTCGGGCGCGCAAATCTGGCGGATCTCAAGGCGGTGTCGGGGGTGTCCGATAATCTGGCTCAAACGATCTATGATTACTTTCACGAGAATGGTTAACGCTATGGCGGTCGGACAGAAGGCGCGGTAGGTTGTGGCCATGACTTGGAATATCCCGAATATCCTGACGGTTATCCGTCTGATCGCAGCACCCGCAGTTGCGATCTTGTTTTTGTATTTCCACCGACCGCTGGCCGATTGGTTTGCATTGATCTTGTTTATGGGGGCTGCGGCTACGGATTTCGTCGACGGCTATCTGGCCCGCGCGTGGAAACAAGAAAGCAAACTGGGCGCGATGCTGGATCCAATTGCGGACAAGGCGATGGTTGTGATTGCTTTGGTTGTGATTACCGGGTTCTCGGGCATGAACCCTTGGATTTTGCTTCCCGCAACATTGATAATCTTTCGCGAAGTATTCGTTTCAGGACTGCGAGAATTTCTGGGCGACACGGCTGGACTGCTAAAGGTCACGGTCTTGGCCAAATGGAAAACAACAGTGCAAATGGTTGCCATCTCGGTTTTGTTCGCCAAGGGTGCGTTTGAACACTATCTGATCGAACGCAGCGTAGGCATGAATGATGCTGTGTTTGATGCGATTGTAAACGGCGACGCAGACGACCCGCTTGGCCTGCGCACATTGGCGCTGGGCTGGGACATCTGCTGGTTTGGCGGGATTGGCCTGCTATGGATCGCGATGGTGCTGACGGTGTTGTCAGGCGTCGACTATTTCCTCAAGGCGCGACCGTATTTGCGGGATGAAGTGTAATGGATGTCTTGTATTTTGCTTGGGTGCGTGAACGCATTGGCGAACCGCGCGAAGTGATAGAAACCAATGCCGAAACTGTGAACGATCTCGTGGCCGAACTGTCCGCTCGCGATGACCGCTATGCCGCGGCTTTTGCCGATACCACCGCCCTGCGCGTGGCGCTCGACCAAGAGCTGGCCGAATTTGACGCCCCGCTTTCGGGTGTGCGCGAGGTGGCGTTCTTTCCACCGATGACGGGCGGTTAAATGACTGTCCGCGTTCAGTCCGATCTGTTTGACGCAGGCGCCGAACTGAATGCGTTCACCGCTGGCCGCACCGATGCGGGCGCCATCGTCAGCTTTACCGGCGTTGTGCGTGATACCGCTGGCGACCTGCACCAGATGGAAATCGAACACTATCCCGCCATGACAAAACCCGCGATTGATACGATTGTCGCTGAGGCGCGCGCGCGGTGGGATCTGGCGGATGCGCTGGTCATCCACCGCCACGGGGTATTGAAAGCGGGCGAGGTGATCATGATGGTCGCGACAGCGTCTGCGCACCGCAAATCCGCATTCGAAGCGGCTGATTTTCTCATGGATTATCTGAAATCCCGCGCCCCGTTCTGGAAGAAAGAAACAACCGACGGCGGGGCGACGTGGGTCGAGGCCAAGGATGCCGACGAAGACGCGCTATCGCGTTGGTGACCGCGCCAAATCGCGGCATGGCACATGGCGCGGACAATTGGTCGTGTGATTGTTGATCAGACCGCAGGCTTCCATAAAGGCATAGACAATCGTTGGGCCACAAAATTTGAACCCGCGCTTTTTCAAGTCTTTGGATATCTGAACCGACAATTCTGACTGGGTAGGCATCGCGCTGCGATCATCAATGGTGGTTTGCAGTGGATACCCGTCGACATAGTCCCACAGGAACTTGTCAAAACCGCCGTCGGCCTCGATGTTTTGCCAGACACGAGCGTTGCTGATCGTGGCCTCGATCTTGCCTCGGTGGCGAATGATGCCGGAATTTTGCAGCAGGATTTCGACCTCTGCGTCGCCCCATGTGGCAATCACATCAGGGTCGAAACTGGCAAAAGCGGCGCGGAAATTGTCGCGCTTTTTCAAGATCGTAATCCACGACAGGCCCGCCTGAAACCCGTCTAGGATCAGCTTTTCCCATAGCGCGCGGCTATCATATTCAGGGACGCCCCATTCGGTGTCGTGGTAGTCGATGTAAATCTGTTCGGGCCCAGCCCATCCGCAACGTTTTTCCATACCAGCCAAATTGCGTTGGATTTTCGGAAATTGCCAGATGTTAACCCGCCGTTATCGCCAATCGGGGCAAGATATCGGGCGAAAGGGCTTCATGATGCAATCTCCCAAGCTCAAATCTGCCAATGACGATCAGGCGTTGTTTGATCCGCTTAGCGCGGCCATGGCCAGTCGCGATGGCGATGTCCTGTCGATGGTGCGAACCGCCTTGGCAGGCAATCAGGCGCGTCTGGCGTTCCAACCAATTGTGACCGCTGGTCCACAGGGGCGCATCGCATTTCATGAGGGGTTGATCCGTGTGTTTGACGACGCTGGCCGCACGATCCCCGCAGCACAGTTTATGCCAGTGGTTGAGGAAATGGACCTCGGGCGAGAGGTGGACTGCGTCACGCTTCACCTTGTTCTTCGAACCTTGCGCGAAAATCCAAATGCCCGTTTGTCCGTCAACTTGTCCGCCCGGTCGCTTGCCGACGGGAAATGGCGGAAAATCCTATACGACGGCCTCAACTCGGCTGGTGCGCTTGGCGATCGCCTGATTTTTGAAATCAGTGAAAAATCCGCGATGTTGCTGCCGGAATCCGTGACCCGGTTTATGGAAGAAATGCAAGATTTCGGCGTCGCATTTGCGCTTGATGGATTTGGGGCCGGTTTCACATCCTTCAGCCATCTCAAGGATTTCTACTTTGATCTCGTGAAAGTGGACAAAGGGTTCGTACGTGGAATCGACAAGAATCCCGACAATCAAGTTGTGGCCAAGGCGCTGATGGCGGTAGCCCATCAGTTCGAAATGCTTGTTATCGCCGACGGTGTCGAGACGGGCAAAGAAGCCGCGGCTTTCACGCAACTGGGCGCAGACTGTTTGCAAGGATACTTCTACGGGGTTCCCAAATTCGGCTTCTGACCCGCTATTGTGCAGGTGCAGAAAAATCCGTTGAATGATGGGATTGTGGTCTCTAGGATAAATTTGAACGGCAGCGCTGGGGGCTGCATGACCTGCCATCTCCGGCCGTGCCACGGAAACGTGATCATAGGGGATATTCATGACAAACGTAGTAATCGCATCCGCCGCCCGTACCGCGGTCGGCAGCTTTGGCGGATCATTTGCCAATACGCCGGCCCACGACTTAGGCGCCGCTGTGCTAGAAGCGGTGGTTGAGCGCGCGGGCGTCGACAAAGCTGACGTGTCCGAGACAATCCTCGGTCAGGTCTTGACCGCCGCCCAAGGCCAGAACCCAGCGCGTCAGGCGCATATCAATGCGGGCCTGCCAATTGAATCCGCGGCCTGGGGGATCAATCAGGTGTGTGGTTCGGGCTTGCGTGCTGTGGCGCTGGGCGCGCAACACATCCAGTTGGGGGATGCGTCCATCGTGGCAGCTGGCGGTCAGGAAAACATGACGCTGTCGCCTCATGCGGCACATTTGCGTGTGGGCCACAAAATGGGCGATGTGAAATACATCGATACGATGATCCGCGACGGTTTGTGGGATGCATTCAACGGGTACCACATGGGCCAGACGGCTGAAAACGTCGCCAACAAATGGCAGATCAGCCGCGACATGCAGGACGAATTCGCAGTCGCGTCGCAAAACAAGGCCGAGGCCGCCCAAAACGCGGGCAGGTTCGACGACGAGATCGCAGCCTTTACGGTCAAGACCCGTAAGGGCGACATCATCGTAGATAAAGACGAGTACATTCGCCATGGCGCCAACCTAGAGGCAATGGCCAAAATGCGCCCCGCATTCGCCAAGGACGGATCCGTCACCGCCGCAAACGCATCGGGCTTGAATGACGGTGCAGCAGCAACGCTCTTGATGTCCGTGGAAGAGGCGGAAAAGCGCGGGATCGAACCGCTGGCGCGTATCGCGTCCTTTGCCACAGCTGGCTTGGACCCTGCGATCATGGGGGTCGGACCGGTCAATGCCAGTCGCAAGGCGCTGGAAAAGGCGGGCTGGTCGGTGGGTGACCTCGATCTTGTCGAAGCCAACGAAGCCTTTGCCGCCCAAGCCTGTGCTGTGAACAAGGAAATGGGCTGGGACCCGGCAATCGTAAACGTCAACGGCGGCGCAATTGCCATCGGTCACCCGATCGGTGCCTCCGGTTGCCGCGTTCTGAACACGCTGTTGTTCGAAATGAAACGCCGAGACGCCAAAAAAGGTATCGCCACGTTGTGTATCGGCGGCGGCATGGGCGTCGCCCTATGCGTTGAGCGCTAAAAAATGCTGGGGCGCGACATTTTGCGCCCCAATTTTGGCACGCAATTATATTGCGCCTCTCTGCGAGTGAAGGTAATAAGATTACTAGAGAAGCATGATATAGGAAGAAAACAATGGGACGTGTAGCACTAGTTACCGGCGGATCGCGCGGCATCGGCGAGGCCATATCGAAACAGCTACAGGCGGATGGGATGACAGTCGCCGCGACCTACGCAGGCAACGATGAAGCGGCCGCAAAGTTCACCAAAGCGACGGGTATCAAAACCTACAAATGGAATGTTGCGGATTACGATAGCTCCAAGGCAGGTATCGCACAGGTCGAGGCGGATTTGGGTCCGATCGACGTTGTGGTGGCCAACGCCGGAATTACCCGCGACGCGCCTTTCCATAAAATGACACCAGAGCAATGGCACCAAGTCGTGGACACCAATCTGACGGGCGTTTTCAACACAGTGCACCCCATCTGGCCTGGCATGCGCGAGCGCAAATTCGGACGTGTTATTGTTATCAGCTCGATCAACGGTCAAAAAGGCCAGTTCGCCCAAGTCAATTATGCCGCAACCAAAGCCGGTGATCTGGGCATCGTCAAATCACTAGCTCAAGAAGGCGCCCGCGCGGGCATTACAGCCAACGCTATCTGCCCGGGCTACATCGCGACCGAAATGGTCATGGCCGTGCCGGAAAAGGTACGCGACTCGATCATCGGTCAAATCCCCACAGGCCGCCTGGGCGAGCCTGAAGAGATCGCACGCTGCGTGTCGTTCCTTGCCTCTGATGACAGCGGCTTTATCAACGGGTCGACAATTTCTGCCAACGGCGCCCAGTTCTTTGCCTGATTAGCAGGCTTGTTAACGAAAAAGGGCCGCACCCGATGGTGCGGCCCTTTTTGTGACGTCTGATGCGCTTAATGCGCGTTCAGCTTGGCGATCTCTTGTTTGAGGGCCAGCTTTTTCTTTTTCATTGCAGAAATTTCAAGATCATTGGATCCGGGGGCGCGTTGCAGCCCTTCCACTGAATCCGAGAGGTGTTGGTGTTTCTTCTTCAGTTCCTGCACATGCGAACTCAAGCTCATAGTCGTCCTCCTCTGGTGTGTATAGACGTTTAGTGCACCACATATTCGACCTTCTGTCACGCTGCGTGGCAGCATTTGATGCGTACTCAACGATAGACGGCCATTTCTTGCCAAACGGTTAATTTGTAATCGGCAAAGCGTCCCCGTCACGCAATATCGCGCGTAGCTGGGGGGTGTAACTCTCGCGGTCGCCGTCGTGCGTATCGCCTTCGTGCATGATTAACGATGGCAGTAACCTGAACGGCGCACGACCGCTGTGGCGTGCTTGCAAGATGAACAAATGCGGTGGCCGACCCGTACGGGCCGCAACCGGCAAAACAATCACCGACCCCAAAACAGCGGGCATCTGTCCCAATGCCTCGGGTAGACGCTCGATCCGGTTGATCATCGACAGATGGCCTTTGGGGGCCAGTCGTTTGGCCGCAATCGCAAGCCAATCGGCCAGCGGCGTGCAGCCCCCCATGGCCACGTCGCGACCGGCGTTCGGGGACGCAGACCCCGATGACCGGTCAAAATAGGGCGGGTTCATGATGACGTGCTGGTATTGCGTGTTGCGGACGGTGTCAGGCAGGGCGCGCAGGTCGGCTGTCACAACGTCCAGCCCGTTTCGGCGCGCCAAATCGGCGTAACCGTCTTGGACCTCGACCCCTGTTATCGACACAGGCACACGCGCCTGAAGGCATAGCGACGCAACCCCAACGCCACAGCCCAATTCCAGCACCCGCGCACCGGGCATAGCTGGCACGCTGGCCGCCAGTAAAACCGCGTCAACACCGGCGCGATATCCTTTGGCGGGCTGCAGCGCGCGGACCTTGCCGCTAAGAAAATCGTCGCAGGTGGTGTCCATCAGCGGCCCAAATCGATGTCGTTGTCACGCATGATCGCCTCGGCCATGAACAGATCACGGTCTATGACCATCAAGCGGCGCGGCAAAATGCCTATGCTGCCTTCCAGGGCACTCATATGGACGTCGAATTGAAACACAGCTATATCACTGTCCTCAAGGAGGGCAGTCGCATAAGCGATGACCGTCGGGTCATTTGTGCGCAAAAGCTCTTTCATAATCCTGACGTAAGATGCATCAACGTCTTTGTCCATTCACGCTTACGGAACACGCGCATGAGCCTTGATATCGCCGCCACCAAGCCACACGAGCAACTGGCCTCAGCCTTGGCCGCCGATCTGGATGCCGTGAATGAAACGATCCGGACACGTATGGCGTCCGAACACGCCCCCCGCATCCCCGAGGTAACGGCCCATCTGGTCGAAGCAGGCGGCAAGCGGCTGCGCCCGATGCTGACATTGGCTGCAGCGCGGATGTGCGGGTATGACGGACCCTATCATGTGCATCTGGCCGCGACGGTCGAATTCATTCACACGGCAACCTTGCTACACGACGACGTTGTCGACGAAAGCGATCAGCGCCGCGGCCGTCCGACAGCCAATTTGCTGTGGGATAACACGTCGTCGGTATTGGTGGGCGACTATCTGTTCGCGCGTTCGTTCCAGCTGATGGTTGAAACTGGGTCCATGCGGGTGTTGGATATTCTGGCGAATGCCTCGGCCACAATTGCCGAGGGCGAAGTATTGCAACTGACCGCGGCTGCAGATCTGGCTACAACAGAAGACATCTACTTCAAGGTCGTACGCGGCAAAACCGCGGCCTTGTTTTCTGCGGCTATGGAAGTCGGCGGTGTGATCGCTGCGGCTGACGAGCCGCTGGTCAAAGCGCTGTTCGACTATGGTGACGCGCTGGGTATTTCATTCCAGATTGTGGACGATTTGCTGGATTACGGTGGCACGGAGGCCACGGGAAAAAACGTCGGCGACGATTTTCGCGAACGCAAGCTGACCCTGCCGGTGATCCGCGCGGTTGCCGCAGCCGACGCCGATGAACGGGCGTTTTGGGATCGCACCATTGCCAAGGGCAAACAGTCCGACGGTGATCTGGAACACGCCCTCGAGCTATTGACCAAACATGGCACCATGCACAGCACACGTGACACGGCCGTTGAATGGGCCGAGCGGGCCAAATCGGCACTGGACCCGATCCCCGATCATGCATTGAAATCCATGTTGGTCGATCTGGCCGATTATGTTGTCGCACGGATCACTTGAATTCAGACGAAGGGCCATGGGCTAAAGCCCATGGTGACGGTCCCGCAGGCCGGTCGCCAGATAACAGACGCTACAA
The DNA here is from genome assembly GCA_964022195.1 of uncultured Roseobacteraceae bacterium. Taxonomy (GTDB): domain Bacteria; phylum Pseudomonadota; class Alphaproteobacteria; order Rhodobacterales; family Rhodobacteraceae; genus Yoonia. Next base: position 45,360 of record CAXIAS010000003.1, read on the forward strand.
CAGTGGTGCCGGCGCAACCCACCAACCCATATTGGCCACCTGAATGGCCCTCGCGACCTGACGGGCGTCGGCCATGTTGCGCACGATACCATAACAGGTCGCTCCGCTGCCCGACATCCCCGCATGCCCAACCAAAGGCATCCGTCTTAGCGCCAAGATCGCATCGCTGATCTGCGGTGCGACAGACAATGCAGGGGCCATCAGGTCGTTGCGTTGCTTTTGCAGCCACGCACAAAGCCCGTCATAGGTCAGCCCGTTCGGGACCACATCCATAGACGGGTTCCGCTTGGTCGCGAGCCCGTCAAAGATCCCTGCAGTCGGGACCGGCACTTGCGGATTGACCAAGACAATGGCGCAATCGGGCAGGGACGGGCAGGGAATCAATGTCTCGCCGATGCCGGTCATCCGGATGGGATCAGGTGCATGAAGACAAACCGGAACATCTGCGCCCAGTGCCAGAACCTCGGGGGCATTGGGGGCCAACGGTTCTACGTTCCATAAGTTGGCCAACATCGCCAAGGTCAGCGCCGCATCAGAGCTGCCGCTGCCGATGCCTGCCGCATGGGGTAGGTTCTTGTCCAAGGTGATAGTGGCGCCCAGTTCGACACCCCGCGCGCGCTGCAACGCCACAGCTGCCCGCATCACGATGTTAGCGTCGTCCGTGGGAACACCATGCGAAAAGGGGCCGGAAACGGACAGCCGCAGCCGCGGCGCGGCCGTCGCCGTAATTTCGTCATAGACGCCGGCAAACGCGACCAAGCTGTCCAGCAGATGGTAGCCGTCGGTCCGTTGTCCTGTGACATGAAGCGTCAGGTTGATCTTGGCAGGTGCGCTGCCCCTAATCGTCGCCATTGGCGCTGCGCAGCGGCTCTGCACCCTCTTGGTCAAGCACAGCATCCAATCCGATCAGCAATTTATTGCGGATGCGGGCCGCGTCCACGTCGGTCGGTTCAAATGACAACGCACGGTTCCACTGGAAATGCGCCTCGATGGTGCGCCCGACAGCCCAATATGCATCCCCGAGGTGATCGTTGATTATGGGGTCAACCGGCATCAAGGATGCGGCCGTTTCCAGATGGCCAACGGCTTCTTGGTATTTGGCGAACTGGAACAAAACCCACCCCAGACTGTCGACGATCGCCCCGTTTTGCGGCTGTGCGGCGACCGCGCGCTCGATCATGTCCAACGCTTCGTCCAGATTGATGTTTCGCTCGACCATGGAATAGCCAAGGTAGTTCAACACGCCGGGCTGGTTGGGATTCAGGGCCAGTGCAGCGCGAAAATCAGCCTCGGCGGCGGTCCAGTCGTCCGACAAATGATGAGCAATCCCGCGGGTATAATAAACGAGCCATTTGACAGGATCTTCATCAGAATAGATCGTCAACGCACGGGTATATGCCGCGATCGCGTCGCCATGACGTTCTGCTGCGCGCAACGTATCCCCCAGCGTTGCATGCCCCCGCGCATAATCTGGATTGTCGGCCTGCAAGGCCTCGAGAACTTCGATCGCCGCGTCGGTTTTACCAGCGCGCCGCAAGGCACCCGCACGCCCAAGTTCGGCAACCTGCGCGGCAAAACTATCGTCAGGAACGCTGCGGTAGGCGGCGTTGGCCAGATCGAATTGGTCCAATCTTTCCAGCACAGTTCCGGCCATCAAAATGGCGTCGGTGTTGGCCGGGTCCAGATAGGCGGCGGCGCGTGCATACAGCAAGGTATAGGTATCCAATGCCTCGCCATCGACGGCCTGGCCAACAGCCAGATACAGCTCGGCCATGCCCGCGCGGGCGGACGGCGTATACGAAAACGGGATGGCCTCGCCGGCCTCTAGACGGGTGCGTAGGTCGGCGATCAACGGGTCTTGGGTCTGGCCGAAAACAACGTCGATCACTGCAATAGCGGCCGCAAAATCGTCTAGCTGGCTAAGGATTTGGGCATGGGCAACTGCACTGCGCGCCGTATACCGCAACCCACCACCGGGGCCTGTCGAAAACAGATCGTGCGCGCCCTCAAAGTCGCCCACAGATGCCAGCGCATAGGCCTTGTGAAGAGATCCAAAACTGCCCAGTCCGGCCTCTTCGATGACGGTATCAAATGATGCCAAGCTTTCGGTCATCTGGCCCAAGCCTACCTTGGCCCAAGCCTGCGACAACGCGTCGATCAGGGGGCCAATTTCGCGACCTGTTTCCAGATCAGACAGGATGCGATCCCAGTTGCCTGTCTTGGCGGCCTGAACGTTGCGCACCAGATGGGCCAGCTGACTGGTCAACCCGCTGTCCACCATCTGATCGGCGATGACAGCGGCACGTTCAAATTCCCCCAACCCCGCAAACGACAGGACCGCGTTTTCCAACAAATACGGATTTGTGGGGTCTGCCATCAGGCTTTGGGTGAAATACCGCGTCGAGGCGGTAAAATCATTAGCCATATCGGCCTGACGTGCGGCCAGATAGGCGCCAACATCTGCATCCGCCACAACCGGCGCAGATGGCAGAGCGATGGCAAGAACAGTGGTTGTCAAAAAGGAGCGTAGTTTCACAAGAGCGGACCTGTCTAGAATGCGTCTGCTATACCCTATGCGCGGGGTGCAGTTACCGCAACGCCAAGCCGGTCACGTGCGCGAGATGTCGCAAGAAAAAGGGCCAGAGGATATCCGGCCCTTGATCGTTTACATGTTTGGATAGTTCGGCCCGTCGCCGCCTTGGGGGACCGTCCAGTTGATGTTCTGGCTCGGGTCCTTGATGTCGCAGGTTTTGCAATGCACGCAGTTCTGGAAATTGATGACGAACTGCTGTTCACCGTCCTTTTCCACCACCTCATAGACACCGGCAGGGCAATAGCGCTGCGCGGGCTCGTCATACAGGGGCAGGTTGGTGCCGATCGGCACGGCGCTGTCGTTTAGGTGCAAGTGCGCAGGCTGGCTTTCTTCGTGATTGGTAAAGCTGAATGCCACGTTGGTCAGCCTGTCAAACGACAGCTTGCCATCGGGTTTTGGGTAATCGATGGGTTTGTGGTTTGCCGCAGGTTCGGTCGACTGGGCGTCGTTTTTGCCGTGCTTAAGCGTGCCAAACAGCGAGAATTTGAAGATCGTCTGGAACCACATATCAAATCCGCCAAACGCCATGCCGCCCAATGGGCCAAACCGCGCGTTCAATGGGGCCACATTGCGGACCCGCTTGAGGTCTTGACCAACAACACCTGATTTCAGGGCGTCGTTATAGGCCGTCAATGTATCGCCCGTGCGGCCATCGGTGATCGCCGCATAGGCCGCCTCGGCGGCCTCGATGCCAGAATGCATCGCGTTATGGTTGCCTTTGATACGTGGCAGGTTCACCAGACCGGCAGAGCAACCCAGCAACGCGCCGCCCGGAAACGCGACCTCGGGGATCGACTGGAACCCGCCCTTGGTCACAGCGCGCGCGCCATAGGACACGCGTTTGCCGCCCTCCAATAGGGCCGCGACCTTGGGGTGGTGCTTGAATTTCTGGAATTCCATATAGGGGAACATGTAGGGGTTTTTGTAGTTTAGGTCGATGATGTATCCGACATAGACCTGATTGTTATCAAGGTGGTAGATGAATGATCCGCCGCCGTTTTTGAACCCGACGGGCCAGCCTAATGTGTGCGTGACCTCGCCTTCATTGTGCTTGGCAGGGTCGACTTCCCAGATTTCCTTCATGCCGATGCCGAATTTTGGCACGTCGCAATCGGCGTCCAGATCGTATTTCGCGATGACCTCTTTGGACAGGGAACCACGCACACCTTCGGACAAGAACACGTATTTACCGTTCAGGATCATGCCCGGCTCGGTGTTGGGGCCGATTGTGCCGTCTGCCTCTAGGCCGAATACACCCGCCACGACGCCCTTCAGCTCGCCATTGTCGCCATAGACCAGTTCCGAACAGGCCATGCCGGGAAAGATCTCGACGCCCAGCTCTTCGGCTTGTTCGGCCATCCAACGGCAAACGTTGCCCATCGACACGATATAGTTGCCGTGGTTGTTCATCAGCGGCGGCAGAATAGCGTTCGGAATGCGCAGCTTGCCTGCCTCTCCAAGCATATAGAAATTGTCTTCTTTGACAGGCACGTTCAACGGGGCGCCTTTGGCTTTCCAGTCGGGGATCAGGCGATCCAGGCCTGATGGGTCAAGAACCGCACCCGACAGGATATGCGCGCCGACTTCCGATCCTTTTTCCAAAACGACGACATCCAGGTCGGCGTTCAACTGCTTGAGGCGGATCGCCGCCGACAAACCGGCTGGGCCGGCACCCACGATGACAACGTCATAGTCCATTTCTTCGCGTTCGATCTGCGACATATCTGTCCCTTTATACCAAAGAGGGCGGCGCCCCCGACATATTGTTGCGTATCGGATTATCGTAACCCGCCGCGCTCGGCAATCGCGACGCGACGAAAAAACACTATTCCGCGACCTCGAAACGCGGGTTGCACTTGACTTTGATCTGCCTGAATAGGGTAGAAACGTTCGATTACTGTTTCTCGCCTCGCAAGGAGGGCCGCACCTATGGAAAAGATACCCCTGACCCGTGAGGGATTCGATAAACTGGACGCCGAGCTTAAGCATCTTAAGACGGTGGAACGTCCGGCTATCATTCGCGCCATCGCCGAAGCCCGCGAGCACGGCGACCTGTCCGAAAACGCCGAATACCATTCTGCCAAGGAAAAGCAGTCCTTTATCGAAGGTCGCGTCAAAGAATTGGAAAGCGTGATCGGCCTGGCCGATGTGATCGATCCGTCGAAACTGTCAGGCACGATCAAATTCGGCGCACAGGTCGAATTGGTAGACGAGGACACCGATGAAGAGAAAACCTATCAAGTCGTTGGCGAATACGAGGCCGACATCGAAGCGGGCCGCCTGAACATCAAATCGCCTTTGGCCCGTGCTTTGATTGGCAAGGACGAAGGTGATAGTGTCGAGGTGCGCACGCCTGGCGGTGTGCGGTCGTATGAAATCCTTTCGATCAAATACGCGTAGGACCCCCTATGGCACCCAAGCCCAACACAAATCCAACTGGCCGTTCAACCGGTGAGCTGATCGCGATTGCGCTGTCGCTTGTCTGGATCGTGATGGTCGGGCTGTTCTTTTGGCTGTTGCCGCCCGCGTCCAGCGCGGCTGACCGGTTTGACAGTTTGCGGTTCGTGCTAATGTTGATCGCGATCTTTATGCCTGTGGCGATGATCTGGGTGGCGGCGGCGGCCAGCAATTCCGCCCGCGTCATGCGTGACGAAAGCCAGCGTTTGCAAGCCGCGATTGACGGCATGCGTCAGACATACATCGACAGCAAAGCTATTCAGCAATCAGGTGTCCAACCCACGGTCGAGAAAAAGCTGAACGAAATCGCCCAAGCAACCCGCAAAACGGAATCGACGCTGGCGACATTTGCGTCCTCGCGCCCCGAACAAAAACTGCAAATCACCTCTGTGCGCGCGGTGACGGCTGATGATCAGCCCGCACTGGCCTTGGGCACCAGCGCAGAAGACATCAACCCGCCGTTGCCGCATGTGGATATGATCCGCGCGTTGAATTTCCCTGACAACGATCAGGACACATCAGGATTTGCCGCATTGCGTCGGGCGCTTAAGGACCGCACTGCGCGGGCTTTGGTGCAGGCGGCCCAAGACGTGCTGACGCTGATGTCCCAAGACGGGATCTACATGGATGACCTGCGCCCCGATCGCGCCCGACCAGAAATCTGGCGTCGCTTTGCCACAGGTGAACGTGGGCGCGCGATGGCGGCCCTTGGCGGGGTGCGCGACCGGTCGTCATTGGCTCTGACATCCGGCCGGATGCGCGAAGACACGATTTTCCGCGATGCAGCGCACCATTTCCTGCGAAATTTCGACAAGGTGCTGATTGAATTTGAAAAAACCGCCACGGACGAAGAAATCAATGCGCTATCCGAAACCCGCACCGCGCGCGCATTCATGCTATTGGGGCGCGTGACCGGCGCGTTCGACTAACCGCAAGACAGGATCAAACCGATGCAAACTGTTTCCGAAAACCGCTGCTTTGGCGGCACCCAAGGCGTCTATTCCCATCGGTCGGATACGTGCAATTGCGATATGACCTTTGCTGTTTTCCTGCCGGAGGAAGCGCGGCACGGTCCCGTGCCGGTTCTGTGGTTCCTGTCCGGTTTGACCTGCACCCACGAAAACGCAATGACCAAGGCAGGCGCTCAGGCGTGGGCCGCCGAGCAGGGCATCGCCCTAGTGTTTCCCGACACATCGCCGCGCGGGGACGATGTGCCAAATGACGACGCCTATGATCTGGGTCAAGGGGCGGGGTTCTACGTTGACGCAACGCAGGCGCCATGGGCCGAACATTTCAAAATGTGGTCCTATGTGGCCAATGAGCTGCCGGCGTTGCTGGCCGATCAATTCCCATTGGATATGGATCGGCAATCCATCACCGGCCATTCCATGGGCGGGCACGGCGCATTGACCTTGGCGATGGCGCTGCCCGGTCGGTTCAAATCCGTGTCCGCATTCGCACCGATCTGTAATCCGACGCAGTCCGATTGGGGTCGCAAACAATTCGCTGCCTATTGGGGGGACGAGGCAAACTGGGGCCCCCATGACGCAACCCTGCTGATGCAAGGCGGCGGCTTTGACGGCCCGATGCTGATCGACACCGGAACGGATGACCAGTTTGGCGACCTGTTGGGCACCGAAGCCTTGGCCGCGGCCGCAGCGTCCAAGCGGCAGGACTGCACGATCCGTCTGCAAAAAGGCTATGATCATTCGTATTTCTTTATCTCGACCTTCATGGAAGACCACGTCGCGTTCCACGCCGAGGCGCTGTATTCGTGATCTACGTTGATGCCGATGCCTGCCCCGTCAAGGCCGAAGTCGAACGCGTCGGCACACGGCACAAAATGCGCATGTTTATCGTGTCCAACGGCGGGTTGCGCCCATCGCAAAACCCGCTGGTGGAAACCGTCATCGTGCCCGACGGTCCCGACGTGGCCGACATGTGGATCGCAGACCGCGCGGGCCGCGGCGATGTTGTGGTGACGGGCGACATCCCTTTGGCCGCACGCTGTGTCGAAAACGGCGCGCAAGTGATCAAACACAACGGCGAACCGTTGACGCAGGCCAATATCGGCAATGTCCTTGCGACCCGTGACCTAATGGCAGACGTGCGGGCCGCCGACCCGTTTGCGCAAGGCGGCGGGCGACCGTTTTCCAAGGCCGACCGGTCCCGTTTTCTGGATGGATTGGAACGCGCCGTGCGCGCGTCGCAAAAGAGCTAGACGATCCGACCGCGCCCTGTCACCGATGGCGCATGAATATCTTTGCAAACCTTCGCCCCGGCCAGATGGGCGCCATATCCGCCATGATCGCGGTTGTGTTTTTCTCGGTCAACGACACCGCGATCAAATTCCTGTCGGGTGGCTATGCCCTGCACGAAGTGGTCCTGATCCGGTCGGTGATCGGGGTGGTGATCCTGCTCGCCCTTATCGCCCCGTTAACAGACGGATGGGCGATTGTGCGGACCAAACGTATGGGGATGCACCTGATCCGCGGGGTCTGTGTTGTCACTGCAAATATGACGTTCTTCTTGGGGCTGGCCGCGATGCCACTGGCGGATGCGGTGGCGATTTTCTTTGTCAGCCCATTGATCATTACTGTGTTTTCAGTCGTGTTTTTGCGCGAACAAGTAGGCCCTCGGCGCTGGGCGGCGATTGCTGTGGGATTTGCCGGAGTCGTGATCATGTTACGCCCGGGCACGGCGTCGTTTCACTATGCGTCGTTGCTGCCCTTGCTGGCGGCTGTGGCCTACGCAGGGTTGCACATGCTAACCCGCCTGATCGGCCGCACCGAGAGCGCCGCGACGATGGCGTTCTACATCCAGATCGTCTTTATCGCTGTATGTCTGATCATTGGCATCGCCGTCGGCGATGGACGTTTCGGTGATCAGAACGATCCATCCTTGCGGTTCTTGCTGCGGGCTTGGGAAATGCCTGCGACATCCGATTGGCCTGTCTTTGTGCTTGTCGGCTTTGGGGTTGCGGTCGGCGGGTATTTCATCTCTCAGGCGTATCGTGTGGCCGAAGCGGCGGTCGTCGCGCCGTTCGAGTATTTGGCGTTGCCGTTGTCGGTCCTGTGGGGGATTATCGTTTTTGACGAATGGCCCGATGCTGTCGCCTATTTGGGAATGTTGTTGATTTTCGGGGCAGGTCTGTTCATCGTCTGGCGCGAAGCAGCCGTTGCGAAAAAGATGGTGCAAACCCCGCGCGTTCGCCGCTAAGTTGGACCGGTAAACGGGGGCAGTATGACAATTCAGGCAGTGATTTTTGACATCGGCAACGTGCTGATCGAATGGCAACCCGAGCGGTTCTTTGACAGTGTTATGGGCAAAGAGCGGCGGTGCGAAATGTTTGCCGCCGTTGACCTGCATGCCGTGAACGATGAGGTCGACCGCGGTGGTGATTTCAAGGGGCTGATCTATGACGCCGCCGATACCTATCCCGAATGGCGCGATGAAATCCGGCTTTGGCACGATCGCTGGATCGATATCGCGGCCCCCGCAATCCCCCATTCGGTGCGCCTGCTACGGGCGCTGCGGGCCAAAGGTGTGCCAGTCTTTGCGCTGACCAATTTTGGCAAGCAGACCTTTGATATCGCCGAACCCGTCTATCCATTCTTGGGCGATTTTGACCGGCGCTATGTCTCTGGACATATGGGGGTGATCAAACCGGATGCGACGATCTATCAGATGGTCGAAGACGACTGCGGATTGGCGCCGGGGTCTCTCTTGTTTGCGGATGACCGGATCGATAACATCACCGCCGCCCAAGACCGCGGCTGGAAAACCCATCTGTTCGAGGGCCCCCAAGGCTGGGCTGATTGTTTGGTGGCACACGGCGTCTTGGACCCTAAGGAGGCACTATGACCCATATGATCACGTTTGACGGTGCCGACCCGTTATTGGACTGGCTGGACCTGACGGACGCATTGGCGGCAGGGCACGCACTGGCCAAGGCCGAGGTCGAAGATGTGTTTTTGTATCAAGGTGATAACACCTTGCTAAACCGGTCTGCGTGGATCGCGGGCATGGGGTTGGCTGTCAAATGCGCCACTGTGTTTCCGGCCAACCGCGCAGCGGGCAAGCCCATGGTCGGCGGGGCGGTCAACCTGTTTTCCGATACCGATGGCGCGCTCGAGGCGATCTTGGATTTCCATCTGGTGACCAAGTGGAAAACGGCAGGCGACAGCCTGTTGGCGGCGCGCCGCTTGATCCGGCCTGACGCACGTCGGGTGTTGATTGTCGGGGCAGGGACAGTGGGCCGGTCGCTCTATCACGCTTACAAATCGCTGATTCCGGATGCGGAATTCACAGTCTGGAACCGCACAGCCGCTGGTGCAGCGGCATTTCAGGCTGATCTGCCTGACGTGGCGATAGCAAGCGATCTGGAACAGGCCGTCCGACAGGCCGAAATCATCACCTCTGCCACCATGTCCACTGATCCGTTGATCAAAGGTGACTGGCTGCAAGCAGGCCAACACATCGACCTGATCGGCGCCTACCGCCCCGACATGCGCGAAGTTGACGATACCGCATTGCTGCGGTCGCGGGTGTTTGTGGATAATTTGCACACCACAGCAGGCCACATAGGCGAGCTGAAGACCCCCATCGCACAGGGCGTAATTAAGCCTGATCATATCCTTGCCGATTACTACACGCTTGATGCGTTCCAGCGTCGGTCAAAGGACGAGATTACATTGTTCAAGAACGGCGGTGGTGCCCATCTGGATCTAATGACCGCGCGCTATATTCTGGATGTCTGGGCGAACCGAACCGGTAGCTAAGCTGCGCTATGTTGCAATTCCGGTGACCGGATGCCGCGATCAGTGCCGAATGTGAACACAGAACAATTGCGGCCCGAGGATTTGGCACGGTACAGCGCCGCGTCAGCCCCGTCGCGCATGACGACAAAGTCTTTGGCTGTTGCCGACCAGACCGTGCCCGTGCTGATCGACACCTGCAAGTTTTTGTTTTCGTGCTCAATAGGTGCGCAGGATACAGATCGGCGGCATCTTTCGGCGATTTGCTGAGCCTCGTCGCTGGAGACATCTGCAAGCACGATCAAGAATTCATCACCGCTCATTCGGGCGAAAATGTCGCGACTACGCAAGCACGATGTGATGCGGCGCGATACTTCGATCAAGACCGTGTCCCCCGCCAAATGGCCGGATGTGTCATTCACTTCTTTGAACCGGTCCAGATCGATACAGACCATCGCCACGCCACGCGCCATTTTCTTGGCGGTGATCAACCGGTCAAAAGTCTGCACGGCGCTGTTTCGGTTCAGGGCCTGTGTCAGCGGGTCTATCGTGGCCGCCGACATCAACGCTTGATTTTCGTGACCCAGCATCTGTTCGCGTTGGATCATTGTTCCCAACAAAAGGGTGCCCAAGATATTCAACATGATCATTTGGGGCCCCAAGTCGATCAACAACATCACCGCGATATTGGCGGGCAAGATGACGAGACCAAACAGATGCAGGGACATCATGCACGACAGTCCCAACAGGTTTAACCCGTTTGACCTGATCCGGTGGGATACAAACCGGGCCCATGTCAATCCCATGCTGGCGGCAATCGCCATGCCCAATAGGCCAGAAACGGCCCCGGCCCCACCGATGCCCAGCCGCGTTAGACCTGCCATTCCAAGCGCGATGAGCGCCCCGCGCCACCCAAAAAACGCCGCGGCGATGCCGACAAACAGGTTGCGTAAATCGACGATCGTGCCCTCGGTCACGACAATCGACGACGCCATACCAAACGAGGCCGCAATGCCAAAGGCAAGTCCCATCCAGAGTTGGTTCTGGACATCGCCGACACCGCGCCGTTGGGTCACACCGTATAGGTAGACCAACGTCACAGCGATGCCGATAGGTTCAACTAGTGAAAACAGAGTGGATAGGAAAACAGACATAAAAGAGCACCTTTGCAAGTGTCTTTTTCTTAGACTGCCGTTGGTAAACAGCGTCTCAATTAACCGTAACAAGAACGATTTTTTTAAAAAGAAGACGAGCGAAATCTAATCAAATTTTAGTCAAACTTCGCAACATGCTAGGCAGGAACAGGGCGTTGCGGGGTTTCCTTGATTGGCAAATGAACCAAGGCGCTGAATGCACCGACACCGACGCCGACCCACCAGACGTGGGTGTATGTGCCGTAGATATCAAACAAGGCGCCGCCCAGCCAAACCCCCAGAAATGATCCCAACTGGTGCGAGAAAAAGACGATCCCATAGAGGGTCCCCATATAGCGCAACCCGTATAGATGCGCGACCAAACCGGATGTGAGCGGAACAGTCGCCAGCCACAGGCTGCCCATGCCAACGGAAAACAGGATCACTGTCGTTGGGGTCATCGGGATCATGATAAAGGCAGCAGCAATAATCGTGCGACCAGTATAGATGGCTGCCAGCAGGTATTTCTTGGAATACCGGTTACCCAGATACCCTGCGATCAATGTGCCCGCGATATTGGCCAGCCCAATCAAAGAGATGGCCAAGGCCCCCAATGCGCTTGTGGTGTTCACGCCAATGGACGACAACACGCTGCCTGCCGCGATCGGCCCGCACATCTGGGCCACCAAAGCTGGAAAATGCGCTGTGACAAACGCGAGTTGATAACCGCAGGAAAAGAAACCCAAAAAGATCAGCGTAAAGGACGGATCGCGAAAAGCCCGCTTTAGGGTAGCGCCCATCGCTTCTTGCAGTTCGGCCTTGCTGGCAGGGGCAGGGCTGCGCATCATGGGTAAAACTGCCAGCACTGCGATAATTGCGGCCGCAAAGACAACGAACGTCTGTTGCCAGCTTAGAAACCCTAACATGTATTCGGCCAGCGGCGCGCCGAACACTTGGCCTGCTGACCCCGCCGCGGTCGCAATCGCCAGTGCCATGGATCGGTTGGCATCGCTCGCCGCACGGCCAACCACCGCAAGGATGACACCAAAACCAGTGCCAGCAATTCCGAACCCGACTAGGATCTCATAGACCTGATGGGCCAAGGGTGTCGTGGCCCCCGCCGACAAAAGCAACCCCGCCGCGTATAGCAATGCGCCGGCAATGATCGCTTTGCGGTCGCCGATCTTTTCTGCAACAGCACCGAAAATTGGCTGCCCGATCCCCCAAGCAAGGTTCTGGATCGCGATAGCGAGGCTGAAATCGGCACGTCCCCACCCGAATTCTGTCGCGATTGGAATCTGGAAAACACCAAATGACGCGCGGATTGCAAAGCCGGTCATGATAATCACGCAACCGGCAATCAGGACAGGGTTCATTAAGGAGGTGTGTTTTAACATGCCGGCAGTTGAGGCGCGGGCGCGATAGTTGTCAATGACATTGGGCTTGTGAAAACGGGTTTTCAAAACCTTGGCAGCGCGGTAACCGAAGGGATGACCATGCTTGATCAATATGCACAGGCCGTCGCCAACGGCCAACTGACCCGGGACGCGGCCCAATTGCACGCGTTGCCACAGCTGGAACGGGTGCGGGCTGAATTGGCCGCTCCGGTCAAGTCGGGGTTCTTTCGCCGCGCCCCTGAACCGGTCATAGGGGTGTATATGTGGGGCGGCGTCGGGCGCGGCAAATCCATGCTGATGGATATGTTGTTCGACGCAGTTGATGTTCCCAAACAGCGCAGCCACTTTCATGCGTTTATGCAATGGGTCCACACACGGATGGACGCGGCCCGCAAAACCGGAGTAGATGACGCAATCGCGCCTGTTGCGGCGGAACTGGCGGCAGACGTTCGGCTTCTGGCCTTTGATGAAATGCAGATCAGCGACATCGCAGATGCGATGATCGTCGGACGCCTGTTCGAGGCGCTTTTTGCGGCGGGAGTCACTGTGGTGACCACATCCAACCGTCCCCCGGCAGACCTATACAAAGACGGGCTGAACCGTGCGTTGTTCCTGCCGTTCATTGATTTGCTATCGGATCGAATGGTTATTCATGAACTGGTTAGTGACCAAGATTACCGTCAGGGGCGGCTTGCCGGATCGCCCAGCTACTTTACTCCCAACGACGCAGCCGCGCGCGGCCAGATCGATACGGTGTGGCAGGGGCTGACTGAGGGGCAGGACGCGCCGCTGACTTTGACCGTCAAAGGCCGGCAGGTCGTTTTGCCGCGGTTCTACAACGGGGCCGCGCGTGTGCCATTCTTTGACCTGTGCGGCAAGCCGCTGGGGGCCGCCGACTATCTGGCGCTGGCTCGCACAGTACGGGTTCTGGTGCTAGAGGACATCCCGCGCCTGTCGCGCAGTAATTTCAACGAAGCCAAACGCTTTGTCACACTGATCGACGCCCTGTATGAGGCCAAGGTCCAGCTGATCTGCTCTGCAGCCGCGGCGCCTGAAATGCTATACCTCGAAGGCGAGGGCACGTTCGAATTCGAACGCACGGCCAGCCGTTTGCGGGAAATGCAGTCGGATGGCTGGGGCCGTTGACTAGATCGTAGGGATCGACAAACGCTGACCGACGCGGATGGTGTCGGGGCTGGACAGGAATTGACGGTTCGCCTGATAGATCAGGTCGTATTTGTTGACGTCGCCATAGAATTTCACTGCAATTGCCCCAAGGCTGTCACCGCGACTGACGGTGTAGAACCTGTATTGCTCGGTTTCGGTGGCGCGTTGAACCACGCGGACCTCTACGCCAGTGCCATCCCCGGTCGGGACGTCGGGCACCGCAGGGGCAGCCCCACCTGCCGCAATTGTGGCTTGGGTTACGATTGATGACAGCAACACGGCCGTATCCACCCGCCCGTCAGAGGTCACCAGCAAACGCGGCACCGAGATGTCGCCTGCACTGGCGGCTTCGTTGATGATCGTGTCGATATAGGCGTCGGATTTGCCCTCTTTCAACGCACGCACCACCAACAGCTCAAGCGGGCTTTCGGCGGCAGGAGTAGCCCCCGCCCCATTGATGCGTTCGCCCGTGATTGCGCCGATATTGGACAAAACACCCGTGGTCATCTGGCGCATCGGGTCGTCTTTGATCGCATTGGGGTTGGGTTCAACTGTCAGCCCCAAACCCGCCAGCACGTTGGCCGCTGTCTGATCCATCGTGCTGTCATCGGTTTGCACGGCCGTGGCAGGGGCGGTGTTGCGTTCAGGGGCCTGCACGACACCGGCGACCGCTTGGGTGATTTCTTGCGCAGCTGTCGGCGCAAGGATGCTATCAGTCTGGGCACGGGTGACCGCCACCTGCTCGGGGATCGGGACAACCTGCGATGGCGCAGGACGCAGCACAATATACCCGCACAAAACAACGGCAAAAACGAACAAGGCAGCAACAGAGCGGATCATCAATAGGGTCCTTTTAGGGGGCAGGTTGGGTCAATGTCAGGCCAAGGTGCGCCCAAGCCTGCACCCCGCCGCGATAATTGTGGATCTTGGACGGCGGATAGCCTGCGGCGATCAAATGTTTGATTGCGCGGGTGCCTTGCTCGTCCCAAGGGCCGTTGGCGTAAACAACAAGCGCGCGGGCGGCCGAGAAATCCAGCGTCCCCCCATCGCCACTGGCGCCCAAGGCGCGCAGGATGTCGGTTTGATATGGATTGTCAGCAGCAAGTGCCGCAAAGGGCACGTTGACCGCCGCGGGCAACGTGCCCTTGGCAAACCAATCGGGCAGTCGGGCGTCGATTAGCAGACCGTTACCTGCCGCCACCGGACCGGCAAGAAAGTCCAACAGCTCAAGCTCGGCCACTGGGGTCACGCCTTCTGCGACGATCATCGGCTGGATGCAAAAGTCCGGACAAGGGCGGCTGGTACGTGCTAATTCGCCCGTTAGGACGGCGGCCGTGTCCTGATCCCTTTGCACGGTAAAGCTTTGACCATTTACGGCAAATGTCATCTGGGACTGATCAGGGCGTAAGGCGACGTCTTGGGCGTGAACTACGGGGCCAAAAAGACCGACCACGACGGCCGCCGATATTCCCAACTTTTGTGTCATTCCGTTATCCCCAGCGCCGGATCAGCAATCGTAGGTGCACACACATCCTAAAGCGGTTGCCGATCTGATTGGATCTAGATGTAGTTGAAAACGAATCACCTTGTCAAAGAAGTTATGCATTCCGCAACACATACCCCCAAAAACAAGAAGACAGGCCTACCGCCTGCCCCCTCGCCCTGCCAAGACGGGCGCAATCCGCCCTTTTTGTCAGGGCGTGATGCTGTTGGGGGGACTGTGGCGGATTAGTGATTCGGCGTCAACGTCTATGATTCGTTTTGCGGCGAACAGGGGCGAATTGCTTGCTAACGGCGGCTGTATTCCGGCAATCGGGTGTTACCGCATCAAAGGTGGCCACCAGCGGTGTGTCCGGCTCGATCGAACTGTCCTCGATAAACGCGCCATTCAGGCACAAATCCTGCCCGTAGTCGCCGGTGTTGAACCCGAACCCCGGTGTGCCGCAATTGCTGGCCGACCCATCCGCGTTCCAGCCTTGGCTGGCGGTGCCCGCAAAGCGTGCTCCGGTCGGGAAACTTAGGCCCGCAGGGTCGAACCGCAAATGCCATGTTGTATCCGCCGCCCGCGCGGAGGCGTCCCATGTGCCTAACAAGGTGCCCTTGTGATAGCCTGAAATCTTGAAACGGGTTACATCGTCTTGTGTGACGATGGTTTTAAACATTGCGTCGTCCGGCAGGCTCAACCTGCCGGTCATCGTGTAACCGTTGGCCCCAACCCAGCAAAAATTCAGCTCGGCGGCCTGCACAGGGCCACATAGCGTGAATAGGATGGCAAAGACGCCGACCCTAGACTTCGGGGATAACCAGCCGCTGACCGATCTGGATTTTATCCGGAGAAGCGACAGTAGACCGATTGGCCTGGAAAATATGTTCAAACGCATTGGTCGAGCCATAGAACTGAAGTGCAATATAGGCAAGGCTGTCTCCCGCCTCGACGGTGTAAAAGCGCTGACCGCCAACCAGCTGTGTTTTGGCCGCTGATGCCTCAAATGCGCGACGCCGCATTTCTTGGGCTGCGGCGATCTCGGCCTCATCACCGTTTTCCAGCGACCGTTGCACCAGATCAAACAATAATGTCTGGCTGTCGATTTCACCGTTCACGGTGGCGACGCTGTCAGGCAGGTCAATGGTGCCGTTCGCCGCCGCTTGGGTCAGCAGGTTTTCGATGGATTCCGCAGCACTGGCCGCGTTGTGCGAATTCAATGCAATCCGTGTGCCATTTCCATCAACCTGCTCGGTGGTCACCGAATAGAGGCCCGCGACAACGCCTTCGGTCAGCATCCGCATTTTGTTGCGGTTTACGATCGCAATGGCCTCGGCGATTTTTTCGTCCTGGGTGCGGGTGTCCGCGGTTGCGGCAGGCGCGCGGGCCGCCAGCACAGCGCTGGCCGAAGGGATTCCGCTAGGGGTCGGGGTAGCGGGTGCTTGGGCAACCGCTGCGATAGCGGGCGCTGTGATTGCCAACAGATCTGGCGTCTGGTTGCGTGTCACTTGCTGCATTTCGGCCAATTGCGCAGTCAGGGCGGCAATCGCCTGTGCTTGGCTGTTTTGCTGGCTTTGGGCAAACATAAATGCGCCAACGGCCCCGACCGCAAAGGTCACCGCGCCAACCGCAATGATCCAAGGGGCAGCAGAGCCGCGTGATTTTCTGGGCTGAAACGTCTGCTGTGTCATGATTTTGCGTCCTCGGTGTTTAGGCCTAGCGCGGTCCAGACAAGCATGCCGCCGCGGTAATAACTGATTTTCTCGCTCGGGTATCCGGCGGCGAGTAGCGCTGTGATCATCTGGGGCGCGTCCAGCGTGCTGGGGCCGTCGTCGAATACGACCAAAGGCAGGGCGTCGGTGAAATTCAGCATCCCGTCAAACGACCGTGCGCCAAAGGCCTGCATGATGTCAGGCATATACGGGTTGTCCGGCCCAACCAGCGCATGTGGCACGTTGACCGAACCTGCGATGAACCCACGGGCGCGGTCGTCGGGCGTTCGCGCATCAATCAATAGCCCGTCGCCCGACGCGACAGCACTGCCAAGGAAATTGATGACGTCTTGTTCGCCGACTGTGGGTATTGCCCCCGAATACCGAACCGGTGTCAGGCACAAGGGTGCGCAGTCTTGGGTCGGGTTCAGGAATGCCGCAATGCGGCTTGCGTCCGGTGTGGTTGCCTGTTGGATGTTCTTTTGGATGCCGTTGAACAAAAAGCTGGCGTTTTTGGCCAGCTCTGTGGATTGAGCGTAGACAGATGTGCCTAGTCCTATAGCGACAGTCAAAACTGCCGCGCTTTTGCGCGATAACATGCCGATCCCCCAATCGTATGGCACCATATATTGACAGATATGCTGGTGCTCTTGTTGTCGTGCCCTAGATATAGGCAAGAAACGAATCACCCGTAAAGCAAAAACGAATCATCGGGTCGGGAAAGTTTTAGGCCGCGTTTTCGCGCAAGACGTGTCCGGCCAAATACAGCGAGCCACAAATCAGGATACGCGCCTGAGTTGATTGGCTTTTTATGGCATTGATCGCATCGGCAACGTTTTCCGCCACGTTGACTTGCATGCCGACGTCGCGGGCCTCGGCTGCGGTCTGTTTGGCGGGGATTGTGTTGATTTCGTCAGGGATTGATACCGCGGTCAGGCTGCTGGCGACCTCAGCCAAAGGGGTCAGATATCCGCTGATGTCCTTTGTGTTCAGCATTCCACAGATCAGATGGGTCGGTTTTTGGGGCTGCTGGCGCAGCGTGTCTGCCAGCGCGCGACCCGCCGCAGGGTTGTGTCCGCCGTCCAGCCACAGTTCGCAGGGGGCGGCCAGATCAACCAGTTTTCCGGTCGTCAATTTTTCCATACGGGCGGACCACGTGGCGTTTGTCATGGCCGTTTCGCAGGCGGCGTCGTCTTTGCCCAGCAGGCGCAAAGTCGCAATAGCCGCGCCTGCATTCATCACCTGATGCGGTCCGCGCAATGCGGGCATTGGCAGGTCCAGCAAGCCGTTTTCATCCTGATAAACAAGTCGGTCACGTTCTGTGCTGACGTGCCAATGCTGGCCATAGGCCATCAAGGGCGCGCCAAGGCGGGAGGCGACGGTTTCGATGACGTCCAACGCTTCGTCGTGTTGCGGGCCAACCACGCAGGGCACACCGCGTTTCATAATGCCCGCCTTTTCACCTGCAATCGCGGCCAATGTGTCCCCGAGGAACTGCTGGTGGTCCAGATCAATCGGCGTGATCACAGTCGCGGCAGGTTGGGCCACGACGTTGGTTGCATCCAAACGCCCGCCTAGCCCCGTTTCGAGCAGCGTGTAATCGGCAGGCGTTTCGGAAAAGGCCAGAATGCCCGCGATCGTTGTAATTTCGAAATAGGTCATCGGGTCCGCGCCATTGGTGACATAGCAACGGTCCAACACTTCGGTCAGCGCGTCCTCAGTGATCAGATCACCCGCCAGCCGGATACGTTCGTGGAATCGTGCCAAATGCGGGGAGGTATAGGCGTGGACCCTATCGCCAGCGCCCTCTAGGCCCGCGCGGATCATGGCTTGGGTTGATCCCTTGCCGTTTGTGCCCGCCAGATGAATGACCGGCGGCAGCTTGTCTTGGGGGTTGCCCAGTTTGGCGAGCAGGGCCCATGTGCGGTCCAGAGTCAGGTCAATGATCTTGGGGTGCAGCGCCATCATACGGGCGAGAATCGCGTCAGAATTTTGGGTCATGTCGGTACGTTTCCAGTTTTAATGAGGCGCATTAAAATGACGCCGGCGACAATGTCGATCCCTGCACAAAAGGCGGGCCACCATTGTGGACCGGGCGCGCCGAGCCAGATAAGGCCGGCGTCAAACACGCCATGAGCGATCAGGCCACCTGCGATGATATAGGCGCCTCGCTGAAATCCGGCGACGGCCACAGCGCAAAAGCCCGCAAAGATTGCGAAATGCACAGTCGCTCCGACGGCATCGCCGTTTTGGGCCGCAAAAACAGGGTAAAAGAACGCAATCGCGGCAAGCAGGACAGCTATGCCGGATCGTTCGTGCAGCATGCCGCTGCGCCATAGCGCGAACATCGTCCCCGCTCCGGCGGCAGCGCCGATCAGCGCTGCGATCACTTTTGTGGATCCTCTGGCGCCTCAACCCCGTCAGAGGCCGCCTCGGGGGCAGGCAGGTCGCCTTTGATCGGGGCGGATTGACCCGTCAGCATGCGAATAATCGTCACCAGCTCGTCCTTGAGGTCGGTGCGTTTGGTCACGCGGTCCAACATGCCGTGGTCCAGCAGGTATTCGGCGCGCTGGAACCCTTCTGGCAGTTTTTCACCGATGGTTTGTTCGATGACGCGCGCTCCGGCAAAGCCGATCAGCGCATTGGGTTCTGCGATCTGCACATCACCCAGCATTGCATAAGATGCAGTCACACCCCCAGTGGTGGGGTGGGTCAGAACGACAATATATGGCAGACCAGCCTCGCGCAGCATTTGCACAGCAATCGTCGTGCGCGGCATTTGCATCAGGCCCAGAATGCCCTCTTGCATTCGTGCGCCACCAGCCGCCGAAAACAGGATCAGCGGTCGGCCCAGTTCAATCGCGCGTTCAGCGGCGGCGACGATTGCGTTGCCGACATACATCGACATTGATCCACCCATAAATGAGAAATCCTGCACCGCGACAACAACGCCTGTGCGACCCATGTCGCCCTCAGCTACCAGCATTGCGTCTTTTTCGCCGGTCTTCTTGCGGGCGTCTTTGATCCGGTCGGTGTATTTCTTTTGATCGCGGAAATGCAGCGGGTCGGCGACCGGTTCGGGCACGTCGACTTCAATGAAAACACCACCATCGAACAGCGATGTCAAACGGTCGCGCGCACCGATCGCCATGTGATGTCCGCAATTGGTGCAGACGTTCAGGTTGTCGGACAATTCGCGGTGAAACAGCATCGTGCCGCAGTCGGTGCATTTGGTCCACAGGTTCTCGGGCACTTCGCGGCGCGAAAACAGCGAATTGATCGTCGGGCGGACGTAGTTTGTGATCCAGTTCATGGGCGCGGCCTCTAGCGTTTGATTGGTTCTGAAATATGACGCTGCGGCAGGAATTGCAATCAGCGTCGAATAGCAACCCGCGCGGCCAGCCACATCACCGCGATCATCATCAAAGACACGACCAGTTCAATCATCGTCGGCAGGGTGAAAAACGACGCGAGCGAATAGTCATAGGCATAGGGGTCTTGGTAGGGATACAAGAACAGCATCAGGCCGGTCGCGGGCCAGTCTTGGATCCCGACATAGGTTAGGGCAAACAGGTTATTGGACACATGCAGGCCCACTGCCGCCCCGATTGTTCCGGTGCGGGCGGTCAAATCCGCACAGGCCAGCCCAAGGCACGTGGCCCAAATCGTATAAAACATCCCGTCGGACGGCCCCCAGCCGTTGAAAAAATGGCACGCGCCAAACAGGGCAGATGGCTAGACAAGCCAGACCCATCTGCTCTTGGATATGGCGCCCAGTTGTTGCTGTAGATATCCGCGAAACAGCAGCTCTTCGGTTCCGGCTTGGATCACGATGACAACGACCGCAAATGGCAGACCAATCAGCCAAACGGGTAGGGGGGCGATATAGGCCAGCTCTGCGACATTGACCCACGGCGGTAAAACCACTTGGACCAGTAAAACCAGCGCCACCGCCTTGGCGCAGAGCCAAGCATCGACAACCGCTGTGGCTGGCGACACCCCGACGAGCGACCAGAACCCGCGCCCGTGGACCCGTTTGATTACCAAAACCATACCGATTGCCGATATGCCGAAACTGGCGAATTGCGCCAACACCGACATCGGGGTCGTGCCTTGAAAAAACGCCTCGACCATTGCTTTGTTCGGGATCAGGCCGACCATCAGCAGCGGGCCGAATATGATCAGCGCTTCGCAGATTGCAAATACCCAAATCACCTGCCCTAGGGTGTGGCCCCCCCGCGCAGGTCTGGTGAATTCCTGCATCGGTGCATAAGGGTCAGACATGCGACGATTTATGCACCCTGATGCACCCTGCGCAAGTGACAACACACTTGTGTCGGGGCCTTGGCGCAACTAGACCTCATTCAACGCTATTTTTCAGGGGATGCACCATGCTCAAAGGCAAAAACGACAAGTCAAACCTACCCAGCCGCCACGTCAGCGTCGGACCTGCCCGCGCGCCGCATCGGTCTTACTACTACGCTATGGGCATGGACCAAGAGGCGATCGAACAACCCTTCGTCGGCGTCGCCACCTGCTGGAACGAGGCCGCGCCTTGTAACATCTCGCTAAACCGTCAGGCACAGGCCGTAAAGCTGGGCGTCAAATCCGCCTATGGCACGCCGCGCGAATTCACCACGATCACTGTGACCGACGGCATCGCCATGGGCCACGAAGGCATGCGGTCGTCACTGGCATCACGCGAGGCAATCGCCGACACTGTCGAACTGACAATGCGCGGACACTGCTATGACGCGCTGGTGGGGCTTGCCGGTTGCGACAAATCCTTGCCCGGTATGATGATGGCCATGGTGCGCCTGAACACACCGTCGGTGTTCATCTATGGGGGCTCGATCCTGCCGGGACGTGCCCCTGCTGGGGCTGATGTGCCAGCCGAATACGCCAACCGCGACTTAACCGTGCAAGATATGTTCGAAGCCGTCGGTCGCCACCAAGCGGGCGACATGACCGATACAGCCCTCGAAGTGCTAGAGCGCGTTGCCTGCCCGTCCGCGGGCGCTTGTGGTGGCCAGTTTACCGCCAACACCATGGCTTGTGTGTCCGAGGCGATTGGCCTCGCGCTGCCGCAATCGTCTGGCGCGCCTGCCCCTTACGAATCCCGCGATCAGTATTCTATCGCCTCAGGCTCGGCCGTGATGAACCTGCTGGAAAAGAACATCCGCGCACGCGACGTCGTGACCCTGCAATCCCTGCAAAACGCCGCTCGCGTTGTGGCCTGCACCGGTGGGTCGACCAACGCGGGTTTGCACTTGCCCGCGATTGCCCATGAGGCTGGTATCGACTTCACCTTGCAAGACGTTTGCGACATCTTCCGCGACACGCCGTATTTCGTCGACCTGAAACCGGGTGGGCAATATGTCGCCAAGGACCTGTATGAAGCAGGCGGCGTCATGGTCGTGATGAAAGAGCTGCGCAAAGCGGGCCTTGTCCACGAGGACTGCATGACCGCAACCGGCTATTCCATAGGTGAAGAGCTGGATAAAATCCAAGGCGAGGCCGACGGTCGCGTGATCTATCCGATTGAGGCACCTTTGACCAAAACCGGCGGCGTTGTTGGCCTATCCGGTAACTTGGCCCCAGAAGGCGCGATTGTAAAAGTCGCGGGCATGGCGACCCAAGAACAATATTTCCAAGGCCCCGCCCGCGTGTTCGAATGTGAAGAAGACGCGTTCGAAGCGGTGAAAAAGCGCGAATACGAAGAAGGTGAAGTCATCGTCATCCGCAACGAAGGCCCCGCAGGCGGCCCTGGCATGCGCGAAATGCTGGCGACCACCGCTGCCCTGTCTGGTCAGGGCATGGGCAAAAAGGTGGCCCTGATCACCGATGGCCGTTTTTCGGGTGCTACCCGTGGTTTCTGCGTCGGTCACGTTGGCCCAGAGGCCGCTCACGGTGGCCCGATCGCCCTGATCGAGAACGGCGACATCATTACGCTGGACGCGGTCAAAGGGGCACTGACGATTGACCTGACGGACGACGAGCTGGCGACACGCAAGCAAAACTGGAAAGGCCCGCGCGAGACGATTTATGCCTCTGGTGCGCTGTGGAAATACAGCCAGCTAGTCGGCGGCGCGCAGCTGGGGGCGGTGACGCATCCCGGTGCCAAAAAGGAACGCCACATCTACATGGACCTGTAAGGGGCATGTGGGGATACGCACGACAATCCGGCGGCCTTGCGGCCCTCGTTTTGATGGCAGGGTGCGGCGGGGCCATCCTGCCGTCCCTCCCGTCGTCAGATAGCGACCCAACACCTGCTGTGCCCCGCATTGCACTGCTAAATGGCAAGGTGATCGCAGCGGGGCCAAATGGCTATTGTGCAGATCCCAACGCCAGCAATCCGCGTGATGGCTTTGCGATTTTTGCGACATGCGCGGCATTGGACGCGGACTCGGACGAATTCGGATTTGCCGGTGTGGCAACAGTGCAGGTCGGCCCCAAAGGCAGCGC
This sequence comes from uncultured Roseobacteraceae bacterium, assembly GCA_964022195.1. Classification (GTDB taxonomy): domain Bacteria; phylum Pseudomonadota; class Alphaproteobacteria; order Rhodobacterales; family Rhodobacteraceae; genus Yoonia. Next base: position 68,524 of record CAXIAS010000003.1, read on the forward strand.
AATCGTCGCCGGTCAAGAAGCCGCCTTTGTGGCCTATCTTGAATCCGAAGATGGTGCGCGCACCCTAAGCCGTGCTGGCGATGCGCAAACCGTCACCGTGCAATCTACCAAAGAAGACAACGGCGCCGTTTCAGTCCGGTTCACGGACAGTGCGCCATCTGGGGTAGCTGGCGAACAGGCGCTGCAATGGCGTGCTTTTGTGGATATCAACGGATACCTTGTGACCATATCGGTGCGTGGCCTCAAAGAGGCGCCACTCGCGCGCGCGGTGGGGTCGGCTATGCTGCGACAGGCGATCGAGGCGCTGTTCAACGCAAATGCCACAGACAGCGGCGCAACTGGGCCGACCGACGCCTGACAACTGTTTCCTTTTGCGAAACAATTTGGCAAGTATAAGGGCAGTGCGGGTCGCTCCCGACGACCTTGAATATGAAAGTCACTCTATGGCCTCGTTCGGCAATCGCTTCCTTGATGTCTTTAGCCATGCGCGCACTGTGCGCCGGTGGGCGGATCTGGCCCGCCGTGCAAAGGTCGAAGACTTGGGCGTGCTTCGGTCAGAACGGCAAAAGGCGCGGCAGCTTCGGTCGCATCTGGATGAATTGATGCATATCGCCGATAACCGGCTGGCGCTGCCCCGGATCGGCTCGAATGCATTTTTCCGACCCGGTGGAACGGAATGGTCATGGCGCCCGCAATTGTGGCGTGGCCCGTTGGGCGAACGTGGCCGCGCAGCTCTGCCTAGCAAGGCGGCGCTGGGCGAAGAAATCACAGTGTTCCACGATTGCAAAATCTCGGAGCTGACAGTCCGGCAGGTGCGCAACAGCCGAGAAGAGGACCTCGCGCCGTTTGGCCTGCGCATGGATGTGTTCCGCTTTGATGGCAGCTTTTTGTCTTTGGTGATTGACCTGCCGCCCTCGGCGGCCGAGGGGTTAAAGCGGCGGCATATCATTCGGGCTGATATGATCGTCGAGACCGAAAAACCGATCGAGATATTCGCCCGATTGAACATCAAAAACGGACCCAACACCGAACAGATCCTGCGCGAATTGCCCAGTGACAAAAAAGAGGTCAACGTCGAATTCGACCTCGGTTATTCTGAAATCAATGAAAAACGGATCGAACGGCTGTGGCTGGACCTGATCCTTGAAGGGCCGGAAATGAATCAGGTCACATTCCGCGATCTGACCCTGTGCCGGTTCCCGCGCGCTGAAATCTGATCCGCAGTTAGAACGAAAGACACCCAATGGCCGGACCTAAACTGATTAAAACACGGATGATTGCAGGTGTCTGGGAAGGCGTCCTGACAGCCCAAGGCGACACGCCGCCCGATTTGGTCGTCACCCATATGGACAGGCTGATTGACGGGACGACGGTGACGGCGTCCGATGCTGTCGGCGGCTGGTTGGTGCGCGTGCCCATTCCCGCCGAGCATTTGTCAGATGGTATTGTGACCTTTGTTATCCGTGACGCAAATACGGATGAAACTCTTAACAGCTTTTCACTGCTGGCAGGCGACGCCTTGTCCGAGGACATCCGCGCCGAGATGGACCTGCTGCGCGAAGAACTGGATATGCTCAAACGCGCGTTTCGCCGCCACTGTGTCGAAACGATGTAGACGCGCCTCCGATTTGGGGCGCGATTTGCAGGTGACGTGGCGTTGTGGGTGACCCGCACGTCAACTTGCGGCAGTTTGTCTGTATCCCAACCAAAGGTGCCCCATGTCTGATTACCCCCATCTTCTCGCCCCGCTCGATCTCGGGTTTACGACGCTGAAAAATCGCGTGCTTATGGGGTCGATGCACACAGGGCTAGAGGAAACCCGCGACTGGAACCGCGTGGCCGAATTCTATGCGACCCGTGCGCGGGGCGGAGTTGGCCTGATGGTCACCGGTGGCATGGCACCCAACGCCGAGGGCGGCGTGTTTCCCGGCGCTGCGGGTTTGTTCAACGATCAAGACATCGCCAATCACAAGGTGGTCACTGACCGGGTGCATGAGGCGGGCGGCAAAATCGCAATGCAGATTCTGCACGCGGGTCGCTATGCCTATTCGCCCGATTGCGTGTCCGCCAGCCCTGTCAAATCCCCGATCTCTCCTTTCCCGCCCAAGGAATTGGACGCGGAAGGCATTGAAAAACAGATTGGCGATATCGTCACTGCCGCCGTGCGTGCGCGCGCAGCAGGATATGACGGTGTCGAGGTGATGGGATCGGAAGGGTATTTTCTTAACCAGTTTCTAGTGTCACACACCAACAAACGCACCGACGAATGGGGCGGGTCATACGAGAACCGGATGCGCCTACCGGTCGAGGTCGTGGCCCGCGTCCGCGAGGCCGTCGGCCCTGATTTCATCCTGATCTACCGTTTGTCGATGATTGATCTGGTGCCAAACGGGTCCACTTGGCCCGAGGTGGTGCAACTGGCCCGCGCGGTCGAGGCCGCAGGTGCGACGATCCTTAATACTGGTATCGGCTGGCACGAGGCCCGCATCCCGACGATTGCCACATCGGTGCCGCGCCGTGCCTTCACTTGGGTGACCCAGAAACTGATGGGCGAGGTCGGCATCCCTGTCATCACGTCGAACCGGATCAACACCCCGCAAGTGGCCGAAGACGTGCTGTCGGGTGGGTGCGCAGATATGGTCAGCATGGCACGTCCGTTTCTTGCCGACCCCGATTTCGTCGCCAAAGCCGCCGCAGGGCAGGCGGCACAGATCGCGCCGTGTATCGCCTGCAACCAAGCCTGTCTGGACCACACGTTCAGTGGCAAGATGTCGACCTGTCTGGTCAATCCCCGCGCGTGCTACGAGACCGAGCTGGTGATCGACCCCGCCCCCACGCCCAAAAACATCGCCGTTGTAGGCGCAGGACCAGCGGGGCTATCGACCGCCCTTGCACTGGTGGAACGCGGCCACAAGGTGAGTATTTTCGACAAAGCGAGCCAGATAGGCGGGCAATTGAATATGGCCAAACGGGTCCCCGGCAAAGAGGAATTCTGGGGACTGGTCGATTATTATCAAACCATGGTGGCCGAGGCGGGCATCACCTTACATCTGGATCAAGAAGCGGACGTCACCGCGCTGGCGGTCTTCGACGAGGTGGTTATCGCCACGGGCGTCACCCCGCGCGACCCTCAGATCGACGGCCAGGACGGCCCCAATGTGCTGTCCTATATAGACGTGTTGCGCCACAAGGCCCCCGTGGGCGATCGCGTGGCAATCATCGGCGCGGGCGGGATCGGCTTTGACGTGGCTGAATATCTGGTCACCGATGACAGCCCGACCGAGGATCTGGACGCGTGGCTGACCGAATGGGGCGTGGGCGATCCGCAGACCGTGCGCGGAGGTATTCGACCTGAAGGCCCGCAGCCTGATGCGCCCGTGCGGCAGGTGACTTTGCTTCAACGCAAGGCGCAAAAACTGGGCAAGAACTTGGGCAAGACCACTGGCTGGATTCACCGCGCGACATTGCAGATGAAAGACGTGAAAATGATTGGCGGCGTGAATTACGAACGGATTGATGCGGACGGTTTGCATGTGTCTTACGGCGAGGCGCGCGAGAACCCGACCCTGATCGCATGTGATACGGTTGTGCTATGTGCCGGACAGGTGCCGCAACGCAGCCTAGCAGACGCGTTGATCGCGGCCGGGCGCGCGCCCCATGTGATCGGCGGCGCGGATGTCGCAGCCGAATTGGACGCAAAACGCGCCATTGACCAAGGCACACGTTTGGCCGCGACGCTATAATACGGGCTTGCATGCCATCTGGTGCGGGGGTCTAAGATGGAAATCAACCTAGGTCAGGTCGTTTCATGGTTTTTCTAACTATTCTCTTGGGGCTATTGCCCAGCTTTTTGATGGTCGGTCTTGGCGGGCTGATCCGGAGCAGGCTGTCCGTCAATGCATGGCAAGGGCTGGACAAGCTGAATTTTGAAATCCTGTTTCCCGCGCTGCTGTTTGTCTCAGCCGCCGGACGGCCCATCCAGTTCGGGGACGTGTTCCGGATGGCACCGGCGGTCTGGGGCATTTTGACCCTCGGGCTGGTCATGGGGTATGGTGTGCGCCGGTTCGGGCCGGACAGGTTTTTGGACTTTGCAGGCGGATGGCAAACCGCCTGGCGGTTTAATTCGGCGATTGCGATCATCGCGATCACAACACTGGCCGATGGCAATGCGGCGCAAATGGCTGTCGCGATCGGCTTGGCCGTGCCTGTCGCGAATATCTTTGCTGTGTCCGTGCTATCACGCGGGGGCAGTTTAGGGGCTCTGGATGGAGCCAAGAAAATTTTGTTAAACTCGTTCTTGCTGGCCTCGGTTGCGGGTGTTGTTGTCGGGCTGTCGGGGATATCCATTCCCAAACCTGTGATGGCACCACTGCAAATGCTGTCGGCAGCAGCGATCCCAATCGCGTTGATTTCGGTCGGGGCTACGATGAACTGGCGCGCGCTGGGCCAGCTAACCAAATTCAGCGCCGCGATTAATGCAGTCAAACTGATTGCCTTGCCCGCGCTTGCAATGGCGGGTTGTTGGCTGTTTGGGGTCCGGTCTGATCTATCCGCTGTGCTTGTCACCTTTGCCGCATTGCCCACCGCTTCGGCGGCGCATGTTCTGGCCGCAGGCTTTGGGGCGGATCGGGAACTGGTGGCCACTTTGGTGGCGCAATCCACACTATTGGCTGCTGTTACCCTGCCGTTTTGGATCACAATGGTCGCCGTCTATTTGTGATTCCCGCGGGGTTCGTTTGTTTCCATGCCTTCACCAAAACCTATGATTACCCCTCAATTGTCAGGCGAGTGTCCCATTCTTGCCTGATTTCAGGGTCAAACCTGCCTTAACGAATTATTGAGCTGAGACAGGAGCGAGCATGGATCGCCTGACCGAAATGGAAGCCTTTGCCACAGTCGTGGACCAAGGTGGATTTACCGACGCGGCCAAAAAGATGGGGATTTCGAAATCCGCTGTCTCTAAACATGTCTCTTCGCTAGAGGCACGTCTGGGCGCACGTCTGCTAAACCGGACAACCCGCCGCGTTAGCCCTACCGAAATCGGGCTGGCCTATTACGACCGTGCCCGCCGCGTTCTGAATGACGCAGGTGAAGCGGATGCGCTGGTGACATCAATGCAATCAGCGCCATCCGGCCTGTTGCGGATCAGTGTAGCCACGGATTTCGGGGTCAACCACCTGTCCCCGATCCTTGGTGACTTTCTGAACGAATTTCCTGACATTACGGTCAACATGGTGCTGAACAACCGCTATGTTGAGCTGATTTCCGAAGGGTTCGATATGGCCGTGCGGATTGGCGAGCTGGAAGACAGCACCCTGCGCGCCCGCAAGCTGACCGAAACATCCAAGAAGATGATCGCCAGCCCCGCTTACTTCGAACAATACGGCCGCCCCGAAAAGATCGACGATCTGAACGAACACAAGCTGCTGCACTATTCCAACCAGTCGAATTCCGCTGTGTGGAAACTGACGGCACCCTCTGGCGAAAAACGTCAGGTGCGCACAGCGGGCTGGCTAACAGTCAACGACGGGCAATCCTTGCTGAACGCCTGTATCGGCGGGCTTGGCATCGCCTACCTGCCTAGTTTCCTCTATGCGGACGCCCTGAAACAAGGTCTGGTGGAAGAAGCGATCCCCGATCTTCCGGGTGAAACCCAAGGCATCTACGCGGTCTACCCGCCCGGCCGCTTTACGCAGCCCAAGGTCCGCGCATTCATTGATTACCTCGTGCACGAGCTGGCCGACAAAGGCCCGAACGAATGGTAATCTAAGATTTCCCAACGGTGTAGTAAACACGCCCAACTGGCGCGGCCCCTGTATAGGTGGCCGCGCTTTTCTATTTTCGGCATCGTTAAACTCACCTCAACTACTGCGCGTTATCGTCCCCGTCAAAGGATATGCGATGGCCCGATTTTACGACTTTCTTGCGCCTAGGAACTGGATTGCTGTCCTATATCGGACGGCATTCACAATTCTACTGGCCTTTGGCGGTTTGGTCGCGTTTGCGCATTTCAGCGGTGGTGTCCGTCAGTCCCTGACCTACCATTTCTTCGAGGCGCTTTTTGTTGGCGGTCCGCTTATTTTCGGGGGTTTTGCATCGGGAATGTATCAATACCGGTTGCAAAAACGGCTGTCACTTTTGTCGCGCAAGGACGGGCTGACGGGGCTAAACAACCGGCGGACGTTCATGGATCTTGCCAATCAGCGGCTTGAACATGTTGGTCGCGGCGTACTGTTCTTGCTGGACGCCGACCATTTCAAACGAATCAATGACAACTATGGACACAGCGTCGGGGATGTCTGCCTCGAGGAAATCGCGCATCGTCTGAAATGGAACATGCGCACCAATGATGTCGCGGGCCGGATCGGCGGCGAGGAATTTGCAATCTATTTTGCAGGCGCGACCATCGAACAGGCCCGTGTGATTGCAGGTCGTATCGGACAGCCGATCACCTACCAGACGGGCAACATGGATGAATGCAAAACGCTGACCCTGTCGATGGGCGCGGTGCAGGTATCATCAGACATTTCTTTGCATGAATTGCTGATCAGGGCCGATGACGCCCTTTACAAGGCCAAGCGCACGGGGCGCGCAAAACTGGTCATCTGGGAAGAGGGACTGGAATCAATGGTCGAGGTCGATCAGTCCGTTGCCTAAATCACTGGGACGACGTGATGATAACCTCGACCCTGCGATTGGCCTCGCGTCCTTGGGGGGTCAGGTTCGGGGCGATGGGTGATAGATACCCCATACCCTGCGCGTCCAGTTGGCGGCGCGGCACACCGTAGTCGGTGACCAACCGTTCTAACACCGACGCGGCCCGCCGTTTTGACAGGGCGATGTTTCCCTCTAGCGATCCTTGGTTGTCGGTGTGCCCGACCAGCGCTACCGTCAGGTCGGGAACGCCTGCCAGATAATCGGTCAGCTGCCCCAAAGCATCAAATGGTCCTTCGCCCAGCCGTGCTGATCCTGTCTCGAACCGCAGCCCGTCCAAAACGGCCCGCCCAGAACGACCGAGGCCGGCCGCGATACCATCATTGGTTTCGGCATCGGTATCACTGCGCAGCGCAGGGGCGCTGGTGGATGCCAATGTCTCGTCGTTTTGGCTGACCCGCGTGACCTGCACGTAGCCTTCGGTCGGGGTTGGGCTGGCCAGAATGCTGACCGTCGTCTCGCCTAGGCGGGCGGCCAGATAGCGAAAATCGCCCAAGGACACGAACATATCGGGCGGTGGCAGGATGGCTTGCGCAAAACGAAAGTCGAACCCCCCGCAATCGCGGTCAGCACACTCATAGACGACGCGGTATCCGTCATTGCGCAGCTGTTCTCTTAGGGGGCGGATCAATTGCAAACTGGTCAGTCCCGTGGCCTCGATCCGCCATGCCTGACGGGTCAGGCGGCCTTCGGATATGTGGGTTTCGACATAGCCGTCGGTCCATGGGCCAACCGCCATGGCGTAGCTGTCCAGTGCGGACACCTCTTGGGATGTCATCCGCGCGTTGGACGGAAACGACAGGGTCTGCGCCGCAGCTGGTCCGGCAAATACCGCCGCAAAAAGGGCCGCTGCGCGGATCATCTGTTTTGGCTGTGATATTCCGGATTGGGCCGCATATCCGTGGCCGAGGCGATCCGGTTCGTCATGTTGTAAAAACCCGCCGTTGCAGCAATGTCCCAAATATCGCGGTCGCTGAACCCGACACGGCGCAGCAGATCGCGATCCGCCTCTTGGATCTTGGCGCTGGACACTGTCATCAGTTCGGCGAATTCCAGCATCGCCTTTTGCCGCGCATCCAGATCGGCGACCCGCCAGTTCATCACCAGCATCTCGCCCAGCTCTGGATTGCCCGACAATGCCCGCACCGCTTGGCCGTGGGCTGTCAGACAATAATAGCATTTGTTGATCGACGACACCGCAACGGCGATCATTTCGCGGTCCAGTTTCGACAGGCCCGAATCCGCCAGCATCACGTCGTTGTAAAGGGCGGTGAACGCGTTCAGCTTGTCGATATCGAACGCATAGGCCTGCAGGACATTCGGGATCAGCCCCAGTTTTTCCTGACAAATGTCGAAATACTTTTGCGTGGCCTCTGGCAGCGGGTCAACCATCGGCAGGTCTAGGGCGGTCGGTTTATCGGTCACGTCAGAGGCTCCGGTTTGATACGATAGTGATAGTGTCCCACAACCGTCATCCCGAGGGAAGCATATAGGGCATTGGCTGCGGCATTGGCCTGCGTAGTGATCAGGCTTAGGTGCGTGGCCCCATTGTCTCGGGCCCAGTTGGCACAGCCGATAGTCAACCCGCGGGCCAGACCGCGCCGCCTGTAATCGGCGCTGATTTCTAGCGCGTGCAGCATTGCAATCGGCCCGTCGAGCGCCACAAAAACGGTGCCCGCCGGACAATCATTCGTCCGTCCAAGGATCGCGGTTTTGGGCTCTGATGCCCGCGCCATCACATCCAGACGCCTTGGCCCGACGCCACCTGCGGCCCATATTTCGCGTTGGGCTGCCAGCGGGGGCCACGCGGGAAAGGCGGTTTTGGGTGGTAGCACGGCACACAGGTCATCCACCGCGCAGACGTAAAACGAAACAGGGTCCATGATGGTGTATCCCGCAGCGTCCAGTTGGCTGTCCAGCGCTTCGTCGCCTGCGCGGATCATGAACAATGGGTCTTGGCCCATCGCGATCATTGCCTGTGCGGCCGCGTCGACGTCCGCGTCGGTCGCCGCGCTGTTTGCCGTCGCGGCACTGACCCTACTGCCGCCACCCTCCCCTTGGCGCAGCGTAAACGGGCCGTTGTTCGTGAGCTTGGCCGCCGGCCACGTGGCGTCCACCACGCCGTAGAGGGTTTGAATATCCGGCAGGCTCATTCGGCGAACACCTGCGCCAACGCGTCCATCGCGACGTTCAAAGCCGCCGCGTCGTCCCCGCGCACCACCAGATTGGCGCCGTAAATGCCGTTTTCCTGAAACGGATAGGACCCGACCGACAGGTCGGGATGGGCGGCTGCGAACTGACCCAGTGGTCCGGCGATGTCTCCTTCGCCGCGCACCACCCTCAAAGACCGCGACAGTAGCGGCGCGCCGCCAGTCAAGGTGGGCAGCACCGAGGCGACCATCGCCTGAAAAATTGACGGCACCCCCGCCATCACATGTACATTTTCCAACACAAACCCTGGCGCTGCGCTGACGGGGTTTTCGATCAACGTGGCGCCTTCGGGGATGCGCGCCATGCGCAGGCGGGCGGCGTTCAGCTCTTTTCCGTCTCGGTCATAATGTGCCTGAAGGATTGCACGAGCGTCGCCGCGCACATCGATGTTCGCGTCAAAGGCCGCCGCGATGCAGTCGGCTGTAATGTCGTCGTGGGTCGGCCCAATCCCACCAGATGTGAACACATAAGTATGCGCGCCCGACAGCGCCCTTGCGGCTGCCGTGATGGCTGGCGCGTCGTCGGACACGACACGGACTTCTTTCAGGTCGATCCCAGCTTGGGTCAACTGCCCCGCCAAATGGTGCATATTGGCGTCGCGGGTGCGTCCCGACAAAATTTCGTCCCCGATCACAAGCATGGCGGCGGTTGGGTTCGGCATCTTTTGTTCTCCAGTCCTTGCAGTCTTGTTATAGAGCGACGCATGGAATTTGCCACGCCTCTGATCCCCGCCCGTCTGATCCGCCGTTACAAACGGTTTGTGGCCGATGTCCGGCTGGATGACGGGCGCGAGGCGACGGCCCATTACGCCAACCCCGGATCAATGCTGGGCCTGCGAGAAGAGGGTCTGCGGATTTGGCTAGAACCCAATAACGACCCCAGAATTGAGGTGCCCCTCGTTTCCTAGACGCCCGCCGTGTTCAATCTTTGTTGTTTGTGTGCTTGCGTGTCAGATATGCACGCCGCCGGATCTCAACTGCTTGATCGGCAACCTCAGCTCTTACATGCGGTGGCTTCGAAAATTGTGCCTGCCAAGTGTACAGCGATGAAGTGCCAACCCCAAACGCAATGCCACCTCGCTGACCGCATATCGACGCTAAACAACCTGCGCCACAGCGTCCTGCTTATGCTCATCCGGAAATCGAATGCCCTCGATTATATCGTCTCTCCTTGGTTTTAAAATCACCAAGCAAAGCGTCTGCAAATCTAGGGGCACCTTAGTCGTGTCGCAATCGACGTCGCCCGTAGTGCCAAGGGGCGATGACGCAGGATTGGATACAGGCGAGTATGGAAAATCTATCATCAGTCAAGTGCTGGCATTGGGTGTTGGCATCAATGGCTGCTTTGGCGCTTCTCGGCGATAGTTATGATCTGGTTTGCTTCTTGGTTAAGAAGGTGAAGGCCAAATCACAACTGACGCTAGCGCGCCAAATCTTCGAATGACGGCAAGATGGACTGAGTGAAGGCTATTGCCAAAGGCAGCTCATCGCCGACGACGGGTTTTGTAATTTCTGCATAACTGGCAATCTTGCGCCATGACTGGTCCGTGGTTTCAAAGATGCCAGCGTGTGTCATGATTTCACCAATCATCTTTGCGGTGCCAACAGGAATCGCGTCGCACCCGATCTGACGGAAAACCCGACCCATGCGCGCGTCATAGACGGATACAATCTGCTTGACGTCGTTGCGCTGTGCACACTCAATAATACCCAACAACAGTTCAACTGTCGTCTTATGGATAAATTTCGCAGCACCTTTGCGGCAACGCATTTGTGGCTGGTCAGCGTTGATCGAAAACCTTGAACTCTCCCAGATTTTGTCGTCAGCGATCATCTGACCGCCGTCAAGCAGTTGCGGAAACACGTCGCGCAGCATGTTAGGACCAGTTGTAGGCAGCAAGCGGACAGATCCTTGAAACGCACCGGTCACTTCGCTAACGGAAACGATATAGGCTGGGTCACATTTGTCAAAGACGTCGATTTCGCGGCCATCTTCTACCGTGACATCCCAGTTGAGGCGCTTTTTAAAGACATCGGCACGGACGCGAAACATGTCATCCAATAGGTCAGCGTAAAGATGGCGGTTTTCGCTATTGATCAAAAAAATCATACTATTACTCCAAAGACATAATTGTGCTCCCTGCCGGGAGCTTGGGGCCTTTCTACTAAGGTGCTTTAAGATAAGGGGATTGGCGGATTTGCCAAAACGGATTGGCAGATTTACCAGTTCAAAAAATCAAACCAAGCATGTTGGCGTTAATTGCCTTTACCACTGCGTGTGTAATGTTTGTGGCATCCAGTTTATTACGAGACATTTCCAGATGATGACGTACGGTGCGTTCTGACAGCCCCATAATGACCGAACTCTCGAAAGCAGTTTTGCCGACAGCCGCCCATTTCAAGCATTCAGTTTCCCGTTCCGTCAATGCGCAGTCTTGCCCGTCAGACTGATCTGACTGCCAGATGTGTTCATGTAGCGATATACTGACAAGATGAAGCTCTTGCTCTTTTTCCTCCACAAAATTCCGCCAGGACGCTCCAGTTTCATTGCTAGTGAATGATACAAGCGCAATCGGGGTGCCTTGTCCCATGATCGGGATTGTCAGGCCGTTTTCGCCGATTCCAAATTCGCGGGCCTCGCCGAAGAACGTCTTGTTGTTGCCGCTGTTCCTATCCAGCGATCCCCAATCAAGCGTTGTATTGGTTTTTATCCCCTCCAGCAGAACCGGGTCGGCGGCGGCGTAGCGTTTTTTAGAATAGTGGTTCACCCATTCGTCTTTGTAGGTGACCCTTAGCCGGGGCGGCGTTTGCAAGCTGCCAAATCGCGGAAGGCCAAAATAGGCCAGATTAGTAAGCCCGTAAGAGTCGGAAATTCTATTTAAAGCCGTCGTACTTGTTTGGGGTTGAAAGAGACTTTGCATCTGTTCCATCGATTTTTGTAATTGCGACATAAGAAATCTCATTTCACCTTTCTATTTGGGGGAATTAGTTGGGCCAAAATACCAATGTTATAAAGAGTTAACACTATCTCTGGGACCTAGAAAGTCAACGATAGGACCGCGACTGTAAAATCTGCCGATTGAGAGATTTCCGCAGAACCACGACGTTTGCTCGACATTCGTTCAAAGAGAGCAAACAAACGACATGAATATAACATCTCCCCCCCCGACTCAGGCTGATCCAACTGTTTACGTGCATCGTTGGAAAATGCTGGCCATCATGTGTTTGGCCCTGTTGATTACCAGCCTTGATACTTTGATTGTCACCGTTGCCTTGCCCACGATTGAGGCCGACCTTGATGCCAACATCAGTCAACTTCAGTGGTTTGTAGCTGCATATTCCCTAGCGTTTGCAGCACCTTTGTTATTCGTTGGCGGACTGGCCGACAAATATGGACGTCGCCTCTTTTTCATCCTTGGCATGGTGGTCCTGCTTCTGGGATCGATTGCCGCAGCCCTTGCGGAAAGCTCTGCCATGATGATCGCCGCGCGGGCTGTGATGGGTTTTGGTGGATCTATGATCATGCCATCGACCCTGGCGCTGATCCGACACATTTTTCCAGCCCAAGAGCGCGCAAAAGCAATCGGAATCTGGGTTTCAATGGGTTCCATCGGTGTTCCATTCGGGCCAATCATCGGCGGCTTTCTGCTTGAGAACTTCCACTGGGGCGCAATTTTTGTAATTAATGTGCCACTCGTGGCCGCTGCAATTCTTGGTTGTGTCGCGATTATCCCAGAATCAAAAAGCACGAGCCAGTCGAAACTGGACCTTGTTGGCCTTGCCCTGTCTGTCATGGGGCCACTGTTTCTGGTCTACGGGATCATCGAAGCACCGATGCGTGGGTGGTATAGCCCCGTCACAATCGGGTTGATCGGCGCTGGTATCGCACTGATTGCAGCCTTCGTTGTCTGGGAACGCACAACCTCGAACCCTATGCTAAGCCGTGCAGTTTTCGCCAACCGTAACTTTGGCGGGCCACTAATCACGATTGCGTCTGTTTTCTTTGGTATCTTCGGTGGCTTGTTCATCGTGACACAGCATCTCCAATTCACACTTGGCTACGGCCCGCTTGGGGCTGGTCTACACATGCTAGCAATGTGCAGTGTAGTTCTGGTGGCTCCAATCGCACCCAAGTTGGTGGAACGTTTCGGTCTGGGCGAAGTCACGATGTTTGGCCCACTTCTGGTGGCTGCGGGTCTTGGCTTTCTGGCTTTCACCGGATCGCCAACCAACGTTGAAGTGTTGATTGCGCTTGCCCTGCTTGGCTTCGGGATCGGTATTGCAGCCCCTCCATCGGTTGACTCGATCATTGATGCGACGCCCGAAGACCAGTCCGGAGCCGGATCAGCTGTTGCCGACGTGGCCATGCAATTGGGCGGCGCACTTGGCATCGCCGTCATGGGCAGCACCGCAGTCATCAGCGCCAATGGCAAACTTGCGACACTCAGCCAATCGGCAATCACCGGAGCCGTGTTGGCTGTGATCTGCGCCGCGGCTGTCTTTACCGCCCTAGCCGGTAGTCGCGGCACCCCAAAGGTCGCCGCTGGCGAGTAACTTTTAATCCAATCCCAAACCAAAGGAAAACCAATGAAGATACTCACCAAAATTGTCGCAGGCGCTTTGCTTGCCGCTCTTTCCACCACCGCGGTCATTGCTGACGGCACAACCAACCAAACCCAAGAGGAACTTTCTCATATGGCACTTCAAGAATTTGCAACCGACTACGTTCAACTGTGGCGCACCACTGACACAGCCGAGCGGGAGACACTTGTCACCAAGCTGTTCGCAGAAAACGCAGTTCACCACGCCGCCCCCGCCAACGTCATGTTTGATGGCCGCGATGCCATCCTTGCCAACGTCACAAGCATTAACGAACAGGCCATTCAGGGCGCTGGTTTGAAATTCATCGGTGGGGTCAGCGTTCCAAACGGCAACGGCATCCTGATCGAATGGTCAGCCGAAGCACCAAACGGGAAGACTGTGCGCACCGGTCGGGACTTTCTGATCCTGAACGATGAAGGCAAAGCAAGCAATCTTTACATGTTTACAAGCGACTAAGCGGCACAGCTCTTCGCTTTGTGTTGTGTGTGTGGGGGCAAGTTGGACTCTTGCCCCCACACTATCACCGCCCAAATGGGCACGCCCCGTTTTCATATTCCAAGAAGCCAGAAAGAAATCCGATGACGCTAGAACCCGCCATTCCCGGTCAAGCTAACGCAAGCCGCCCGCTTACGTATGATACCACGATTGACCGTGCGCTGGTTCATCGCGCCGCAGTGTCAGAGGTCTTTTTGACAGATGTCCGTGCCATTGATGACCGTACCGTCCTGATTGCCGCCCAGCTTCCACGGTGTCACGGCTATTTTAATGATCATGCCAAATGGCGTGTGACTGTTGATCCGCTTTTGCTGTTTGAAGTCGCGCGCCAAGCCACGTTGGCCAGCGCTCATGCGCTGCAGGTGCCACAGAAAACGATCCTGATCTCAAGCGAGTGCGAGTTGGACATACACGACATCTCCGCTTTTGATGATCCTGAAAAACCAACCGCAATCGTCATCGAGAATACATTCGACTGGACCACAATGCGCCGCGGCGAACCGCGCGCGGGCATTTGTAAGCAGGTCGTTTTTGTTGATGGTCAGATTGCAGCGACCCATTGGAGTTCTGGCCAGCTCATGAGTCACAACCAGCTACAGGCCTTGCGTGAAGAACAACGCGGCGACTTGCCACCTTGGACTGCGCAAATGACAGACCGTCCCGATGGTGTTGCTATGCCTCCCAATGGTGTCGGGCGCAACAATCCGCTGAACGTCGTTCTGGCCAAGTTAGAGTTTGCCGATGGCATGGCACGCGCCACCATCGCGCCGCCCTGGCAAAACCGCGCCCTTTTTGATCATTCCTACGATCACCTTACGATGCAAATTCTGACCGAGGCGGCCCGCCAACTTGCCATGCTGGCGTTATCGCAAGGCCCAAATGCCGACATCAATCATTGGGACGTCAGCTATGTCAAAGGCAAGTTTGGCCAGTTTGCCGAAATTGACCTGCCCGTCGTTGCAAGAGTGCTGATCCCTACAGAGCGGGTGGGTGACATCCGCTTGACCGCCGAATTTGTTCAAGCCGGTCAAATCATTGCGACCATCATTTTGGGCCTGTCGACCGACACAATAGGACAAAACAATGCGTAATTCCGAACCTTGGTATGTCTGGACCGATTTCGGAGGCGTTCTGACGCCGCCAATCGCCGAACAGATGGCAACCTTCTGCGCCGGTCATGGGCTGACCACAGACGAGATGATGCAGGCTTTGCGCCGCCTCGCCGAAGCCTACGGCGTATCCGATCCGCTGGAACTGATGGATCGCCCCATGATCACAGAGTCCGAATGGCTGGCTGCGCTGAACAAGGAATTAGGTGGCGCCTTGTCTCTGACGACCTTGGCTGATGCTTGGTTCGACGGGCGCGACACGAATGCAGCATGGGTCGACGTCCTGCGCGAGGTGCGCTGCACTAACGTGCGGGTCGGAATGCTTTCAAACATGGTTCCCACTTGGGACAAACACTGGCGCAAAATGGTCGATGCCGAAGCGTTGTTCGACCATGTGGTGCTGTCCTTTGAAGAAGGTCACCGCAAGCCGGAACCAAGTTTTTTCGCAACCGCCGCCGCAAAGGCGAGGGTCCGTCCGGATCGCTGCATTCTTGTGGATGACTTGGAAAAGAACTGCGCGGGTGCCGTGAGCGAAGGATGGCAGGCGATCCATTTTCAGGACGCCGCCCGCGCAAAAACCGACCTTCTGAAAATTCTTCATGTCTGAAGAAGAGTTGCAACCAAAACCAAAGACGAAAACTCGAAAGGAAAGACTATGGCCGATTGGCAAACACCGATCCAGAAAATGATGGCAGATGTCCCTGCCGAATTGCGCGATGTCGCGATGGGGGTGGGCATGGTGTTCAGCTCACTCGATAAGGAAGCGGCGAAAAAATATATTCACCCGGACTTTGTTGACCACGAGGCCTCTGAGGGCATCGGCGGCGGACCAGATGGCTATCTGGCAACGGCCCGTTATATGAACAACGCGTTCTCTGACGCCGCTTGGATGCCACTGACCATTTTTGCAGCCGGTGACAAATACGCGATGGCGATGGAATTTAGCGGCGTTCACACGGGCGATTTTATGGGTGTCCCCGCGACAGGCAAACCGGTCAAGATCCGTCACTTGCATTTCTTCCGCGTCAAAGACGGGATGGCGATCGAGCACTGGGGTGCCCGTGATGAACTTACGCTGTTGGACCAGATCGGCGTGTTCAAACCTGCAATTGCGAATCCCGCTGATGCAGGCGCAGTTGCGGATTACGCGTAACAAAAACAACGACCTTGCGGCGTTAGAATAAGGGAAATTCAAGTGAAATCTTCGGATAACAGCTTTGGCTGCGCCTTTGTCACGGGCGCCGGTAGGGGGATAGGCGCCCAAATTGCCAAGACCTTGGCCGCCGACGGTTGGCCCGTCGCGGTTGGATATCGTCGGGGCCGCGAAACGGCCGAGGCCGTTGTCACCGAGATTGAAAAGGCGGGCGGCACAGCATGCGCTGTTCCCGGCGACCTGCAAGATCCCGACGTAATAGAGGCGATTTTTACTGAATTGGAAGATCGCTTTGGCCGAGTTTCAGTTCTGGTGAATAACGCCGGGATCCGCGACGATGGCGTCTTGACGGGATTGACCGACAAAGCCTGGAAAGACGTGCTGGACACCAATGTCGGCGTCGCTTTTCAGACCTCTCGTCGCGCCATCGGTGCGATGATGCGGGCACGGCACGGGCGGGTGATCAACATCACTTCATTCGTGGCGACCCAAGCCATCGCAGGCATCAGTAACTATGCCGCCTCAAAAGCGGCACTGGGCGGGCTCACCCGCGCACTTGCCGTCGAGGTCGCTCGTCGTGGCATCACGGTCAACGCGATTGCGCCCGGTCTTGTTGCGACAGACCTGACCCGAGAACTGGGCCATTTTGAAAACTCTGTGAAACGGGGTGTCCCGATGGGCCGTCCAGCAGAATTGGCGGAAATTGCCGAAGGCGTGCGTTTTCTTGCCAGCGACCGTGCATCCTACATCACTGGGCAAACCCTCACCATCGATGGCGGTCTGTCAGCGCAAGCTTTCAGTCTGTCCTAACCCACCACCAACCAACCCAACTAAAAGGAACATCACATGAAAGATTTGGCAACAAAACACTCACGCGACAGCATTGATACGTTTGTGCGCACGCTCATCCAAGACATGGGCGTGGAAGCAAGCGAGATCAGCGAAAGCGCGAACCTTGAAGATCTGGGCCTAGACTCGCTTGATGTTGTCGAGTTGAGCCAAGGCGTCAAAAAGCAGCTTTTGATCCCAGTCGCCCCTGGCGATTTTGCAAATGTCGTGACCATTGCTGATGCCGTGACGCTTATCGCTGAAAAGGCTGGCATCGCATGAAGCGTCGGGTTGTCATAACAGGTATTGGTGCTGTTACGCCTCTGGGGATCGGCGCCCAGCTCCTGCATGACAAAGCAGTTGCCGGGATGTCGGGCATCAAAGATGGCAAAGGTCTTTGCTGCGAATTTGACGGTGCGCAAGTCCTTGGGCGGCGCGAAAATTTCCGCATGGATCGTTTTGCACAGCTTGCTGTTGTGGCAGCCCGCGAAGCACTAGAACAAGCTGGCTGGGGCGATACCCCGCCAGTCGACGCCGACCGTGTGCCTTGCATCATAGGCTCTGCCATTGGCGGGTTGATGACGCTGGAGGAAGAGATCGAAAAGATGCGCGTTGATGGCGCCTCTGCGGTTTCTCCACTGACGGTGCCCAAGTTGATGGCCAATGCCGCAGCGGCGCACATCTCGATGCGTTTTGGCCTTCGGGGCGAAACAGCAGCCATTGTCAGCGCCTGTTCGGGCGGCGCACAGGCAATTGTTGCCGCAATTCGCGCGATCCGATCAGGAGAGGCTGACGCGGCAGTCGCTGGGGGGGCAGAGGCGGCAACAACGCCATTCACCACGGCGATTTTCACAACTGCCGGTGCATTGTCCCCGACCGGTTCCTCGGTGCCGTTTTCCTCAGAGCGGGATGGCTTCATTCTGGGCGAAGGGGCTGGGGTGCTTGTATTGGAAGCCGCAGAAGTCGCCCAAGCACGGGGTGCCACCATTTTAGGCGAGATCGTCGGTTTTGGTGTGCGGTCTGACGCCCATCATATCACCGCACCTGAACCCAATGGCACAAGTGCTGCGGCTGCCGTGCAGGCGGCATTAGACGATGGCGGTCTGACCGCTGCTGATGTTGACTACATCAATGCGCACGGCACGGGCACCAAGTTGAATGACGCAACCGAAATCATGGCGTTGCGGGCGGCCCTTGGCCAAAACTTGAACTCGATCCCGCTGTCTTCATCGAAATCCTATCTGGGCCATCTTCTTGGCGCTGCTGGCGCGGTTGAGGCGATTGCGACCTTGCTAGCATTGCGCAATCGCCAACTTCCACCCGTGCACGGTCTGAGGCAGGCAGATCCAGAGCTGGGCGAGCTTGCGCTGCTCAAATCTGCGCAGCCGCTGAACGATGAAAAGCCACTGCTTGTCGGTCTGTCGAACTCTATGGGCTTCGGCGGCCATAACGTAACCTTAGCATTGAGGGGCTGATAATGTTGGAACAGACATATCCTAATCCTATAAAAGCGGGCGCGCAGCAGCAGTTTCTTTTGCACGACAAGAATGTTCCCCGCCGCGTAATCGTTGATCCCGGCCAAGCGAACCTTCCGCTGCATCCGCACCCCTTCCGCGAGGTCTATCAATCTGCCTCAGGCGATTATGTAGCTGTCGGAAGGCTGCCCACGCGCAACCAGTTTTTTAACGACGGTCCAGTCGGAGCAACTGACCCCCTTCATCTGGCAGAGTTCATTCGGCAGGGCGTCGAAGTTATCTCAAGAGCTTTGTTAGATGTGCCGTTTGAACATACGTTCATTCTGAAAAAGACAAAGCTGACACTTGATCCGCTTTTTGAACGGGCTGACGACTACGCCGAATTGGATCACTTTGTGGTCGTGCCCAAAAGCCAAGTTCGGCGAAGGGGGGACGGCACAGCCTATGCAGCCGATGGACCATTTGCCTGCATGGCAGAGGACCAGCATATTGCCACATACGAAGGCACTGTCGCGTTTCTACAACCTGAAGCATACAAATCGACACGTGGTGGCGACGACGCGCCCGAATACGGTGATCCTCAGGGATGGGTGGAACCCCTCGATCCGGTCTGCGTCGGAAAGCGCAAGATTGAAAACGTATTGATCGGCGCAGCGGCGCGGCATGAGCAGGGCATGACTGCCTTACTAATACCGCAAGCAAGGCCACCGTACTTTGACCGGCCACTTGATCACTATCCCGGCATGATGATGGCAGAAGCTGCCCGTCAGCTGACTGTTCTTATGGCTTATTTGAACAGCGACGTTCTGCCCGACCAAGTCCACGTCACGTCAATCGAGATGGACTTTAAATCGTTTGCCGAACTGAACACCCAACCGACGTTGCACGCGGTTGCCACCAGTAAACCGGCACAATGGCAAGACTTCAAAGTCACTGTAAAGCAGGCTGATGCCGTGCGCGCGAGCTTTGCTATTCAGACCCGCTTTGTGCGACAAGAAAGGGGCGCAAGATGACGTCTGTTATAACTGGTGTCGGCGCAGCTTTACCTGCAACAATCGTCGACAACGCAGCCTTCGCTTATTTGAACATCACCGATCAATGGATTGTCGGCCGATCCGGGATACGCCAACGATATCACCTTCAACCCGATGAACGGCTTGTCGATTTGGCGGTCACAGCAGCAGAAAATGCTCTGGCAGACTGCAAATTGACGGCTGAAGACATCGACATGGTGATCGTTGCCACAAGCACATCCGACCACGTGTCACCTGGTCTTGCCGCCGAGCTAGCGTATTTGCTTGGTGCCCCGGCTGTTGGTGCAATTGACATGAGCGGGGCGTGCACGGGTTTCCTTTATGCGCTGGATTATGCAATGGCACGGGTGGATCAGGGGACGTCCGATCGCATCCTCGTTGTCGGGGCCGATGCAATGTCACGGCTGGCCGACCCCAATGATCCGAACACTGCATTTCTGTTCGGCGATGGTGCCGGAGCCGTAATCGTCCAAGCGTCTCATTCATCAGAATGCACCGATTGTGCGCAATACCTTAGTTTTGGTTCTGCGGGCGAAGGTGCCGATTTTCTTTACGTTGGGCGTGAAACGGGTCGCCTGCAAATGGATGGCGGTGAAGTCTATGTCGCCGCCGTAGACACCATGACGGAAGAGGTCGAGAACGTCCTTTGCGCCTGTGAATTTGAAAAAGACGATGTGGATCTCGTGGTTTGCCATCAGGCGAACGCCCGCATTGTCAATGCGGTTGGCCGCGAACTGGGCCTGCCGACCGAAAAAATCGCCTCGTATGTGGCCGAGGTTGGAAACACCTCCTCAGCCTCTATCCCGATCGCCCTTTGGAAAGCACAGAATGACAATGTTCTGAAGCCCGGTAACCGCGTGGTCCTTGCGGCCTTTGGTGCTGGATTCACTTGGGGCGCTGGGGTCATCAATTGGAAAGGGTGCCAGCACCATGAATGATCTATCAAGACTTCCAACCGGAGAACTGGCCTTTGGCCATTTGAATGTCAGCGCCGCAGAGTTGTTGGCGGGCTATCGCAAGATGGTAATTGGCCGTCGCTTGGACCAGCAGGCCACCAATCTTGCAAAGCAAGGCTATCTGACGGTTTATCCGTCGTCACGCGGGCAAGAAGCCTGCCAAATCAGCGCCGCCATGGCCTTGGGGCATACTGACTGGTTGTTTCCGACCTATCGGGACACCGTTGCGATGATCACTCACGGGGTTGATCCGGTCGAAGCGCTGACGATGCTGCGCGGCGACTGGCACTGCGGGTTCAATCCGTTAGAACTGCGCACTGCTCCGCATTCGACACCCTTGGCGACCCATGCGTCGCACGCTGTTGGTCTTGCGATGGCAGCGCGGTATACGGGCCGCAACGCGGTGGCGCTTGTTTTGTGCGGCGAAGGTTCAACAAGCGAAGGCGACTTCCACGAAGCGCTAAATCTGGCGGCTGTTTTCGATGTGCCTGTCGTCTTTTTGGTACAACATAACGGCTATGCCATTTCAGTACCGTCCCATAAACAATGTCGCGCAAAGTCGATAGCGGACAAGGCGGCAGGCTATGGCATGCTCGGCACCAGCGTGGATGGCAACAATTTTGCCGAGACGTTTTGCGCGGTGCGTAGTGCAGTTGAAACGGCACGTTGCGGGGACGGCCCGACGCTTATCGAAGCACGGACCTATCGCATGGCTCCTCACACCAACTCCGACGATCCGTCGCTTTATCGCGACCCCGCAGAGGCACAGTCGTGGCTAGCAAAAGACCCGATTGATCAATTGCAGGCATCGTTGATCGCACTTGGATTGCTGGATGACGAGATAAACGAAGATATCACGCAAAAGGCCAACGACCTTGCAGCCCAATTGCGCAGAGGCGTCATGGATGTCCCTGAAAAGGACGCGTCGCGCCTGTTTTCCAATGTATATGCCACGCTGCCCCCGCATCTGGCGAAACAACAGCAAGCAGTTGCCCTGCAGGAGACCAATTCATGACTACACTTGCCCTTAGCAAACCGCCACCTGTTACAATGGTTGGCGCGTTAAACGCGGCCTTGCACGATGCCTTGGCAGAAGATGAACGCGTTGTGATCTTCGGCGAAGACGTCGGTGCACTTGGCGGTGTGTTTCGTGTGACGTCAAAGCTGGCAGCCCAATTTGGCGAGGCTCGATGCTTTGACACGCCAATCGCGGAATCTGGCATTCTTGGGATGAGCGTAGGCATGACAGCCTATGGTCTGCGTCCAGTTGTTGAAATGCAGTTTGATGCCTTCAGCTATCCTTCTTTTGAACAATTGATCAGCCATCTGGCAAAGATGCGGAACCGAACACAAGGTCATTGGACAACACCAGTTGTGGTGCGTATTCCATATGGCGGCGGCATCGGTGCGGTTGAGCATCACAGCGACAGTTCAGAGGCATATGCGGCACATACGCCCGGTTTGACGGTCGTCACGCCTGCCACTGTAGAAGATGCATATGGACTTTTGCGTCATGCAATTGCCAGCGACGATCCGGTCCTGTTTTACGAACCAAAGCGGCTCTATTGGGACAAGGCCGACATCACGTTGCCCGTCGAAGTTCCGCCCATTGGCAAGGCTGTTGTGCGACGCGCAGGAACAGAGGCCACGCTGATTACCTACGGCCCGACACTAAAGGTTTGTATGGAGGCAGCCGAGGTTGCGGCTGTAGACGGTTATGACATCGGTGTTGTGGATTTGCGGTCGCTCAATCCATTTGACGAAGACACGGTTGCCGAAGAACTGATGCAGACGGGGCGC